>NZ_CAJLNI010000041.1 GCF_905207935.1 uncultured Haemophilus sp.
AATGCCATCACACCCAGTACGATGCCAAAGCTTGCCAAATTAGCAACAAGTCGCCCAAAACGGTCAGCGCTTTTTGCACGCCAATATCGCAGGGCGACGTATAAAGAAATAGGTAAATTCATTATTTTTGATTTAATTGTTGAACGAAATCTTCAATATTTTGCGTCACTTTTTTCGTTAGCGTGGTTACCGCACTATCACTCGCCCAAGCAATATGAGGTGTGATAATTAAATTCGGCATCGTTTTCGCTAATTCAATCAGTGGATTGTTTTTCTCTGGAGGTTCTTTCACTAACACATCTAATGCGGCACCACCTAATTGGCCTGATTTCAATGCATCACAAACTGCTTGCTCATCAATCAATGGACCTCGACCAGTATTGATTAAATACGCACCTTTCTTACAAAGTGACAAGGTTTCTTGATTGATTAAATTTTTAGTTGTTTCAGTCAATGCACAATGCAATGTCAGAATATCGGCCTGTTTTAGCACCTCTTCAAAAGGCGTGTAACCTTCACGGCACGTTGTGGCATTTCGATGTTCAGCATAAAGCACCTTCATGCCTAAAAGTTCTGCTAAACGCCCTACTTCTGTACCTAAACAGCCTTTTCCAAACACGCCTAACGTTGAACCTTTCACATCTGTAATAGGATAATCAAAGTAGCAGAACTGTTTGCTCTCTGTCCATTTACCGGTGATTTGATCGCGCTGCCAGCCAGCCAAGCTGTGTTTTAACGCAAAAATCATGCCCAACACATGTTCAGGTACTGTTGTTGCTGAATAATCTGTCACATTTTTAACCGTCACACCCAATTCTTTTGCCGCGTCTAAATCCACGTTATTGGTGCCTGTTGCAGTGATTGCAATGAGTTTTAATTTCGGTAATTGTTGCAGTACTTCACGGCTTAAAATCACTTTACTGGTGATAATAATATCTGCGTCTTTTGCTCGCTCAATGGTTTGCTCTGCGGAAGTATATTCATACTCTACCCAGTTATGCGGAAAGCTTGGACGAGGAATAGGAATATGTTTTGGAATTGCCGTGCTGTCTAAAAATACGATATTCATTGTTATCTCCTTTTACAGAACAAAAGTGCGGTCAAAAACAACGCTGTTTTCAACCGCACTTCTCCATTAGATGGACGTATCTAATTCAGGGAAAGACTTCACTAAATCATCAATGGCTTTCATCTGTGAGACAAAACCTTCTAATGCCGAAAGTGGCAATGCAGAAGGGCCATCACATTTTGCTTGATTTGGATTTGGGTGAGCTTCTAAGAATAAGCCTGCAATGCCAATTGCTAAACCAGAACGGGCTAATTCGGTCACTTGTTCACGACGACCACCTGAAGCGGCACCAAACGGATCACGGCATTGTAATGAATGGGTCACGTCAAAAATAACTGGGCTGCCTTTAGACACTTTTTTCATTACGCCGAAGCCTAACATATCCACCACTAAATTATCGTAACCGAAGTTTGAGCCACGATCACAAAGGATGATTTTATCGTTACCACATTCTTCAAACTTATCAACGATATTACCCATTTGACCAGGGCTTAAGAATTGTGGTTTTTTCACGTTAATTACCGCACCGGTTTTTGCCATGGCTTCGACTAAATCAGTTTGACGAGCTAAGAATGCCGGTAATTGAATCACATCCACCACATCAGCAACAGGCTTACATTGATAAATTTCGTGCACATCGGTAATCACTTTCACGCCAAAGGTTTCTTTTAATTCTTGGAAAATTTTTAAACCTTCTTCCATACCTGGACCACGGTAAGAATGAATTGAAGAACGGTTAGCTTTATCGAAAGATGCTTTAAAAACATAAGGCACACCCAACTTTTCAGTCACTTTCACGTAAGCTTCACAAACTTGCATCGCCATATCGCGACTTTCAAGCACGTTCATTCCGCCGAAAAGTACAAAAGGTTTGTCATTTGCGACATCAATATTGCCAATTTTTACAATTTTATTTTGCATAATATTTCCTTTTTAATGGATGGCATTGGCATCTTTCAATGCTTCGCCTTTCAGTTCTAAAAGTTGAGTTTTTAACAGAGAAGAAGTGGGATCATTCGGACATTGATCCACAAAATATTCCAAATCCTCAATGGCTGAAGGATAAGCGCCCATTTGCGCCAACACTAAGCCACGATCGCGAATATCGTAAGGATCTTTTCTTCCCGCTAACAAGAATTGGATATAATTAAAAGCCAAATCGTTTTGTTCTTCACGAATTAAGGCATTTTTGGCGAGCTGACGGAAACGTGCGGTCAGCATCGGAATATCTGCTCGAGCTAAATCTTCCGGTTGAATTTGAGCCCCAAAACCAAAGGCACCTTCATAGAGTTTTTTCAATTCATCCACTGAAATGTATTTTCCACTCCAAGGATCAATAAACGCCACTTCACCATCGACTTCTGCACGTAAAATCAGTTGCGTCGGGAAATTCACGGGATAAATCGGCAATTTTAAACTTGCAGCTAAATAAAGGATTAAGGCGCCAAGGCTCACCGGCATGCCTTCACGCTCTTCTAAAATATACGGAAGATATAAATTGCGAGCATAGAAGTAATTATCCGCATCACAATGAAAGCCCCAATCGCCATAAAATAGCTGCAAGAGTTGATGAATTTTAGCTTTATCATCCCATTCTTCTGGAATAGCTTGGCGAGCTTTACGCACTAAGCTTCCTACAAGCCCTCTTATACGAGGCTCATCAATTTGCTCTTTCTCACAAATGCTCAGATAAAAATGAGTTAGCTCAGTATATAAGACTTTTTGATCGTATTTCATTACCGCTTCCAATATCCCAACGTTACGCGCTCATTGTCGCCATAATCCCGTATGGTTGCAACCCCTTGCCAATGATTTTGCCAGAAAATTGACCGTACTTCTTTGCCCTGTTTCCAGCCGTGCTCTAACAATAAATAGCCGTTATCTTTTAAATGTAGTGGTGCATACTCAATAAGATGACGTAAATCAGCTAAACCGTTTTCGCCCGCCACCAACGCCGAACGAGGCTCGAAACGCACATCACCTTGGAAAAGATGCTCATCGGTTTCATCAATATAAGGCGGATTACTGATGATAATATCAAACTGCCCTTCAACATTTTCAAACCAACGACTCTGCAAAAATTGCACCTTGAGCTGATTTTTTTCTGCATTGGATTGTGCTAATTTGACGACTTCAGGCATCAAATCAACACCGATGACATCTAATTGAATATGTTTTTTTTGACAAATAGGAGAAAGCTCAGAAGCCAACGCTAACGCAATGGCGCCAGTGCCGGTTCCGAGATCGAGAATACGAAAGTGCGATAGATTTTCTTCCAGTTTTTCTAACGCAATTTGCAATGCTTTTTCTACGAGAATTTCGGTATCGGGGCGAGGAATTAATGTTCCTTCAGATACATTTAAAGGCAAGGACCAGAATTCTTTTTCACCGAGGATATAAGCGATAGGTTCACCTTTTAAACGACGATCTAAAAGTGCGGTCAATTTTAACCGCACTTTCTCATCAATTTCCGTCTCATCGAAAGCTAAAATTTGCGTTCTAGATTTGCCTGTTGCGTGTTGCAATAGCACTAACGCGTCAACTTTGCCATTCTCTGTCGGATTTATCTGATTTAAGGCTTGCGCAGCATCGGCAAGCCATTGTTGATAGGTCATTAATTACTCTCAGATAACGCCGCTAATTGATCTGCTTGATATTCAGTAATAATCGGTTGAATAAGCTCGTCAATTTTGCCGTTCATCACTTCATCTAAGCGATAGAGCGTTAAGTTGATACGGTGATCTGTTACACGACCTTGTGGGTAGTTATAAGTACGAATTTTATCGGAACGGTCGCCTGAACCTAATAAGTTACGGCGGGTATCCGCTTGCTCTGCGGCTTGACGCTCTTGCTCCGCTTGAACAATACGTGAAGCCAATACAGACATCGCTTTAGCTTTATTTTTATGTTGTGAACGTTCATCCTGACATTCCACCACAATGCCTGTTGGAATGTGAGTAATACGTACCGCAGAGTCTGTGGTATTAACGTGCTGACCACCTGCACCAGATGAACGATAGGTATCAATACGTAAATCTGCTGGATTGATTTCCGGCATTTCAGATTCAGGTAATTCTGGCATAACTGCAACAGTACAGGCTGAAGTATGAATACGACCTTGGCTTTCTGTTTTTGGTACACGTTGTACACGGTGGCCGCCTGATTCAAATTTTAACTGACCATACACGCCATCACCGCTTACTTTAACGATCACTTCTTTATAACCGCCCTGCTCGCTTTCATTTGCGCTGAGCATTTCAACACGCCAGCGTTTACTTTCTGCATAACGGCTGTACATACGGAATAAATCGCCAGCAAAGATACCCGCTTCATCACCACCAGTACCCGCACGAATTTCTAAATAGCAGTTATATTCATCATTTGGATCTTTTGGTAATAAAAGAATTTGAAGTTGTTGCTCCACTTCTTCAATTTCGGCTTTGGATTCTTCAATTTCCATTTCTGCCATTTCTTTCATTTCAGGATCATCTAACATCAATTCTGCTTCAGCAATGTTAGAATTAAGCTGATTCCAACGATTAAAACATTTCACCACATCTTCAAGTTGTGAATATTCTTTAGAATACGCACGGAATTTATCCTGATCCGAAATCACCGACGCATCGCCTAGCAATGCCTCTAATTCTTCATAACGTTCTTTTAAACTTTCAAGTTTTGCAATAATAGAATCTTTCATATTTTTATAAAGTTAAAGCCAAAAATAAAATCGGCCTATTCTAGCCGATTTTAAGGAAAATTGACAGACGCAAAATCTGCCTAAAAATGACCGCACTTTAGATGCGAGTAACATCAAATTTCGATAAATCAATTCGATCTTCTGTGTCATAAAATTGAGCCAACGCATGACGCAAGGTTTCTGCGCGTTTTGGTAAGCCTTTTTCTGCATAGGTTTTCACTTGCTCATACACCGCTTGCTTAAATGGTTGCGTATCCCCTGGATTGCCATTCAAGTTATCGGCACTGGCAAAATAACGGAAACCCGCCGCAGTGGCTAAAATCCATTCCAATGCTTGAGGTTTCACTTCCACCTTTTCAAAATCACGTTGACGTGCTTCAGAACGACCATCCGGCTCATACCAATAGCCAAAATCTTCTAATTTACGACGCTCTTTCCCCGCCACTAACCAATGGGCAATTTCATGTAATGCACTACTGTAAAAGCCTCTCGCAAAGTAAATGGCGTTATAAGGCACCTCATCATTTGCAGGAATGTAAATCGGCTCATCCCCACCTTTAACCAATCGCGTATTATATTCTTCTTCAAAACATTGATTAAAAATCGCAATGATATCCTCAAGTTTGTGTTCCATGCTTTCTCCAAATATTTTTATAAATAACGCCTCTTAAAAGGTTTGAGAATTATCTCATTTTTAATCTCTTTCACAAAATCTGGTTGAATAATAAAAAAGGAGGTATCCTCGCTTGGATAATACATTCGGCAAACAGATAGAATAATGAAGCAAAAGCTATCTGAAAGAATGTTTTAGACGGTCTTGGGAAAACAACAACGAATATTGGATTTTTTATCCCAATACTCGCTGACTATCCCATCTATAACTTATTCTGAAGTATTCGTGTATCAAAATCTATCAGAAACGGTTTTCTAACCTTATGTAAATCATGAAACATATCGGTAAAAAAAGAATTGCACTTAAATGTGTATCTTTTTAATTGAAATTTAACAGGTTGGCAATTTACTTGATCAGCATTACCACATAATTGAATCATGCCTTTAGTTTCTGTATTTTCACTCTCTCTTCCGATTTCAACCAACACTACTTCTCCTAGTTCATTTATACAATCAACCCCACTTCCGGGGAGTTGTAGTAAATGCTTTTGAAGAATATGATCTGTATCAACAAAATGAACATCTGCCTGTATTTCATCTAAACTATTATTAATAGAGTAATTTTTAAATTCAACTTCATAATCATAGGTCATAGGAAGCACAGGAAGTAAGCAGCATAACGGTAAAAATAAGTGAAGAGTTAGATCTCAACATTTTTTAACTCCTTTAATAAGATATCAGAAGCAGATTTTTTCTTTTCAAACAATTTTTGTATAAACATTGCATTTACTTCTCCGTGATAAGAATCTCTCTATGCTGACAATGTCTCGATTTAGATATTATCTCAACGATTACATACGGTGGCGATCCAATCACGTATTTTACTGTATTAAATAAAAAAGGGGAGCCCAAATGCTCACCTTCTAAAGGCTTCCTCTGCTTTGGATGTGGGTCAGTTGGGCGGCATTGTAGCCGTATTCGCGCCGGCTGCGGTTGTGGATTTGCTGCAGGATTCTGCCCATAGGGTCGTATTGTGTTTGTTGGCGGATATGTTTGCCAAAGGCACGTTCGGTTTCGCGGTGTAGTTTGCAAAAGGCCGTCTGAAAACCCGATATGATTTCAGACGACCTTTTTATCGTTTCGTTTATATTTTACTTTTGACGCTCTTCCAATTCTTTTTCACTAAAGCGGACTTGACCTTTATCTTCACACTTGAGTAGCCGCCAAACAGTATCTTCCCGAAAAATGGGATTGCCGTTCTCATCCCCCTTAGCACTGACCTGTTCGGCAGGCAGAAGTTCTCCTCGACTGATTGGTTTTCATGACCGATAAAGTTATCAAAGCCGTATTTTCCTAATAATATTAGTAATAAGCAGTATTGTTGATTTCATAACGTTGATGGAGCTTAGCATCTGGCAATACAAATTTTTGTCCATCTTTTTGAAGATATGCTTCGGTTAATTCAAAATGATCATCAAATTTCAATTTCAACGTGGCAAACTGATTTATTGAAGGTGTACTGATATTGTGCGCTTGATTCCTTCCGGGGAACGCCTGTTGAAATATCTTGTATAACCCGTTTAGTCGGGCATCATCGTATATGATTTTATAATCATTCTGCTCTTGTTCTTCAGTCTTAAATGGATGCAATCTAATACCCCACCGATTACCTGTTTCCTTATCTATTAACCATAGCCTGATGTAAGTCGGAATTGCCTTCATTGTATTCTTCTCTTCTTCGATTCTCTCCTTACCTATGGCTGTCCAGCGCTCTGTATTGGCGAATTCCATATAATATTCGCCATTCCATTCTCCTCCATCCACTTCAACTTCCAAATTCCATGGATATTTTGTTTGCATTTGTTTATACCATTCTGCACTGACCTTTTTGGATCCAGCTATATAAGTGTGATAGAAATCGGGATGTTCTTTACGTACTCTATCTAAGTATTCAGCCCTTCTCTTAGGGTCATGATAAGACTCAACATCGTAATACCACATTTCATTAAAGTGGTGTTTAGCAGCCTCTTCTAAAGAAGGTACAATTTCTCTTGCTTGCCAGGACATTAATTCCTTATGGATAAAAGTGCTGGTCAAATTCAACGTAACCCAACCACCAGGCGCAACAGCTAATTCAAAATTATTGGGAGATTCATATCGCGGAGTTTCAGTATCCTCTACTGCATTATTAAATACCCTGTAACTTTTTGCCATCATAGGACGTACCTTGTCTGTAGGAAGAGCTTCGTCCAGCTGATAAAATTTATTTTCAAACCGGGATAAATAGGTAAAAGTTAACCTTTCGGGAAGTAAATCAAACTCTGCCGTTCTTCCTAAGTATCCTCCTCGACCCCAGATAGAGCCTGTACCAAAGAAGTTTCGCAAGACCGTTCCGTTCTGCAAATAAAATTCGGAACTGTACTTATTAGATACGTCTACCGCATATGCCCCCAACGTCAAATATGAAGAATTTTCTGGTGTAGCGTTAACCAATGTAGCCTCCGCCATCTTAACACCCCAAGCCATGCCTTTTGCCTGTTCGGGATTGCCATTGCCTTCAATCATTCTATTTAATCCTATGTTTGCCAATACAATGCTGAGGTAACCTGCTGCTACTATTCCTAAAAGGATATTTGTTTTCTTGTGTTTCATTCAGACGGCCTTTTGACTATCTTATTGATTCCAATAAAGATACGAATTAATGATATCAATCCAGTATTCGTAAATTACCCAGACATTGAGCAGAATGAAAACAACTGCACAATATTTCCAATGACGGTTTTGATACATTCTGATAATGCAGTAGGCATTGACAATCAAAAAGAATGCGTATTTGCCAATTTCCTCCCAAAGCACCTGAAGACTTAATATCATATATTCCATATTACCAACCATTTAAATTTTTCTAGGTTCCTAATCGTTAAATTCAAAACAATTCTCTCCGTTTTTACATAGATATCTAAATTATTTACATTTTTAATGATAAGCCCATATATCTACCTTTGATAATAATTACAGAATATGCAATGCTACCAGGCAATAAGGTGTGCGTAAATAAAAAGGTTCAACGAATATACTTCACCTTTAACTGATAAAATAGTTGTATAAGCAATCAAATAAATCATGACAATTGGTTTGATATGATATCTGAGATGATGCCGATGGTAAAGTGGAAAGGATCAATGGGAAGAAGGCCATCTGAAATTTTTCAGATAGCCTTTTCTGTTTCTCTATACCTCTTCAAAACTTGACCGCTTGGCTATCCCTTCTTTAAGCCCCATCTATTTAATATCCCCCTTGGGCGCATGCCCGAAATACCGTTTGTATTCACGGCTGAATTGGCTAGGTGACTCGTAGCCGACTTGGTAAGCGGCTTCGGTAATACCTCGTCCTTCTTGTGCGATCAGTCGTCTGGCTTCCATCAGACGTAAGGATTTTTGATATTGTAGCGGTGAAAGGCTGGTTATCTTCTTGAAATGACTATGAAATCCAGATAATGACATGCCACTTAGATTTGCCAAGGTTTCCACAGTGATGGTTTCACTAAAATGTTGTTGCAGATAATGGGTGGCTTGGGCGATTTTTTTGGTATGCGATCCATTGCTTACCATGGCTTTAAATTTACCACCTTGTTCGCCTGTAAGGAGTCGATAATAAATTTCTTGTTGGATAAGCGGTGCAAGAAACTCAATATCTTTTGGATTTTCGTGCAAGAGCAATAGACGTTCAACAGCATTTTTGAGAGATTCATCCAGATGCCATTGTGCAAAACCTTCGTCGCCCTGTTGAACATCATCTACAAGGTTTGGATTTGCTAATAAAATCTTGCTAACGCTTTCAATATCAATTTTCATCGACATCACTAAAAACGGCTTTTGCGGCTCTGCACATTTAATCTCGCCACGCATCGGTATGTTTACTGGGCAAAACATAAAATGTTGATTATCAAATCGGTAGCATTGTTCGCCTAGTTGTATTTCACGTTCCCCACTTAACACGATGCAAATGCTCGGTTCTTGAATAATACCCTCGTAGCAAAACGGCTGATCGGCATGGCGAATCACCAAGCCTTTAATTGGAGATGAATAGGTTTCGTTATGTGGAATAACTTTTAATAAGCGTTCTATCGTTTCAGTTGAGAACATTATTTTGTAGGAATAGGCAAGTAATTTGGATAAATCATATAACACTTCATATTGCCGTTCAATATAATGAACTCACTTTCAACGGCAGTACGCCAAAACATTTAACCAATATTGAATTGAGGACAATATCATGAAAATTTTCTACAAAACATCAGCAACAGCAACCGGCGGACGTGATGGTCGTACCCAAGTGGACGATGGTTCAATCGGCTTTGATTTGGTTTCATTTCAAAATGACGGCACCGGAGCTGATGAAAAACACCAACGCGCCGAGTATGGCAAGCACCGCCGCACCGACGAAAAACGGCCGCATGGGGTGGGTGAAAAACTTATTCATGGTTTGGCTTAATTCTGCATGAAGATGCTTTCGGATATGGATTTATTGGGCGGACAGGGTTGTATCTTGTATTGAAGAAGCAAGCCGAAGGTTTGTCAGATACTCAAATGCCCGTATCATTCATATTATTGATATTATTGTTTGAATTGTATTATTTTCAATAATAATAAATAATCCTAAACCAATATAAATAACAGCCATTATCCAACGACTAAACTTCTCTACAATTTCACCAACACCTGAAATATTAGCCAATCTTTGTGCTGTATATACTAAAACAAAAATCAATATTAAAAATACAAGAAGAGTAACTAATAAGTCGACAAGATCTAAAGTCACAAAGTAAGGAACAAAAAGTCCAATATTATCTGCACCACAACTAGCAACTGTAACCAAAGCAACAATACCGACTAATTTTGACAACCCTTTTTCATCCAATTCTTTTTTAGCTCTTTTTTCGCCCTCACAATCGTCGTAAATAGCAACTTTAATACCTAAGTAAATCGGTATTAAACCTAATAAACCCAACACCCATTTTTCCGGAACATAATGCAAAACAAAAGCTAGAAATAAACTAACTAATATTAAAATTACAGAACCTAAATATTGTCCGATATAAATATCTCGATATTCTTTTCTAGTATTTGCTCTAGCAAAAAATATTAATAGTATTACCAACAAATCTACTGCTGTAGCAATATATAAAACAGCAGCAGTAATCACAGTCGAAAACATAAAGCACCTCATAATGAATCCCCTGCCCCCTTGGCACCACGGCTTTTTCAAAAACCGAATCGCGTTCGGATAACAGATTCGTATCTTTCGCTAAAGAGGCAAGCCTGCGGCTTGCTTACCCTCTCCCTAGCCCTCTCCCACGGGGAGAGGGAATTGGGCTGTCGAGCCTGAACATTTTCAGGTTTACCTGACATCTGATTCCCAATTCTACGGCTCTCTGATTTTGAGAAACCTGATCCCCTTTCCCCGTGGGAGAGGGTTAGGGAGAGGGCAACGAACCGCAAGGTTTGTCAGAAATTTAAATTCCTATCACTCATAATAATGAATCCCCTGAAACTCTCTTGCCACCACGGCTTCTTCAAAAGCCGAATCGCGTTTGGACAGCAGCGTAGGCAGGGTAATCACGTTTTGCACGTTCATGCCCTTAGTGGAAAGCAGCATGATTTCATGGCTCAGGCGTGCGGCTTCGAAGCGGTCGTGCGTTACCAGCATACACGTCATGCCCTGCCGCTCGATTTTTTCCACCAGCATGGCGACCAAAATATCGCGCAAATCGCGGTCCAAACCGACGAACGGCTCGTCCAGCAAGGCAAGGTCGCAGCCGCACAGCAGCAGGCGCAAAAATGCTACCCGTTTCGCCATGCCGCCGGACAATTCGGTCGGATATTTGTTCAAATCGCCCGCAGTCAGCCCGACTTTCGCCGCCAGCGCGATGATTTCGCCTTCATCGGGTTTGTCCATAAAAATAGCGATATTCTGCATCGCGGTCAAGTTTTCCGGCAGGCGGTTTTCCTGAAACAGAAAACCCGTTTTGCGGAAAGTATTGCGTATCGTGCCCGATTTCGGCGTTTCCAAGCCCGCAATCAAACGCAAAACCGTCGTCTTGCCACAGCCGCTCGGCCCGAACAAAGCTTTCACTTCGCCATGTTGCTGGTTCAAACTGAAATCGTGCACGATGGGGTCACGGAGAATTTCAAAACGCACGTTTTCAAGACAGAGCATCACCTTCTCCACGGCATAAACAAAATTTCCAAAGGCTTGGTAATCAGGTATTCAAACAGTGACACAAACACGATAACCAACACCACATAAGCCATCACCGTCGAAGTCCCCCTGATAGCGCAAGCGTCCTCGCTTGTGCCATTACAATCTATTGTGGTTTCGGAGTTAGCAAAATCCCGAGGCAAGCTCACGAATAAAGTTTACCGGAAAAGTGATATTTGGCGATAAAGTGATTACCTGTTTAAGTTCTTCATTTTCTTCTAATGACAAAAAAGTGCGGTCATAAAATCAAAAGGATTCTGAACGTTGGCTTTACCAACGGCTCCCCAGATAGCCCCCCCTTCTGACGCGTAGTTTTATCTATCTAAAAAATAAGCAAATTGAAGTTATTCATGAAAATAGTAAAAATCTGAATCAAACGAAATTGATTTTCAGGCACGCGTTAGGAAACGCGCGCTATCGTGGGGGACTGCGCCGCCCGACTGAAATTGCCGAGCTTGACGACTTGGGTGAAGGCGTAGAGGTCGTTGAAGTTGCGGTTTTGCATGGGTTTACTCCATATTAAAATGCCGTCTGAAAGGTTGGTTTCAGACGGCATTCTATACAATTAAAGTTGTTCCTATAACATAGTTCCTGTGCTATCTATATTGAAGTCATAGCTATCAATTTCGTCATCTTCTAAATATAGGTTGCCACTAATTTTAACATTGTTTATTTTAAAGGATTTGTTTGTTGAAAAACATGGGTCATCTTCTCCTGGCTCGTGAAATCCATGTACATCACCAGAAATATCAACGGATACTTCCAAATCTAAGATTGCTGAAACTTGGATTGTATTTTCAGATTCATCCTCCTCTAGCTCTATTGATTTTATCGTGTAGTCATCTAAATATTCACCCTCTGACGAGCCATTTTGAGGACCGTAGTCAGTATCAACCTCTATACAGGTTGGCAAAATTGACGACAAATTTTCACTTACAAAATTACCAATTAAATCTTTAACTTCATTTGAAATGTTTTCAAGGTTCATATTAATTCCTTAATGTTAATTAAATGGATTTATTGTGGGTGAGTTACCCACTTTAAATAAATGGAGACGACGCTATTACATTTCAATAGCGTAATAAAAGTACCATTCCCCCTGATAGCGCAAGCGTCCTCGCTTGTGCCATTACAATCTATTGTGGTTTCGGAGTTAGCAAAATCCCGAGGCAAGCTCACGAATAAAGTTTACCGGAAAAGTGATATTTGGCGATAAAGTGATTACCTGTTTAAGTTCTTCATTTTCTTCTAATGACAAAAAAGTGCGGTCATAAAATCAAAAGGATTCTGAACGTTGGCTTTACCAACGGCTCCCCAGATAGCCCCCCCTTCTGACGCGTAGTTTTATCTATCTAAAAAATAAGCAAATTGAAGTTATTCATGAAAATAGTAAAAATCTGAATCAAACGAAATTGATTTTCAGGCACGCGTTAGGAAACGCGCGCTATCGTGGGGATGTTCGAGTGCGCCGATGCCGCCTTCTTGATAGGCGCGTATCCATCGTCGCAGGAGGGTTCGGGAGATGCCGTAATGATCTGCGGTACGCTGTTGGCTGCGTATATGCAGGTAGTGGAGTACGGCTTGGTATTTGAAGTGTAATGTATATTTGCTCATAAAAAAACTGCACCTTGTGAGTTGGAGGGGATGTCCAACTTTTGGGGTGCAGTTCAGGGTTTGCTCAGGTTTTCAGACGACCTTCGGATTTGGGCGAACCTTATTCCGTTACCGTTTTACGGATGAGCTTTTCCGCATTGGCGAGTGTGTTTTCCACTTCGGCGAACTCTATTTTGCTGCCCGACACCAGCGCGCGCGTATCGTTGAATACGACTTGGACTGCGCCGTCAGCTTCGGTAACGAGGACGCGCAACGGCAGTTGCAGGGCGAAGGCGGGGTCTTTTTGCATCAGCGGCGTGCCGGCTTTGGGCGTGCCGAAAACGATGACTTTCGCGGGCTGCATGTCCAAACCACTTTGTCGCGCTGCGGCTTGGTGGTCGATGACGGCGAACACGGTCATGCCTTTTTCTTTAACGGCGGTTTCCAAACGGCGGACGGTATCGTCGAAGCTGTATTTGCTGACGGCGGTATGGGTTTGATTCATGGCTGAACTTTGTCGGGAATCGGTTTGTCGGGCGGCATCGCCGCTATGTGAAGCGATGGCGGCTTTAGCAGCGGGCGCGGCATAGGATACGGCGGCAGGAAGGACGAGTGCGGCGGCAGTCAGCGCAGCAGTCAGTAATTTTTTCATGGTTGTTTCTCCAAACGGTTGAATAAAGACATCAATCTAAACGGTTCGGCGGCAAAAAGCAATGCCCGTCAGCAAAAGGGTCGTCTGAAACGGGAGTGGTTTTCAGACGACCCTTTGAGACAAAATCAACGCTGCGCATCAACCGCTTCCAATGCGCGCAGGGCGTAAGTGTAGGCTGCGCCTGCGTTCAGGGCGATAGCGGTTGCCAGCGCGCCGGCGATTTCGCTTTCAGTCGCGCCCGCTTTGGCGGCTGCGGCGGCATGTACGCTGATGCAGCTTTCGCAACGGGTAGTGATGGCGACGGCGATGACAAAGTATACGCGCACGTTTTCGTTTGCCGCTTTCTCCAACATGTCACGCGTGCGGGCATCGTTTTTGCCTTCTTGGACGTAGAGTTCGGTAATCGATTTCGGGTTTTGCCACAGGCGGGCGTTGACTGCGTGGAAGCCGTAGATGAGTCTTTGGTTTGCCATGATTTTGCTTTATAAAAAATTTCAGACGACATTATAACAAGATAAGGTCGTCTGAAAGAGAAAGGTCGTCTGAAAACAAGTGTAACCGGTATCACGAAAACGCAGCCGCCTACCGCATCAAATACCCCTACAGCCCAGAACTGCCGACGCCGATCAACACGGTAACCAACATGGAAAACCTGCTTGCGGCAAGCACAGTCAGTGCAATGGCAATCAATTCGTGCGGTTTGTTGGACACGAAATAAGGCGCGATGACGTAAATCAACACGCAACCCGGCGCAGCTTCCATCACGATTTGTGC
>NZ_CAJLNI010000042.1 GCF_905207935.1 uncultured Haemophilus sp.
ATGTATTAGCACTTGGTGCGTTGCTCTTCTTCTTACTTGCAACAAACTTAGGGATTGCCGGTTTAGTGCCAAAATATATGGCGACTTTCTTCCCTGCTGAAATGCGAAGCACAGGTATTGGTTTCATCTATAACTTTGCCGCAATCGGCGGTGGGGTGTCTCCAGTGATTGCCGCCGCACTTAGCGAAAGAGTAGGACTTGGTTCAGCTCTTGTGTATGTGACCTTATTCTGGACAATTGTCCTTGTTGCTCTCGTTGGATTAAGATTGCCAGAACGTATTCAAGCTCGTATGCAACAATAAAAAACGAAAGCAAAACAGACCGCACTTTTAGGTGCGGTTTGTTGTTTATTTAGAAGCGAATTGTTTGATGGCTTTAATAACATCCTCAATGACGGTTGGCCAATATAGAGGAGCGCGTTGGTGAAAAGCTTTTATGGATGGATACCACAGATTATTTTCTTTAAACCCCCAACGCCAATCTTTGATAAATGCGAGCATTAAAAAAGTGGGAATATTCATCGCGCCAGCTAAATGTGCAATAGAAGTATCCACTGTCACCACGAGATCTAAGTTTGCTATCGCTGCCGCAGTATCACTAAAATTTTGACAAGTTGGTCCAATAAGCGGTATTTGATAATGCGCCATAAGACTTTGCTCAGCTTCGTTGAGATCTTTTTGTAGGCAGAACCAATGATGAGATGTTTTGGATAATAACGATTCAACTTGTGTTAAATCATGAATTGAACGATGGATATCGTTTTCGTGCTCTGAGGAGCCTCGCCATGCTAATCCAATCTTTAATCCTTCAGTTTTATTTATATGCTGAGCCATTTTGTCAATAAGTGCGGGATCTGCAAATAAATAAGGTATGCGTTTAGGTAGCGTATCAAATGGTTCTGTTACATGAGCTAAAATTGAATGAGGATAAACCCAATAATCAAACTCAATATGCTGGTTATGCCATTCGTCAGAACTTATTACGATATCAATATCGGGATGAGATTTGATGATATCCACAATGGGTGGTTGGACGATAAAAATTAATTGTTTAGGCTGTTGGTTTTTGAGATAGTGAGCCAATTGCGAGAACATAATTTCATCACCCAAGCCAAATTCACTCCATACAACCAAACGTTGATCAATTAGAGGTTCGCCTTTCCATTGTTTATCTAATATTTCTAAGGAAGGATGAATTCTACTACGCAAGGAGTGCTTATTGTAGAGAATAAATTCTCGTTGATAAAATCCTCGATGATAATCTCCCGCACTTAATCTTTGTAGAGTGCTGAAATAATGTATATTAGCTTTAGGAGCGCGAAAAAAATAATTATTCCAAGCGCTTAAAGCGGCGTCGGTCAACTCTTGTGTATTATAAATTTGGGTGCGAGTATAGGCAGCTAAATCATCATAAGGATAGCTTTGCTCTAATTGGTTAAGTGCGTTTTGTACTCGGTAATCCGTAATTGGATGATTGAGCAGTTGATGGCTGAGATTTTGTTTAAGACTTTCTTGATCAGCAAGCGCTCTTTTACGCAAAAACCAAACGTGGGATTTCTCTGATATAGGTTGGTACTCAAATATCATCTCTAAGTTGTCAGCAAGTATTTGTGGATGACAATACTCAATGGCTTCTAAAATTAGATATCCTCCAGTTTTTAATGTTGCCCCCCAACAAAGCAAGCTATCAGTATTGTAGGATAAGCTACTATCAACAAGAATGGCATCGACAGAGGCTTCTTTGACGAGGTTAAGTCGATCCCGTGAACCCATGGATTTATCCCAAGTATTGAGATCGTATAAAGCAAGGAAATCTGGGTTAAAATTATTAAGGAAATCTTTATCACAAAGCTGAATTGCTACACCCTTATTTTCGTGCATTCATATTCTCCATCTCATTTAATTCTTGTTTTTAAAAATTATACTCGAAATCAGCGAGAAATGCTTTTGAGGCGATTTGTAGAAAGGAAATTTATTATTTAAGAAAAATAGTTTGAAGCGTGTCACAAATTTGTTAAAAATATGTTTCAATTTTTTCGGTTAAATGCTAATTAATAATCTCCCCTATCGTTTTATAGGAGATTGTATATGCAAACTCAACAAACCTTTCTCTCTAAATATAAAAGTCTCATTATTCTTGCCTTAGACTTTGTCTTCATGTTGGTGTTAATCAAAATACTGCCGTTTTCTGCTCAAGAGAATCGCGGGCTAGCCTTGCTGATTTTTATTGGTATTTTATGGTTAACGGAAGCCTTTAATATTACCGTGACATCCCTTATGGTGCCTGTTGTGGCCATTGGATTAGGTTTGATTAATACACAAAAAGCGCTTGCACCATTCTCTACCCCAATTATTTATATGTTCTTTGGCGGATTTGTGGTGGCTGCGGTGTTACAAATTCAGAATCTAGATAAGATTATTGCGAATTACATTATCCGTTTAGCCAAAGGAAACTTAAAACTTTCTATCACCTATCTGTTTACTGCAACTACATTTCTTTCTATGTGGATTAACAACACCGCCGTAGCAGCGATGATGTTGCCGCTTACGATGGGGATGTTAAAAGGTATCAATGCTGAAAAAAATCATCGGTTGTACGCCTTCGTGTTATTAGGCATGGCATTTAGTGCAAGTATTGGTGGTATTGGTACCTTAGTGGGAAGTGCGCCGAATGCGATTTTGGCATCTCAAATTCCAGTGACTTTCACGGAATGGCTAGGTTATGGTTTCCCAGTGATGGTATTGCTTGTACCTTCAATGATTTTTTCTTTATGGGTGATTTTACGTCCAGACTTTTCTGTGGAATTTAATCCATCGCTTGAGAAAGTTAGTTTTAACCGAAAAAATATCATTACCTTACTGATCTTTATCGGCATGGCGATTATGCTGCTTTTCAGTTCTCTTCTAAATCCATGGATTAGCTCTCTTCTTGAATTGCCGAAAAAAATCGAAAACTTTGATACGGTGATTGCGCTATGCGTTGTGATCTTTATTTGTGTTTCAGGTGTCGCGAGTTGGAAAGAAATTCAAGAGCGTGTTGAATGGGGCGTGCTCGTTTTATTCGGTGGTGGTTTAACACTCAGTATCGTGATGAAAGATTCTGGCGCCAGTAAGATTATGGCGGATAGTATCGTTCAGTTTGTACAAACCAAACCACTTTGGGTGCTTTGTTTTGTGATAACCGCATTTATTATTTTCTTAACAGAATTCACATCGAATACCGCCAGTGCTGCATTGATTATGCCAATTGTGATTTCAGTGGCGCAATCCATGAATTTACCACCTATCGCTTTAGCCGCAATTATCGCTTGTGGGGCAAGTTGTGCATTTATGTTGCCAATCGCTACACCGCCTAATGCTATCGTGTTTGCAACAGGAAATGTGAAACAACTCGATATGGCCAAAGTCGGTTTGATTTTAAACCTATTCTGTATCGCCATCATCGGCAGCATGACTTATTTTGTTTGGTTGTAAATGTGGTTAAAACTGACCGCACTTTATTAGCCTATAAAAGTAAACCGCACGTTAAAGTGCGGTTTATTATTTATCTCGAAATAACCTCTTTTGTGAAGGCTTCCATTTCGGCTTTACGCCATGGTGTTGAGAAGAAAATAGTATCTTTCAAACCAGATTCACTATTTAGTGGACGAACACCGAATTCTTGGTTTAATTTCTGTTGTACTTCAGGTGAGGTAATCCAATGCACGAAAACAAGTGATGCGGCTGGATTCGGTGCATTTTTTGCTATGGTTACAACATTACCACCACCAGGCATCCCAAATTTTGGTACATAGAATTTTAAACGGTCAGTAATTGCACCTTGTTTTTGCAAGCTGAACAAGTGATCTTGCCATGCAGAGACAATCACTAACTCACCATCGTTTAAACGGGTTAGACTATCAGCATTCGAAGCGGTACGGATTAGAGCATCTTTTTTACTGCTGAACCAATCCCAGGTTTTCTTCCAATTAGCAATCTGTGCTTCATCGATTTTATCGGTACGATAATCATAATCACCATTGATGTACACTAAAGCTCGTTGAATGAAGGCATTACCAGAGCTACCACCATTTGGATCTGAATAGCCGAATTTTTTTGGATTTTTATCAATATAGCTTTCCATGTCTGCCCAAGATTGTGGCAATTCCTCTTCTTTGATTCGCATAGGATCATAAGCTAGACCGGTTTGGTTTCCCCAATAACCTACTGCCATATCGCCCAATTCAACACCTTGTAAGTGGTGATTTAATTTATCGAAATTTGGTAAGTTATTGAGTTTTACAAGAATGTCATTTTTCGCTACGTTGCCTAAACGGTCAGCATTTAACACAACCACATCCATTTTGCCGGTTTCTAGATTTTTTTCAGCAATCAGTTTATTGATATTACCGTCCAAGGTGCCTTCAGGTACTTTGACTTTAATACCGTATTGATTTTCAAATTCTTTGACAAAATTACGGAATTGCGGCTGCAAATACCAAACGCTAACTGTCAATTTTCCTTCTTTTTTAGCGAGTTCTTCGATTTCACTCCAAGATTTACCACTTAAGTCTGTGGAAGCTGAGGCGAAAGTACTGACAGCCAAGGCGGCAGCGGTAAGACCAATGGATAGAAGTTTACGGATATTTTTTTGCATAAGATGCTCCTTGTGAAAATTATGCTTTTCCTGTGGATTGAGAGAGATAATTCCCTTTCAACAATTTTTCGATAATCATCATCAAAATAATGTTTGGTACCAACAAAATAATCGATACAACGGCCGCATTCGGACGAATAAAAGAATAACCGAGGAAAGAATATAAAATGGTTGGCACGGTAATAAAGTCTGGTGAGCCGATAACGAAAGCGATAGCAAACTCTTCAATACTTTTCACTAAACAGAAGATAATTGATGCTAAAAAACTAGGTTTTAACATCGGCATATATACGTCTTTGAAAACGGTAAATTTAGATGCACCTAAGTCACGGCTAGCATCAATGAGGTCTTGCGGCACAGAAGAAAAGCCCGCGGATAAAATCCGAATAGCATAAGGTAACGTGAGTACAACATGCCCAATAACAATGCCGATGAATGGATTATTAATATTTAAATCCAATAACATACGGCTAAAGAATAGGGCAATAATCATGCCTGGAATAACCAATGGAATCAGTGTTAATAATTCTGCTAATTTTTTACCTCTAAACTCCATTCGTCCAAATGCATAAGCTGTTGGGAGAGAGAGTAAAATAGTGATCAGAGAAACCGTAGGCGCAATGGTATAGCTATTAAACATTGCTTCAGGTAAAGACGTGGTTTCCCATACAATTTTCCAACGCTCGAAAGATAGTGATTGAGGGAAAATATCTGGATAACTCCATGGTTTAGCGGGATCTACCAATGACCATAAACCAGCCATTAAAAAGGGTAGGAACAACCAAATAAAATTAGCAAGAATAAAGAAAGTTAAGGAAATACGTGCGATTAATCGACCATTTTTCGTTGTGATTTGTACGGAACTACTCATTTGACTTCTCCACGTTTGACAGCTAATGGTTTAATCAATAATGACACTAGGATGGTGAAGAAGGCAGAGGTCAACATAATAGTTAATGCCATGACCGCACTTTGATTCCACTCTTCAAATTCATAGGCGGACATTTGCATTAAACGTGCTAAAGAATAGGTACTACGAGGACCTGCAATACTATAAAAGGCGAAATCACCGAGTGCGCCGATAAATATTAAAATAAAGGAAACTTGTACCGCACCTAAGGTTAGTGGGAAGATCACATAACGAAAACGTTGCCAAGGACTCGAACCTAAATTAGCTGCCGCATCTAATAAATCAGTTTTCAGTGAATTGACCGCTCCACCAATAAGAATTAAAGCAAAGGGAATGTTTTTCCACATTTGTAAAATCACTACCCCCCAACCAAATTCATCATTTTGTAAGGTTTTTGGTTCGTCCCAAATGCCTAAATAAACGAATACCTCATTAAGAATGCCGTGGTAAGAGATCATATTGACGAACAAGAAGGCTGCAACTAATCCTGGTACCAACATAGGCGCCCGCAAGATGGTTATAATTGTTACCTTGGCTGGTAATTTTTTACGTAACCACATGGCAATGGGATAAGCCACGATGATGGATAAAATCGCCCCTAATAAAGACACTTTTACGGAATAAATATACGAATTTTGGAATACAGGGCTATTTAATACGGCTTGCCAATACTCCAAACTAAATTGGCTTTCTTCCCCGCCCATACTGTATAAACCAAGGCTTTGAGAGACTACAATGTAGAACGTGGACCCCATTAAAAATAGGATCGTACCTAAACCACTGCATAGCAATAACCATGCTTTTACATCATTTTTGAGACTTTTCATTTTACGGACTCCAAGAATTTAATCGCATGGCGGGGAACCGTAAAGGTGAGTTTATCGCTCAAATTCGGGCATTTTGTTAGTTGCAGACGTAATTTTTTCTCTTCATCATTACGTTTAATGACTCCTTGCACTTCCGTGATATTGCCCATAAAAGCGGTGTTGATGATATCTACTGTAATTTGGTTTTCCGCTTCCGTTTGTGCGTTTGGTAACAATTCAATGTCTTCCGGTCGAAAGCAAATATAAATTCGCTCTGATTCCGGTTTTTTCTCAGAAAATACGGTGAAATCGCCAAAAATAGAACTAACAGCATAAAGGTTGTCACCGATGTTTTTCACATTGGCTTCTGTGATATTGGCAATGCCAATAAAATCTGCCACAAAGCGGTTTTTAGGATGATGATAAATATCTTGAGGAGAGCCAATTTGCTCAATAGCACCTTTATTTAACACAATAATTTTATCTGACATAGTTAGGGCTTCAGCCTGATCGTGAGTCACATAAATACTAGTCAAATTGTATTGTTTTGAGAGTTGCTTAATTTCAAAACGTACACTTTCGCGTAATTTGGCATCTAAGTTGGAAAGCGGTTCATCAAATAAAATTACATCTGGACGAGTGACCATGGCTCTGGCTAATGCGACACGTTGCTGTTGACCTCCAGAAAGCTCATTGGGTAATTTCAATTTATGAAATTCTAAATCCATTTGTTTCAATGCGAGATTTAAACGCTGTTTTTGTTCTTCAATATCAATTTTACGTTGCTTTAAACCATAGCAAATATTGTGAGAAACGTTGAGGTGAGGGAAAAGGGCATAAGATTGGAAACACATGGCTGTATTGCGTTTTTCTGGAGGAACATTGTTAACATTTTTTCCTCCGATAAGGATTTCACCTTCATCAGCCACATGAAATCCAGCGATTAATTTTAATAAGGAGGTTTTACCACAGCCACTTGGTCCTAATAAGGTGACAAACTCGCCTTCTTCGGCGGTAAAAGTAATATTATTTGCTGCGTAAAAGTCACCAAATTTTTTTGTAATATTTTTTATTTCTAACTTTGCCATTTTTACATCCTCTATTTGGCTTACAACTATAGAGGTAACCATAAAAACACTTAGTTATTTTTTCAATAAAATAAAAATATTTTTCATGAATTTGTGATGAAGATCACGCATTTAGCTAAAAATATGGTTTTATTACATTTTAATAATGCGGAGGCGGTGTTTCTTCTGCTTGGCTGGCAATATTAGATGGTTGCATATCTTTTAATTTGCCGGCGAGATAGCGGAGTTGAAGTTGAATTTTATCCATATCAAACTGTTGTTGAACTAATGCTTGGTTTAGCTCGTCTAAAAGTTGTTCTTGAAACGCAATTTTCATTTCAAGTTCAGCAATGCGATCTTCTAAAATTTGTTGATTTTGCATAAAATTTCTCTAATTTTTAAAAAAATGTTGTGAATTTGGTCAATCCGATTTAACCTATTCACTATTCCGTTTCTATTATAAAGGATCAAGCAAAATGTTGAAAATTCAAAAGCTTTCTCTTGCTGCACTTATGGTAAGTGCGGTTGTTTCAGGTTCTGTTTTTGCAGAAGATAAAGCAGCGCCAAGCGCAAGTGATGCGTCTTATGCTGTAGGTGCATTAATGGGTAACCAAGTAAAAGATTTAGTGGATGCTCAAAAAGAAGTCATTCAATACGACAATGCGCGTATTTTAGATGGCTTAAAAGATGCATTAGAAGGTAAAGTTGATGTTCGTAAAGACGAAAAAATTCAACAAACCTTAGATGGTATTCAAGAGCAATTAGTGTCTGCAGCGAAAGCAAAAGTAGAACAACAAGCGAAAGCTGCAAAAGAAGAAGGTGATAAATACCGCGCTGAATTTGCGAAAAAAGATGGCGTAAAAAGCACTAAAGATGGCTTACTTTACAAAATCACTGAAGCGGGTAAAGGTGATGCGATTAAAGCAACAGATACTGTGAAAGTACATTACACCGGTAAATTACCAGATGGTAAAGTATTTGATAGCTCTGTTGAACGTGGTCAACCGGTTGAGTTTAAATTAAACCAAGTGATCAAAGGTTGGACTGAAGGTCTTCAGTTAGTGAAGAAAGGCGGTAAAATCGAATTAGTGATTCCACCTGAATTAGCTTATGGCAAACAAGGTGCAGGCGATTCAATTCCACCTGATGCAACACTTTACTTCGACGTTGAAGTATTAGACGTTAATCCTAAAAAATAATCCTTAATTCGACCGCACTTTGTCCAAAGTGCGGTCATTTTCCCTACCAGATTTGAAAAATGATACTAACCGATAGACAACCTTTCACCGATGAAGATCGTGCTATTCTGATTTCCTATAAAGCGGTAGTTGATGGCGTGAGCGCGTTGATTGGCGAGCATTGTGAAATCGTCTTACACTCTTTGGAAGACATTGAGCATTCCGCCATTTGTATCGCCAATGGGCATAATACCAATCGCCAAGTGGGTTCACCGATTACGGATTTAGCCCTGAAATCCTTGCGTAATATGCAAAGTGAGAGTGTGTCTAAGCCTTATTTTACGCGTGCGAAAGGCAATGTATTGATGAAGTCTGTGACCATCGCCATTCGAAATAGCAAACAGCGCATTATTGGTTTACTTTGTATCAATATTAATTTGGATGTGCCGGTTTCTCAATTTATGCAGGCCTTTATGCCAACGCAGGAACAAAATGAAACCTCTTCCGTCAATTTTGCAAGTTCAGTGGAAGAATTGGTGGCACAAACGGTAGAAAAAACGATTGAAGAAGTGAATGCAGATCGCTCGGTTTCGAATAATAATAAGAACCGTCAGATTGTGATTTCACTTTACGAAAAAGGCATTTTTGATATTAAAGATGCGATCAATTTAGTGGCTGATCGCCTCGCGATTTCTCGCCACACCGTGTATTTGTATATTCGTCAAATCAAACAAGAGCAAGAGTAATGAACTATGTTCTCGCCGTGAAAAGTCCCGTTTATGGAAAACAAGGGGCTTTTCTTGCCTATCAATTTGCCCAAGCTTTACTCGAAAAAGGGCATGCCATTAGCCAAATTTTCTTTTTCCAAGACGGTGTGAGTAATGGCAATGGCTTGGTTTATCCTGCCAATGATGAATTTAATCTCACGCAAGCTTGGCAAGCCTTTTCAGCGCAGCATCATATTCCTTTGCATTTATGTGTAGCCGCTTCACAACGTCGTGGCGTAGTGGATGCGCTTACGGCAAAAGAGACTGATAAAACTAATCTGGCAGAAGGTTTTGAGATTACAGGCTTAGGCGAGTTTATGGCGATGGCATTAAAAGCAGATCGGGTGGTGACATTATGAAGCTAGCATTCTTATTTCGTACCGCACCGCATGGAAACGCGATTTCTCGTGAAGGTTTAGATGCTTTGCTTGCGGCGACAGCATTTTGTGATGAAGAGGAAATCGGTGTCTTTTTTATCGATGATGGCGTATTAAATTTACTCGATGGGCAAAATCCTGAGTTATTGTTACAAAAAGATTTTATTCGTACCTTTAAATTATTAGATTTATACGATATTGAACAGCGCTTTGTCTGTGCCACTTCACTCGACCAATACCATTTGCAAACAGAACAACTCATTATTTCTGCTGAAAAAATTGACCGCACTTCGCTGTTCAATAAGCTTAGCCAAGCAGAAAAAGTGTTTACGTTTTAAGGAATATTATGCTTTATACCTTTTCTCAAGCTCATTATTCTGAGACAGACATTCAACGTTATTTGACTGACATCACGGAAAATGATGCGGTGGTTTTATGGCAAGACGGTGTGTTGCTAGTGGTAAAGTACGGAGAAATGTTTACTCAATGCAAAGGGCAATGTTTTGTGTTGGAGCAAGATGTTTTGGCTCGAAATTTAACCGCACTTTTGCCAGAAAACAATCAAGTGCGGTCAATTTCATTAGCAGATTTGGTGGATTTAACTGCTCAATATTCGCCTCAAATCGCCTTATAGTGGGCGTTCTTTAGGTAACAAGAGCGGTAATACCATCACAGAATAAAGTGCCAAACCTGCGGCCATTAAGCAGGTAATTTCTAATCCTCCTGCGCGTAACCATTCGCCAAATCCCATGTCATTAACTAGTGTGGCATAAAAGAATCCTGCCACAACTGTGTAACTAAATCCGATTAATCCTGCAATTAATGCAATAGCTTTCACGTTGTAGCTTGCATAACGGTGAAATGCCGCCCAAAGCGTAATGAGAAAAGTCGGCACTGCAGCCACAATAAAGACAGAAAACACTGAGCTCTGAATTTGATCAGTATCATTATTCGAGAATGTTAAGGCAACAGTGCCGATAATTTGAATAATCAACGGAAAAAGAATAAATGCTTTAAGATATTTTTTCATGAGATGTCCAATTAATAGAAAAACGGAAGCATTGTATCAATCAAATGAAAGACAACCAATCTTTTCTCTATTCGGTTTTTATTACATCCACTAATGTGGGCTGAACGATTGAGGCATAATCTTGTGTATTGAGAATAATAGAGCGTTCTAACGTACCTGCATTAAATGCTAATTCATCATAACGAGACAGTAAGCTAGGATCGGCAATTAATAACAAATCAGGATGAAAGCTAAAAGGCGGAATTGCACCAAATACACAGTCAGTTAGGGTATCTACTTCTGTAGGACTAGCAAGCGAGGCTTTCGTGCCGCCTAAATAGGCCGCCACTTTGCTTAAATCAGATTGTTGATCAGCCGGCAATATAACTAACACTGCTTGTTTTACGCCATTTCCTTTCACTTTGCATACTAGCGCTTTTGCCCCTTGCCCTAATTCTGTACCACGGATTTTAGCCACTTCCTCTGATTTTCCTGCAGTCGGATGCTCAACGACACGATAGCGTGCTTGATGTTTATCTAAAAGTGCGGTCAATTTTTCAAATGTTTTTAGAGACATGACTGTTTCCTTAAAGGGGGGATCCTTTAATAAGGATTCGAGCCCCTTTTTTATGTGAGTACAGGAATAGATCTATTTTTTAGTTTTTTTCTCTTTTACAAAGTGTTTGCCATCAAAACGATAATAAATGCGTTCTGAAGTCATTTTTCCGTTACCACATGTATCTTCAAATTGA
This sequence comes from uncultured Haemophilus sp., assembly GCF_905207935.1. Classification (GTDB taxonomy): domain Bacteria; phylum Pseudomonadota; class Gammaproteobacteria; order Enterobacterales; family Pasteurellaceae; genus Haemophilus_D. The sequence goes on from NZ_CAJLNI010000042.1 coordinate 11,502, forward strand.
TGTACTAACGGGAAGCTAAAGCGGTTATTTTTCAAGTCGTAATCAAAATAGGCATTCGATTCTGGTAAATCATTATTCGTATATGAGATAAACGATACCTCAATATTAGAAGTTGGTTTTTTACCTTGAATCAGATTGGCTTCTTCTAAACCTTTTTCCGTAATTTGATAAAATTTCGCTGCGATTGCATGATGACATTGACTGTAGATGTCAGCGGTTTCTATATAATAGTAAGGTTTTCCATTCAATTTAAGCGATACTAGCCAGGTTATATAAGAGTCTAACTCATTAACTTCCGTTTTCCAAATGCCATTAGGTAACTGATAACGCCAAATGCTGCCATATTCATGCATTGTCCCGCCAGATTGCCAATCCCAAGCAAGGATTTGCAGTTTTTGGTCTTTTGAAGTGAGCACACGCACACCCTCTTTAGGCGCTTTTTCCCAAGCGCAGAATTTGCCTTCTAATTTTTCAATTTTGGCTAATGCGTCTTTAAACCGTTTTTCTGAAGACTGGTATTTTTCTTCATTTTTTTCGTTATAGTTGCCGTAGGTTTTCATCTCTGAATAACTTGCTGCTAATTCGGTATCAATGATTTCACATTGGTTAGCATAAGCGGCAGAAGAAAAGAGGCACAGGCAAAGTAAGATTTTTTTCATAGAGCGTTCCTTTTTTAAGATTATTTTTCACAAGCGGAAAAGGTGATTGAGCAATTCGCTGAATTCGTTTTACAGGCTGCCAAGGCTTCTTGTTCAGCTTCTGCTCGCTTCACTCTGGAATTGCGAACTGCGGCATATTTTCCAGGGGAATCTCCTGTTGCCAATGCAACACAATCATGATTGGCTTCTATTACGATTTGACAATGTTGTTTATTTGTATCCGTTGAAGCAAGCTCACAATCCTTTAGTGCTTTATTTTGAGCAGGCTTTATCATATTTCCCTCGCCATAACCAAAAGCACCATTTTGTGGATTATAAGCAATTACACTCCACCAATTAGGAAAATCTAGAAGTGGCGGTTGTGGTGGATACGACATTTGATCTTCGATTGAAGGTGTTGTTGCAAAAGCCGAAACGGATAAAGCACATAAAGCTAATGTAAGTAATTTTTTCATTTTTATTTCTTGTGAAAAATTCTGTGAGGTTTGTCTTCTCTTTATTGTAAAAGCATATTACTAAGCAAGCTTTTAGTTAAAAAACTTTGCATCTATACCATATAGCACATCTAAATCATGCTGTGGTAAGAAGTCTTTTTCTTTTACTTGATATTGCACAACTTTGTCATTTTGCAGTACTTTTTTCACTTCGCCTTTACCTTTCCAGCAGAAAGAAACAATCTGATCTTTGGGTCTTTCAATGGTAAGCGTAAAATCCGCAATAGGTTTTGCCCAGTTTGCTCCAGTTTTGAGAATATAACCTAGCTCACGGTAGTATATCCCTTGATTAGATTTTGCTTTTACTGATTTTTTAAATGATGGATCAATGCAAAAGGTATCGGCAAACTTTTTATAATTCACGAGATCATGAAGCCCCATGCCAGAACCTAAAAGAGGGACATATTCGTGCTGAATTTGAGTAGTTGAATTGCCTTTAAAGGTTTGCTGCCAGCTATAAATAATTTGTCCGCCCCAAGTGATATCTTCGCTATCCTCAGAGTCTTTGTATGCGAATTTGGCAAGACGTGGGTCCTGACATTTCAAGATTTTCTTATCTGCAGAATCAGATTTACGTAACCAAGGCTCCATTAACTCTTCCTCAGTTAAACCACAGGCACGAAGAATCTCTGTGACATCGTGAGAAACCAATTCTTTTTTCTCTTCATTGTCCGCATTTTTTGTTTCGTAAAAGAACGCGCGTACATGAGTCGTCGGTTTGATTTCTTTGCCATTCGCATAAATCTTAAAAGAATTGATTACACTTTGGGTGTCAGCAAAATCACCGTAATCGTGCAGCATCACTTCCGGTAATGGGAATAGCACCGTCTCAGTAATATCTTTATCGGTCAGATTGCGATATTCATATTCCACCTTAATTTTATCTTGGCTGATAAATAGGTTTTCTTTTTGCATCGCAATATGCTCATTTTTAATATATTCCACACCACCAGTAGAGACTGTTCCCGTACTGTCGTTAGCTTGAGCCATAAATGGAAGACAAAGAATCGTTAAGAGAAGAGACTTTTTCATGATTGGTGTTCCTTGTAAAAAGTGAGAAAAATTTGACCGCTCTTGTGGTAAGGCAATTAACGTATTGTGTATTTTTCAAATACGCTACGAACTAAAATAATTTTTGTTTTGCTTGGCTAATTTTAAAACCGTGTTTTTCTTTATTTGAACAAGTTAATGAATCGCCCGAAGCAGTACATTGCCAGCCTTTGCCTTTAATCGTTTCGTCGTCTTTTAAGATCTGAGAGTCTGGCACAGCGGGGGTATCACTTGCACAAACAAGTGAGGCTTTTCCGGTAGCGCCAACAGAAAATAGCTCGCCCCATTCGAATTCACAATCTTTCGGACGCGGTAAAATCGGTTTTCCTTTGATTGTGGTAACACATTCAACTTTGGGGGTTAGACCAGGAATGTCGCCAGAGCAATAAATAGCATCATTAGCAGTGCGGAAACTGATAAACGAGTCTGAGTTTGATGCTGTTTCTATTCGCGGGGTTAAGGCAAAGCTAGAAACAGAGAAAGTACATAAAGCGAATAAAAATAATTTTTTCATGTTGAATTCCTTGTTGAATGGCAGAATTGGTAAAATTCCCACAAAATTTAACCGCTTGCAAACCCTTTTGAATTGCTAAGTTATGAGTTTACTTGTTTTATTTCTTACAATAAAGGTAGGATAACAAACTTAACAATAATGGGCATAAAAAATAAATATAAACCGATGAGGTTTGGAATATGCCATCATAATCGGTGCTTTGTAGCGCATTCAAAGCAAATAAATATTTCCCGAATACCCCAGCTTCCGCCATCCATAGTAACATTGCAAAGCGACGATAA
>NZ_CAJLNI010000043.1 GCF_905207935.1 uncultured Haemophilus sp.
GCGAACAAGGTTTTGCAATGCGCGTTATTTGTCCTGAGCAAGATAGCCTTTTGCCCGAGAACAATAACCAAACTGTGAATCTGGCGATGGAAAATGCTGAAAAGTGCGGTCTACATTTTCAAGGTTTTCAAATTATTGCCGATGATTTAAATGCTGACAGTACAGCTGAATGTAGCCGACCTGCATGGCAGATGCTCTACACCACGCATTTACAATCTTGCTCGCCATTGCATAGTGGAGAAGATTTTTCCCCAATCCCACTTTATAAACAGCTAAAAAATCAACCGCACTTAAGCCAAGATTTGATTAAATGGCAGGAAAATTGGCAGGCTTGCGATCAGCTGCAAATGAATGGTTCGGCTTTAGAAAAAGAATCGTTAAGCGAAATCTCCGAGGTTAATAGCACGCTCAGCAAACATGGACGCTACCTTGCTGCTGAAATCGAAAAAGAAAACGGCATACCGACCTATTATTATTTATACCGTGTCGGAGGCCATTCTTTAGAATCGGAACAGCAACGCTGCTGCCCGCAATGTGGTGGAGATTGGGCATTAAATGCGCCGCTATTTGATGTGATTTACTTTAAATGCGACCAATGTCGATTAGTCTCGAATGTGTCGTGGAACTTTTTATAACGCTTTCGTCATTTAGGAAAACAAATGAACTATCAAGATAAAAGCCTTCAATCTTTAAAACTCGGTCAAGCAACAGAATATGCTGCGAATTATGACCGCACTTTGTTACAACCCGTGCCTCGTAAACTCAATCGTGATGGCTTAGGCATAACTGAACAGCAGCCATTTACCCAAGGCGCGGATATTTGGACAGCCTATGAAATCTCTTGGTTAAATCCAAAAGGTTTGCCACAAGTAGCTATTGCCGATGTGGAAATTGATTATCGCAGTGAAAATTTAATTGAATCAAAAAGCTTTAAACTCTATTTAAACAGCTTTAACCAAAGTAAATTTGCTGATTTTGCTAACGTAGAACGCACGATGCGTGAAGATCTAAGTGCTTGCGCTCAAGGCGAGGTCAAAGTACGCTTACATCCATTATCCCACTATCAAGGACAACGTATTGATACGTTAACGGGCGATTGCATTGACGAACAGGATATCGAAATCCACAGCTACGAATTTAATGCAGACATTTTGCAAAATTGTACGTCCGATAACGTGGTGGAAGAAACCTTAGTAAGCCATTTATTGAAATCTAACTGTCTCATCACCAGTCAGCCAGATTGGGGAACTGTACAAATTCATTATGTGGGCAAACAAATCGATCGCGAAAAACTTCTCCGCTACATCGTGTCTTTCCGTCAACATAATGAGTTTCACGAGCAGTGTGTTGAGCGTATTTTCTGTGATTTGATGCATTATGCCAAACCAGAAAAACTCACCGTCTATGCGCGTTATACGCGTCGTGGTGGATTGGATATTAATCCATTCCGTTCTAACTTTGAGGCAATTCCACAAAATTTACGCTTAGCAAGACAATAAATCACAAAACAAAAGTGCGGTGAAAATCAACCGCACTTTTTGTTTTATACATGTCGTAAATCATGAGCTTGTTGCAATAACTGACGGCTCTCTTGCATGAATTGGTCTGAATATTCCCCAAACCATTCTCTCACTTGATGGAAAGCATCAATAAACCCTTGGCGATCGCCTTTTTCAAAGAATTGTAACGCCTCTTCATACGTTTGTTTCAAACTTTCAATCACATCTAAATTTTCTGGCTTATCCATAATAATATCGGCATAAAGTGCCGCATCTTGGGCAAATAGACGACCAATCATGGCTAATTCCAAGCGATAAATCGGAGAAGATAGCGCCAATAAATTGCTTAAATTGACTGGCTGTTTGGAAAGATGCAGACCATTCGCAAAAGTGGAAAAGTGACGTAATGCTTGAATGTACGTCATATTGTGATCATGCTCAGCAGCATCAATTTGGTAAATTTTTGCACCCCAGATTTGAATTTGCTCTAACAACCATTCATAACGTTCACTAAAGCGCCCATCACAACGCACGACCACTTGTTTTGCCATGCTCGCAATATCAGGGCCAAACATTGGATGCAATCCAACTACCGCCCCTTTATGCACCTCTAACATTTTAGCTAATGGAATACGTTTCACGGAGGTGAGATCCGCCAGTAGCATATTTTCGGTTAAATAGGGTTTTAAACGTTCTATTGTTTCTAACGTGTGATCAATCGGTACTGAGATAATAACAACATCCGCATTCGTTAAAATGCGTTCTGCCACATCCCAATCATCTCGGTCTAAAATAGAAATAGGATAACCAGAGGCACGTAAATAGCGGGCAAATAATTGCCCCATTTTTCCGTAACCACCGACGATAACAATTTTGTTAATGGCTGGATTCAGCGTTTTAAAACCAAATTGATTTTCATTGAAGTAAGACTCACGCATGAAACGACGGAGCACATCTTCAATGAGTTGTGGAGAGATTCCTGCTTTAGCCGCTTCTTCTCGGCGTGCTTGTAACATCGCTAATTCACGATCAGGTGCATAAATTGGTAAACCTTTTTCGTGCTTTACTTCGCCGACTTGGGTTACCAGTTCGAGGCGTTTAGCAAAAAGTTGAATCAGTTCGCGATCGAGTGCATCAATTTCCTGACGTAAATGGTTAAGGGCATCCATAATTCACCTGTAATATCTTATTTACATAGATTGCAATTAAAAGGTTACAGGTGAGATTACTGGAATTAAAACAGAAAGGCAAATGATTAGAGAGATTGTGTAATCAAGCGCTGCGGACGAATCACATTGTTATCATCTACAAGTGCTACGCCTAAAAAGATATTCTCGTCAGAAAACAACCGCACTTGACCATGTAATTTTGCTTCATTAGCAAATTTGACTCGTTGTCCAAAGCCGATACCTTTACTTTGCTCGGCATTTAGCTGTAATGCGGGTAATTTACTGACCGCTGTATCTGTCGGTAAAAGATGTTGATCAAGTTGTGCAAGATCGCCTTGCTCTGCAAGCGCCTGTAATGCATCCCATGTCATCATCTTTTCTGTTGGATAATCCGCAACCGTAGTTCGACGTAACACTGTCACATGAGCGCCACAACCTAACACTTCGCCTAAATCATCCACTAATGTACGGATATAGGTTCCTTTCGAACAATGCACTTCTAAGGTTAGAAAAGGTGCTTGATACTCAATAAAGTTTAGCTCAAAAATTGTGATAGGACGTGCTTCACGTTCCACTGTAATGCCTGCGCGAGCATATTCATACAACGGTTTTCCATTGTGCTTTAATGCAGAAAACATGGTTGGCACTTGCAAAATATCACCACGGAATTGTTCAAGTGCGGTCAAAATTTGTGATATTTCCACATTAACAGGACGCGTTTCGACCACTTGCCCTTCAGCATCAGAGGTATCCGTACGTTCACCTAATTTTGCTGTGACCACATAGCGTTTATCTGCATCTAATAAGAATTGGGAAAACTTTGTGGCTTCACCTAAACAAATAGGTAGCATACCGGTTGCTAATGGATCGAGCGCACCGGTATGTCCTGCTTTATTCGCTTGGAATACGCGTTTCACCTTTTGCATAATGTCATTAGACGACATGCCTTGTGGCTTATCTAATAAAAATACGCCATCAATATTACGCCCACGCTTACGAGGTCTCGACATTAGTCATTTTCCTCAACGTGTTTTTTCTCGTCTTCACGTACCACGTTTGTCACTAAATTAGACATACGCATCCCTTCAACTAAGGATTGATCGTAGAAGAAACGAATTTCCGGCACAATGCGTAAGCGCATTGCTTTACCCACTAATGAACGAATATAAGGTGCCGCTTTTTCTAACCCTTTCATGCCTTGTGCAATCGCCACTTCATCATGATCAAACAAAAATGTGACAAACACTTTTGCATAAGCTAAATCGCTTGATACTTCCACATCTGACACGGTTACCATGCCAATACGGGGATCTTTTACTTCCCGTTGTAAAATGATGGCGATTTCTTTTTGTAATTCTTGTGCAACACGATCGCTGCGTTTAAATTCTCTTGCCATAATATTTCTCTTATTAAAAAGCGGTCAAAAATACGTTGAATTTTGACCGCTCTTTTTATCGATTAGATTGAACGCTTAATTTCAACGACTTCAAACACCTCGATTTGGTCGCCAACTTTTACGTCATTGTAGTTTTTAACGCCGATACCACATTCCATACCATTACGGACTTCAGCAACGTCATCTTTAAAGCGACGGAGAGATTCCAATTCACCTTCAAAGATTACCACGTTATCACGTAATACACGGATTGGATTGTTACGTTTTACTACACCTTCGGTCACCATACAACCTGCGATTGCACCAAATTTCGGATGTTTGAACACATCACGCACTTCAGCCAAGCCGATGATTTCTTGTTTGAATTCAGGTTGTAGCATACCACTCATCGCGGCTTTCACATCATTTAATAGTTCATAAATGATAGAGTAATAACGAAGGTCAATATTTTCTGCTTCGATAATACGGCGAGCAGAAGCGTCCGCACGTACGTTAAAGCCAACAATAATCGCATTAGAGGCTGCCGCTAGGGTTGCATCAGTTTCAGAAATACCACCGACACCAGAACCAACAACTTTCACTTTCACTTCATCAGTAGAAAGATCTTGTAACGATTGAATAATCGCTTCCACAGAACCCTGTACGTCTGCTTTCACGATGATATTTAGTTCAGCAACATCACCTTCAGCCATATTACTAAACATATTTTCAAGTTTCGCTTTTTGCTGACGAGCAAGTTTCACTTCACGGAACTTACCTTGACGGTGTAATGCCACTTCACGTGCTTTTTTCTCATCACGTACTACAGTTGCTTCATCACCCGCTGCAGGTACACCAGAAAGACCTAACACCTCAACAGGGATAGATGGGCCGGCTTCATCGATTTCTTTACCGTTTTCATCGCGCATTGCACGAACACGACCGTATTCAAAACCGCAAAGTACGATATCACCTTTACGTAAAGTACCAGATTGAACAAGAATTGTCGCAACCGGACCACGACCTTTATCAAGGTAAGATTCAATCACTACACCGCTTGCCATGCCGTCTTTTACAGCCGTTAATTCAAGTACTTCTGACTGAAGCAAGATGGCATCTAATAAGTCATCAACACCGGTACCTTTCTTCGCAGAAACTGGAACGAATTGCACATCACCACCGAATTTCTCAGAAATCACTTCGTGTTGAAGTAATTCTTGTTCTACTCGGTCTGGATTTGCTTCTGGTTTATCAATTTTGTTCACCGCAACCACTAAAGGCGCACCTGCTGCTTTCGCGTGTTGAATAGCTTCAATGGTTTGAGGCATCACACCATCATCTGCCGCAACAACAAGAACAACGATATCCGTTGCTTTCGCACCACGTGCACGCATTGAGGTAAATGCGGCGTGTCCTGGCGTATCTAAGAAGGTGATCATTTTGCCGTCATCCATTTCTACGTGGTACGCACCGATGTGCTGAGTAATACCACCCGCCTCACCTGCTGCAACTTTCGCTTTACGAATATAGTCAAGCAATGAGGTTTTACCATGGTCAACGTGACCCATGATCGTTACAACTGGTGCACGAGTTACTTTTTCTGCGTTAACATCACGATCGCCTAATACTTCTTCTTCAAGTTCATTTTCATTGCGAAGAATCACTTTGTGACCTAATTCTTCAGCCACTAATTGCGCTGTTTCTTGATCAAGCACTTGGTTAATGGTTACCATTTCGCCCATCTTCATCATAGCTTTGATGATTTCAGTCGCTTTGGTTGCCATTTTATTTGCTAATTCCGCAACGGTAATGGTTTCACCAATAACAACATCTTGTTTCACAACCTGAACAGGTTTTGTGAAGGCTTGTTGTAATGCTGCACCTTTCTTACCATTTTTACCTTTACCGAATTTACCGTCTTTTTGATTTTTACGGTTAGATTCGCGCTCATTTTTATTGCCGCCTTTCACGTCATCGCGTTCTTTTTTCGCTTTAGCCACTTTATTTTTTCCGCGACCGCGATTTTCATTACGGCGTTCTTCTTCGTCTTCCGCTTCTAAAGCATAACGAGAGCTTAAATTGTAATCGGTATAATCTTCTGATGCGCTTTCATTGCTTGACGTATCCGCTTCAGCATAACGTTTAGCATCTTCAGCTGCTTTACGTGCTTGCTCTTCTGCTTTTTGGCGAGCCAGCTCTTCCGCTTTGCGACGAAGTTCTGCTTCTTCCGCTTTACGTTTTTCTTTTTCTGGATCAACAGATTTAGGTTTATTTTCAACCGCACTTTGTGCTGGTTTCGCTGCCTTTTCTGCTTCAACCTTCGCTTTTTCAGCTTTCGCTTTTTCTGCTGCAGCTTTTTCAGCAGCCAAACGTGCTTTTTCTTCTGCCGCTTTCTTCTCAGCTTCTTGCTGTGCTTTTAATTTTTCTGCCTCAGCGGCTTTTCGCGCAGCATCTGTTGGCACTGTGCGTTTTTTACGAACTTCAACTTGTACCGCTTTTGCTTTACCGCCAGCTGTTGTACTGCTTACGGTTGTTTTTGTTCTGCGTTGAATACTTAGTTTTTTCGGTGCATTCGCATCCGCATTTTTTACATCTTCAGTCATTATTAAACTCCTTACTCTTCGCTAAACCAGCAAATATTACGCGCAGCCATAATAAAGTCAGCGGCTTGCTCTGCGGTTAATTCTTCGATATCAGCTAAATCATCTACACCTTGCTCCGCAAGCTCTTCAAGTGTAGTAATTTGTTTTTCAGCTAATTTAAAGGCAATGTGACGATTCATCCCTTCAAGATTTAATAAACGATCTTCAATATTCGCTTTTTTCAAGGCTTCTTCTTCAGCTGCTGCAGCTGCAGTAATGGCATCTTTTGCGCGACCTTGTAACTCTTCGATAAGATCTTCATCTTCTAAACCATCAATTGCAGTTAGCTCGCTCACTGGAACATAAGCCACTTCTTCTAATGAAGTAAAACCTTCATCCACTAAGATTTGAGCAAACTCTTCATCAAGACCCAATTTATCCATGAATAAATTTAATACTTTGGTATCTTCTGCTTGATGTTTTTCATTTAATTGTTCGGTAGTCATGACATTTAATGTCCAACCGGTTAATTGTGTCGCTAAACGTACGTTTTGACCGTTACGACCAATTGCTTGTGCTAAGTTGTCAGCATTAACCGCAATATCCATTGAGTGATTATCTTCATCCACAATGATTGACGTTACATCAGCCGGCGCCATTGCATTAATCACATATTGTGCCGGATTATCATCCCAAAGTACGATATCCACACGTTCGCCACCTAACTCATTGGTAATTGCTTGAACGCGTGCACCACGCATACCCACACATGCACCCACTGGATCAATACGTTTGTCGTTTGATTTCACTGCAATTTTCGCACGAGAACCTGGATCACGTGCCGCACCACGAATTTCAAGCATTTCTTCGCCGATTTCTGGTACTTCAATACGGAATAACTCGATTAACATTTCAGGTTTTGCACGAGTTACGAATAGTTGTGCTGTTTTGCTTTCTGGATTCACTTTATAAAGCACACCACGAACACGATCGCCAGGACGGAAGTTTTCACGTGGAAGCATATCTTCACGCATAATTACGGCTTCAGCTTTATTGCCTAAATCTAAAATAATGCTTTCACGGTTTACTTTTTTCACCGTACCCGTAACAATTTTGCCTTCTTCAGAACGGAATTGCTCAACCACTTTTGCACGTTCTGCTTCACGGATTTTAGTGCTGATTACTTGGCGAGCAGTTTGCATTGCAATACGGTCAAATGCGATAGACTCAATTTGGTCTTCAACATAATCACCAAGTTGAACATTTGGATCTTCAAATTGTGCCGCTTCTAATGTCATTTCTTTTGTTGGCACTTTAACTTCATCAACTACCAACCAACGACGGAATGTATCAAACTCTCCCGTTTTAGGATTGATAGATACGCGAATATCTGTTTCATAGTCATATTTTTTCTTTGTTGAAAGTGCAATAGCACTCTCTAACGCTTCAAAAATCTTTTCGCGTGGTAATAACTTCTCGTTAGATACTGCTTCAGCAGCTAACAAAATCTCTTTACTCATTTTCCTTTTTCTCCTTTAAAATTTTGCGATTACATTGGCTTTTTGAATGTTGCCAAAAATAAGAACTTGTTCCTGACCATCAACAATAAGTGTCAACATGTCATTTTCAATTTTTTCCAATTTACCTTGCCATTTACGACGATCTAAAACAGGAATACGTAAATGCACAGCGATATCCTCGCCCACATAACGTTGGAATTGTTCAAGCGTAAATAGTGGACGATCAAGACCTGGTGATGACACTTCTAGGTTATATTTATCCGCAATGGGATCTTCCACGTCTAAAATCGCGCTCACTTGACGACTTACATCAGCACAATCATCAACGCCTACGCCACCTTCTTTATCAATGAATAAACGCACGGTCATAAAACGACCTGCACGTTGGCATTCAATCCCCCAAAGTTCGCAGCCTAAGTCTTCTACTGCACCTTGAAGCATCTCTTGCAATTTTTGTTCTAATGTTGCCAATTTTTGCTCCTAATCTTAAAATTCAGACATAAAAAAAGGGTTAGGTTCGTCAATGAACCTAAGCCCAGTTTCTAAATTTCTCGTACAAAAAAACCCCAAACTTGGGGTTCTTATTACTGAACTTGTTATTGGTTGCGGGGGCCGGATTTGAACCGACGGCCTTCGGGTTATGAGCCCGACGAGCTACCAAGCTGCTCCACCCCGCGTCCGAAATATGGGGTGTATTATAGTGATCTAAATCAAAAGATCAAGCGATTTCTGCTAATTTTCTTGAAAACTTAAGATTTTTTGATCGCCCTTTGCTTTATCTAAAGTGAGAGTTAGAATCCAAAGCCAGTGCCAAGACCTACTCCAACGCCCACACCATTGCTGCCACCGCCAGCACCTACACCAACAGAACAAGCACTCACTAAAGCACTTAATACAGCCACTAAAAATAATTTTTTCATAGATTTTCCTTTGTTAAATGTTCAAATAACCGATAAACGGCCAATAGGTCCGTTCGTGCAATCGGTTTGAACGGAAGTAAAAGATAATAAAGCCAACGAAATCTTCTCACATAAGACAACATATCAATCCAATAAGTTGTCGGGCAATGAGATTTATAATAATCAAATAATTCATCAAGCTTCTCATCATCTAAGCTTTTCACACGACATAAACTGTCTAAAAATGCCAGCATATCACGTGTAATCAACCAGTGTTCATTATGGCTTTTTGAATGGGATTCAAAGTCCATAAAACTAATCTTGCCATCTTTCCATGCAATATCCCGTATAGCTGGACGACCGTGAATAATGCCTTGTTGATGAAGATTGATCAATATTTCTATCGCTGAATGCAAAATATGTGATTTTTCTGCCCAAGACAATATTTCATCATTCAGCCAGATGTTTAATGTTGGCCCGGCATCTTCCAATACTAAATAATCATCACCGAAACCGCATAATTTAGGTACTGGGGCACCAATATTATTTAGATGCTGTAGTATTTCACACTCTTCTTTAAAATGTTGTTTTGGATATGGTTTTAATAATAACCATATCCCTTTTAATTGTTCAGGCTGTTTTAACCAATAATGTTTTCCTAAATATTCAAAGCGGAAAACGCGTTCTCCACGATGTTCTTCAAGAAGCTTTTGCACATGGTCTTTAAGTAACGTAGTCATAGTCTCTACTTAAATTTTTATTGTGTATTGAAAAGATAAGCGATACATTCTACAAAATTTTTATTCTTTTTCAATCAAGGAGAAAAATATGTATTTTTTGAAAAAAGTGCTTACCGTACTGACATTAGGTTTCTTCACGCTATCTGTACAAGCTTCCCCTTTTAGCATCAGCGAGCAACAAATTAACCAGTATTTAAGTGAAAAAGGTACTATTAATGACAAACTCGGTATTCCAGGGTTATTTTCCGTAGATTATGCACTGAAAGATTTAGCGACTCAAATCGGGCAAACTGAAAGTAATCGTGTTGAAATGAGTGGTTTGGCTGATACGCTTATTCGTTTATCCGGTAAAACCTATCCGGCTAAATTACATTTAACCTTTGATGCTGTTCCAGAATATAACGCCCAAGAAGGGGCGCTCTATTTAAAAAATCTGAGAATTTTACGCTGGTCTGGCGAACCGAATAGTGTGATGGATCAACTCCAAGATGTTATGCCGCTATTAAGCGATGGTGTGGCAGCCTTATTAAGTCGGATGCCAGTTTACACCTTGGATGAAAGCGATATGAAACAAATGCTGATTAAGAAATTTGCCAAAGAAATTAAAGTTGAGAAAGGTCGATTAGAATTAATTGGTGGAATGTTTTAATAATAAGGGCGTAAATTAACGCCCTTTTTTATAACTCAATGATAGCTCGCAAACCTTTAACTTGTTCGTTGGATTCAATATTTTCTAATCGGAAACGATAGTGATGCAATTCTGCTATTCTTGCCACAATAGACAATCCAAGCCCACTTCCCTTTTCATTTTGTCCTACAGGACGATAAAAACGCTGCCCTAATTTTGCTAATTCTTCTGGCGCAACACCACCGCCATTATCTTCGACAAGAATTTTATTAGACTGCAAAATCACGCGAACCTGAGTGCCTTGAGGACAATATTTTATGGTATTATCCAATAAGTTTCGTAGCATTTGTGCAAGTAATAATGGCTGCCCTTGCTTAACGGCAGGATCTCCCTGATGCTCAAACTGCAATTCGATTTGGCGTTGCTGTGCGGTGAAATATAACTCACCGATAAGTGAAGTTATAATTTCTGACCAATGAATAGGCTCCTGATGATTTAATTCTTTAAGATTATCCAAGCGGGAAAGTGTAAGAAGCTGTTCGATTAATTGAGTTGCCCGATCGATACCTTGGGTTAAATGCGCTAAAGCCGTTTCACGTGTCTGTGCATCATCGCCAGCTAACTGTGCGACTTCTGTTTGAATACGTAATGCCGCTAATGGGCTACGCAATTCATGTGCTGCATCTGAAACAAAACGTCTTTCCCGTTCCAACTGCTCACTGGTACGTGTGAAAAATTGATTTAAGTTTTGGACTAACGGTAGAATCTCTGTTGGCACATCATCAGTTTCCAATAACGACACATCACCTGGTCGGCGAGCTTGTACGTTTCGACTCAATCGATTAATTGGTTTTAATGCACGATAAATCACAATAAACGCAACCAATAATAATACTGGTAATCCAGCAAACCAAATCCCTGTTTGACCGAAGACCATTTTATTGACCAACTCTTCGCGGTATTCTAATTCTTGTCCCACCGCAATGACAAGTTCACCTTTACCGACAGGTTGCCAATAAATCAACCATTCATCGTCATCATCTAAAATATGTTCTTTGCTAAAACCTGTTTTATTTTTGAAAAGAAATTTATCGCCACTATCCCCATCAGTTAATAATCTTTCACCTTTGTTTGAGAATATCGCAAAGGCTAAGGCATCTCTGTCATAATGACGTTTTTGCGCTTTAAATCCACCGCGATGGAAATTGGCATGTTCGCCTAAAAGGACATTTTGCAAATCAGAGGTTGCCAAACGCTCAGCAAAAAGCACTTGTTGTGCATTAAACACATCTTTTACTTCTTTTTTGACAACCGTCCATGCAACAGCAGTGGCAATACACCACACGCAAAGTGCGGTCAAACTTAAACCGATTAAGAGACGAAAACTCAGTCGTTTATTTTTCATTAACTTGTCCTAAAGCATAGCCTACGCCATGTACAGTGCGAATAAATTGTTTACCCAGTTTTTGACGTAAATTATAAATATGTACGTCCAATGCACCGCTACTTAATTCTTCATCCCAATTTGATAGTTTTTCTTCAATGGTTGCACGAGAAAGTACTCGTTCTTTATTCAGCATAAAAAGCTCGAGTAATTTATATTCACGTCCAGTTAATGTAATTTCATCCTCATTCAACCAAGCCTTACGTTGAGCAGGATCGAGTTTTACATTGCCATGCTCAATTTGTGGTTTAACTTGCCCATAACGACGACGAATTAGTGCTTGTAATCGCACCACCACTTCAGCCAAGGCAAAGGGTTTACAAAGATAATCATCGGCACCTTGTTGAATGCCTTTAATGCGTTCATCCAATGTATCACGTGCAGTTAAAATCAATACAGGCACATCTTGATTATTTGAACGCCATTGTTTTAATACATCCAAACCATCCAGTTTAGGCAGCGTTAAATCCAATACTACCGCATCATAAGGCGCCCCGATTAAGGCATTTAATCCACTTTGCCCATCGGTAAACCAATCTACAATAAAGCCTGATTTCGTTAAACCAATTTGCAGACCATTGCCAATCAGAGGATCGTCTTCTATTAATAAAACTCGCATAATATTGACCGCACTTTTCTCTTTCTCAAAACGAAAAAATGGCGGGCTTTGCCCACCACTTCAAATTATATGAATTATTGCGCTTTTTCAACGCTAATGACTTCAAGCTCTGCTTTTTCAAAAGCTTCATTATCTAATTTACCGTAAACGCGGATTTTATCTTGTGGCCCCACATTTAAACCATTCCAAACACGGTTTTTAATTTCCAATTTGATTTGGTCTGTGCCATCGGTGAAAAGATATTCATCACCATCAATTTGTTGAGTGATATTACCGACTAAGGTAATCATAGAATTATCTTTCGCAGATAATGCTTGTTTAACAGTAAGTTGTTGACCTTGGTCACCACCTTGGAAGCCACCTTGTGCAGTGTTACCATTGAAACCCGCAAATGCTACTGAAGTAGATAAAGCTAAAAGGGTTGCTAAAGCAAATTTTTTCATCATGTTCTCCTAAATAGAATTAAGCATAAATTAATCATGTTTCAAAGCGAAGGATTATCCTCATTGCCGCCTTGTTGATGCTTATTAAACACAACAAATCTTAATAAAATCTTAAGCAACCTTAAGATTTTTAAATTTTTTTAAAATCACCAACAAAACCGCTCATTCACCAGGTTATCTTGGCGTTCTTTTTCCCATTTCGCTTTATTTTCAGGATTAGCAAAATAGCGGTCTTGCTCAATTAAACGCGCATCAAGTTTTGCCTCTGCTTCTTTTAATGCTTGTTTTCTATCTGGATACTTGCTTGGTAATTGAGGTAAAAATACAGTCTGATACGGGTGATTTTTCACCCAGTCAATGGCATCCTGCGCTGCTTTGTGTTGCTTATTCAAATCACAGAACGCATAGGGATTAACATGCTGTCCTACTAATTGCCCAAATGCCGTATTATTCGATACGGTTAATTTATCTAAATCCAACACATATAGCGCGGTGATTAAACGGTTTTGTCCACGATAAAACCATTTTACTGCTTCATCACGTAAACCAAAATCATAAGCACGAGCAGAAAGTGCAAACATTGTCATCGGAGAAACAAAATCCACTTTTTTCTCAATAATATTGACCGCACTTTCAAAATCTTTTTGTGTATTTTTCAGTAATAACGCATCAATATCTTTGTTCACATTAATCTGTTCAAGTCGCCCATCTCTGGCATCGTAATAAGGCTTTACATACATATCAATATGCTTAACCGGCTCTTTTGAAATGGAGCTACAAGCTGTTAATAAAAGTGCGGTTGAAATTAACGTTAATTTTAGAAAGGTTCTCATGATCTTCCCTTATGATGAATATTAGCTCGCTATATTACAACAAAAGAGCCGTGAGTTTTACTTCTCTTTCTTCTATAATGAGCAAAATTTTGTTTTATTTTGTTTCATGAAAATCCATCTTATTCAGCGCCAAATCACCTTAGATTTCGATAACCAAACATCCCTGCTTAACTTTTTAGAACAACATCAAATTCACCATGAATATCAATGTCGTTCAGGTTATTGTGGTTCTTGTCGCGTGAAAATCAAAAAAGGCAAGGTATCTTACGCCGAGGCGCCCCTTGCCTTTATTCAACCCGATGAGATTCTACTGTGTTGTTGTCGGGTGGAAAGTGATTTGGAAATAGAATTATAAATTATTCAAATCCAACACATCTGTCATATCAAACAATCCGTAAGATTGTTTTTCTAACCATTTACCTGCACGCACTGCACCATTCGCAAAGGTCATACGGCTTGATGCTTTGTGAGCAATTTCTACGCGCTCACCAATATCCGCAAACCATACACTGTGTTCACCCACGACATCTGAGGCACGAATGGTAGAGAAACCAATTTCATCACGTT
>NZ_CAJLNI010000044.1 GCF_905207935.1 uncultured Haemophilus sp.
CCTAACTTAGGTCGTTTCAGGAATCTGCGGCAAATTTACGGCTTCCACCGAGCCTAATGCTTTGGCTTTTTGATAAAATGCTAACTTGTATTCCAGCAAGTTTAGATAGCGTTTTAATTCGGCAATTTGGCGCTTCACATTTTCTGTTTGGCTTTCAAATAATGCAAGGCGTTCGTCAATGGTATCGTCGCCAATAGTGGTGCATTCAGCGAAGCGTTTGATGTCTTTTAAGCTCATTCCTGTATTTTTCAAGCATTGTAATAAACTCAACCATTGCAAGTCGTTATCTGTAAAACGGCGATTACCGTGTTCATCGCGTCCAACGTTAGGCAATAAGCCCTCTTTGTCGTAAAAGCGTAAAGTGTGGGCAGAAATACCGATTTTTTCGGCAGCTTTAGCTGTGGTGTAAGTCATTTCCCTTCCTTCCAAATAAAAAGTTGCAAAAAACGCTTGCCTTAGAGTGAGCTCTAAAGTATAAACTATTACTATCTTGCTTAGGCAAGGCAACTTTGTCAATGAATTAAGAGGAAAAACAATGGAAATTAAACAAATCAATTCAACGATCAAATCTCGAGCAGCGGTGGCATTCGCCCCAAATCAACCTTTACAAATTGTAGAAATCGACGTAGAAATGCCACGCAAAGGCGAAGTGTTAATCCGCAACACTCACACGGGCGTGTGCCATACTGATGCATTTACATTATCAGGAAGTGATCCTGAAGGCGTATTCCCAGTAGTGCTTGGGCACGAAGGTGCGGGTGTGGTTGTTGCTGTGGGCGAAGGCGTGTTAAGCGTAAAACCAGGTGATCACGTTATTCCGCTTTACACCGCAGAATGTGGTGAATGTGAGTTTTGTCGTTCAGGTAAAACCAACTTATGCGTCTCAGTGCGTGATACACAAGGTAAAGGTTTAATGCCGGACGGCACGACGCGTTTTTCTTATCAAGGTCAGCCAATCTATCATTATATGGGCTGTTCAACCTTTAGTGAATATTCTGTTGTTGCAGAAGTGTCACTGGCGAAAATCAACCCAGAAGCGAACCACGAACAAGTATGTTTACTTGGCTGTGGCGTTACCACAGGTATTGGTGCGGTACATAATACAGCAAAAGTGCAAGAAGGTGACTCTGTTGCGGTGTTTGGCTTGGGAGCGATTGGTTTAGCTGTGGTGCAAGGTGCACGTCAAGCTAAAGCGGGTCGTATTATTGCTATCGATACCAATCCCTCAAAATTCGAGTTGGCAAAACAGTTTGGTGCAACGGATTGTTTAAACCCTAACGATTACGATAAACCGATCAAAGATGTGTTGTTAGACATTAATAAATGGGGTATTGATCACACTTTTGAATGTATCGGCAACGTAAACGTAATGCGTCAAGCATTAGAAAGTGCACACCGTGGTTGGGGACAATCCATTATCATCGGCGTAGCGGGTGCAGGACAAGAAATTTCAACGCGTCCGTTCCAGTTGGTAACCGGTCGTGTTTGGAAAGGCAGCGCATTTGGTGGTGTGAAAGGTCGCTCTGAACTTCCGAAAATGGTGGAAGATTCAATGAAAGGTGACATCCAGTTAGAACCGTTTGTGACTCACACAATGACACTCGAACAAATCAATGAAGCCTTTGAGTTAATGCATGAAGGTAAATCGATCCGTACTGTTATTCATTACTAAGGTACACTATGAAACTGATTGAACAACATCAAATTTTTGGTGGTTTGCAGCAAGTTTGGGCACATGATGCCCAAACGCTTCAATGCGAAATGAAATTTGCCGCCTATTTGCCAAATAATCCGGAAAATCGACCGCTTGGTGTGATTTATTGGCTTTCCGGCTTAACGTGTACGGAACAAAATTTCATTACCAAATCGGGCTTTCAACGTTATGCATCAGAACATCAAGTGATTGTGGTTGCGCCTGATACTAGCCCTCGTGGAGAGCAAGTGCCGAACGATGCAGCTTACGATTTAGGGCAAGGTGCGGGCTTTTATCTTAATGCGACCGAGCAGCCTTGGGCGACGAATTATCAGATGTATGATTATATTTTGAATGAGTTGCCTACTCTAATTGAAGCAAATTTCCCAACCAACGGCAAACGTTCCATTATGGGACATTCAATGGGCGGACACGGTGCATTGGTATTGGCACTGAGAAACCAAGAACGTTATCAAAGTGTTTCTGCCTTTTCGCCTATTTTATCGCCAAGCCTCGTGCCTTGGGGAGAAAAAGCCTTTACTGCTTATTTAGGGGAAGATCGTGAAAAATGGCAGCAATATGATGCCAGCTCGCTCATTCAACAAGGCCATAAGGTGCAAGGTATGCGTATTGATCAGGGCTTAGAAGATGAGTTTTTGCCAACACAATTGCGTACCGAAGATTTTATCGAAACCTGTCGTGCAGCAAATCAACCGCTCGATGTGCGTTTCCACAAAGGCTACGATCATAGCTATTACTTCATCGCCAGTTTTATTGGTGAGCATATTGCCTATCATGCGGCATTTTTGAAGTAAACCAAAGAAGTGATTGGTGAATCGATAAAACGTTGGAACGAACGTTAATTTTCATTTTAATGAATTAAAAAGGCATCAGATTGATGCCTTTTGTTTTTATTCACTATAAGAAAAAATATTCTTTCACAATATGAGCAGGTTTCAGATAATGTATTACTTCATAAAGAAACAGGTGAAATAGTGAATGGTCCGTTTGATATAGGGCATATTCCAGGATGGGAGCATAGAAGATTAGAAGAGGCTGCTAAACAATTGGGTTTAACAAGACAGGAATTTAATGATTACGTAAATTCAAGACCCAACATTTTTAGGCTAGAGAATCGTTCTGAAAATCGAAGCCATAGAAATGAGATGCCGGGAAATGGTGATATTCAAAAAATTAAAGAGGATATGAAATTGTTTTTACACAAAAGAGGAAACTAATATGACAAATTTATATGAAGAATATAAAGATGACCCTAAGATGCTTGTTGCGATAGCAGATAGAGAAGGAAATATCGCAATGTTGGAGGATATTTTCTTTATAAGTAAAAAGTTAGATATTCACTATGTATCGGCAGATAAATGGAATTGGCTACACCAGTGTAATTTAATTTTTGCGGCTCCGTTGTCGGTTGTGGAGTTTTATATAAAACATGGAGTGGAGATTAATGCGCAAGATATGTACGGAATGACTCCCTTGCATTATGCATTACGAAGTAAAAATATTGATGCTGCGATAGCGTTACTTAAGGCTGGTGCAAACCCTAATTTACCAAATGAAAGAGGAATTACACCTTTATCCTATATTAATGGTTTCCCAGAAAGGCTGGATTTGCTTCAATTAATGCTAGATAACGGGGGAGATGTAGATTTCTTTACTGGACAGCATGGTATTTTAGAAGGGATCAAAAAATATCGTTCACAAGATCCTAAATTTAAACCGGTGATTGAGTTAATGGAAAAGTATTCCAAAAAGGGCATTTAATTTACTTTGGGAATAAATTTTAAAGGTGTGCTATATAAAGCTCATTTTTAATTATTTACAAGTAGATTGGAAAAATGGAAATATCAAAGTGCGGTCAATTTTCAAAGAGTTTTTAAACCTCTCAAAAATTGACCGCACTTTTGCATCATTAGATATCGTTAAAACGAGAAACGTAATTCCGCATTCACATTATTCGCTTTGGTATCGTGGTTATAAGCACCTTGATAGCCGACTTTTACTCCGAATGCCGGAGTAAATTGCGCTTGTAATGCCACACCTGTCGTGACGATATTTTTCAATTCTTTACCATAAAGATTTGCTACGCCTTGGTTATTGAGCACCAAGCTGCCTTCAGCGGCTTTATCTTTATGGAAACGATGATAAGCCACATCACCTAATAGATTTAATTGAACGCCACCAATTGCAAATGGAATGGATGGACGTAAACCTACAGAGGTGACGATTAAATCACGATTGTTGTCTTTTAACTGCACTTCGCCTTTTGTCACACCTTTATTTTTGATGTGCATATAGCTTACACCAGCATAAGGTTCAATCGCAAAATGTTCGCCTTTTAAGCCTGTGTAGGCAAGTTCAGTAAAGACATTTTGTGTTTGGCTATGGCTTTTCACACCTTGTGCAAATTCTGCACGTTGTTCGTGTTTACCCCAACTTTGAATAAAGCCAATTTTTGGTGTTAATACGTTGAAACGATGTTCAGCTGTTAAGCCTAAATGTACAGCACGATCTTTCGAAGTGCGGTCAATTTTGTGACTATTTTGTGTTGAGCCGACAAATACACCTAAATGTTTGTTTGTATCAATGGTTGCATCAATACCCACAAGTTGATTGTACGCATGGCTGCTTAAACTATCCGTGCTGAAGTGGGTGAAGGTGCCACTTGTCCAAATTTGTGTACCTGCATTAAGTTGAGCTCTTACTGCGCCTGGTTGAGCAAGTTGCTGACGAAGCAATAAGCCATTTAATACATTGTGTTGTTGGGCAGCGAGATCTTCATCATAGCTTAAACGAGCAAAGGCTTGGCGAGCATTCTCTTTTGTTCCCCAAATGAGGCTTTGATATGCTGCACTGCTTGTTGCTGCATCTAAGGCATTGGCGATAGCCACTTCATTTTCAGTCGTTGCTGCAGATGAAAGGGCTTTTTTCTGAACGGTCACTTTCAACGTATTCGCATTACTTTCATTTTTAACGGCAAAGAAATCATAAGTGCGAGGTGTTTCAACTACCGCATTTTCAGCTCCTACAAATGAGCCAGTACCTTGTACTGAAACCACTTTTTGTGGATCTTGTTGTAATTGAGGCAGAATTTCTTCGTCAAATTTATTTGGCACTAAAACAGAACCGTCTGCAAAGGTTGCATTGACGTTAGCAATACCATTATTCAGTAAGAAACGACCACCTTTTTCCACTGTCGCAGTGACCGTTTTCGCGGTGCTGGTTAAGGTTTCGGTAACAAATCCATTCTCACTTGGTTTAGTGACTTCCGCTTTTGGTAACACTTCCAATGTTGCACCTTGTTTTACGATGACTTGTTGTGCCGAACCAAGGGATTGATTTAACCCTGAAAGTTGACCTTCATTTACAGTAATTGCACCAGTGAAGCTGTTATTACCGGTGAGGGTTAAGGTGCCAGCCCCATTTTTAGTTAATGCACCAACATAGCCTTGTGCAGCACGTTCATTACGAGCGGCTTCACGCGCTAAACCTACTTGATATTCTGCTTTTTCTTCAGCTGTCGCACCTGCACGATTTTGCATTAATGCTTCTAATTCTGCTTTGCGTGTTGCCCAAGTCGTCGCTTCAGCTTGATCTTCGACTTGACGTGCTTTGATGGCTTTATCGCTAATATCATTTGACCAAACATCATTTTGATTGAGGTTGATTTTCATGTTTCCTAAGAATTGACCTGGGCCAAACATCGCTTTGCCAAGATCTAAAATTCCCCAACCCCAAACGTTACTTGGTACACCTTGTTCAGTTTCCCAACGTTCTAATGGTTTACCTTCGAGCCCTTTGCGAAGTGTGGTTTGTCTTGCTGTAGTCAGCATGACATCACGTGCTTGATCGGTTGTCATGTATGGATAGCGAGAAAGAATGACACCTAATGCACCACTTACGTGTGGGGCAGCCATTGAAGTACCACCAGCTGATTTGTAAATAGGGTCACCATAAGTATTGTTGTCTTGTAATTGAATGTAGGAGGAATAGATGTTGGCGGATGGCGCCGCAATCGTCCACCATTTTGAATGGCCGGCGAGGTTAAATTCTTGAATATCTGCGCCTGCTTTTTCATCACTCACATCGTCATTTGAATCATTTGGATAGCCTTCACCACCCACTTGACCGGTGACGTTTACCCAGTATTTTTCTGCATCAGGTCTGAAATAGGGCAACATAGCACGCGTAAAGGACTCCGCCATCATACTGCGGTTACCCGCGGTAAAGACTTGAATTACTTGTTTATTTTTTGCCACTTCATAAGCCGCATCAACAAAGTTTTTCTCACCACTCGTGACAAATTGATAATAAGCTTTTTCAGCTTCGCCTAAATTACTTAAATAAATATGTGCTGCAGGACTGGAAATTGGCTCAGGTGCTTTTGGTACATCATAATATTGCACGCCATATTCTGGTACATCACGCCAATCATATTTTGGTTTATAGCCTAATGCACCGGCAAAGGATGAATTAACACGACGGTTTGACCCCCAACTGTTATTAATTACTTTTGCGCCCGCATCCGCGAGGGCAGAGTAGCCTTGTAAGAAGAAACTATAGTCTTGATTTGGACCATAGGTCATGTTGTCGTTACCACCCGTGTTGGCAGAATAGAGATTGGCGCCGAATGCTACACCGTGCATTTCGTTGCCGTCACGGCTTGCCGCCATTGTACCGCCAACGTGCGTACCGTGCGCATCATTGGTATATTTATGCCATGCCCCGTCAATATTGAAGGCTTCACCTTTAGTGAAGATGCCATTATCTGTTTTATCGAAATTGCGTTTGCCGTTTTTTACGGGTTCATTTTTATTAATTGGACCATTTCCCACCGATGCATCGGGATAACGCATGCCATCTTTACTATAAGTCCCTTCCGTTTTTACAACGTGGATTCGACCGTCTTGAAATTCAGGATGGTTTAATAGCACACCTGAATCCATCACACCAATTTTCACGCCTGAGCCATTAAAGCTAAGAGCATAAGCCGTGGAGGCATTCATTGAGGTTAAGCCCCAATCTTTGAGGTATTCAGCGCTTTCCCAACTTTTGGTATTACCGGCTTGGCCTTGTTCAGAATAAGCGGCTGCATTAGCAGCATACCAACCAACAAGTAGTGCGAGTGCGGTTTTTTGAAGTGTTTGAGGTTTCATGTTGTCTTCCTTTATCTTTTTGATTTTAGGAGGCTATTATTCGCCTCATCGCGAAGCGCTTCAATGACTCAAATCAAAATTTCAGAGAAAAATGTTTATTCTGTGACAACGATCACACCAAAGTGCGGTCAAAAGAGGGGATAAATTTATGTATCGTAGAAATCAATGTTATAATTTGCGAACAAAATGATTAAGGAGTAACTCATGGCTATTTTAGTAACGGGTGGCGCAGGCTATATCGGTTCACACACTGTAGTGGAATTATTAAATGCAAATAAAGAAGTGGTGGTATTGGATAATTTATGCAATTCATCCCCAAAATCTTTAGAACGCGTAAAAGAAATCACGGGCAAAGACGTGAAATTTTATGAGGGCGATATTTTAGATCGTGCTTTATTACAAAAAATCTTTGCTGAAAACAGCATTCAGTCGGTAATCCATTTTGCAGGTTTAAAAGCTGTGGGTGAAAGTGTTCAGAAACCCGCTGAATACTATATGAATAATGTTGCTGGTACGATTGTTCTCATTCAAGAAATGAAAAAAGCAGGTGTGTGGAACTTTGTATTTAGTTCATCTGCAACGGTTTATGGTGATCCGGAAATTATTCCAATTACAGAAGATTGCAAAGTGGGCGGTACAACCAACCCTTACGGTACCTCTAAATACATGGTCGAACAAATTCTGACCGATGTTGCGAAAGCTGAACCACAATTTAGTATGACGATCTTACGTTATTTCAACCCAGTGGGCGCACACGCAAGTGGCTTGATTGGTGAAGATCCAAATGGTATTCCAAATAACCTATTACCTTATATCAGCCAAGTTGCGATCGGTAAATTACCGCAACTTTCCGTGTTTGGTAGCGATTATGATACTCATGACGGCACAGGGGTACGTGATTATATCCATGTGGTGGATTTAGCGATTGGTCACTTAAAAGCATTAAATCGCCATGAAAATGACGCAGGTTTACACATTTATAACTTAGGTACAGGTACTGGTTATTCTGTGCTTGATATGGTGAAAGCGTTCGAGCAAGCGAACAATATTAAAATTCCATATCGCCTTGTGGCACGTCGTCCGGGTGATATTGCAACCTGCTATTCCGATCCAAGCCTTGCTGCAAAAGAGTTAAATTGGACAGCTGAACGTGGTCTTGAGCAAATGATGAAAGATACCTGGAATTGGCAAAAAAATAATCCGAAAGGATATCGAGATTAATCTCACTCTTGTTGGGCGGAGCATCATTCCGCCCTTAATATTTTAATCAGATAAAACACGCTCAAAAATAACCGCACTTTATGTCAGAACAATCCCTTTCTAGTCAAATATTTACCCGCAAAATGCTGATCTGTGTTTTCACTGGATTTAGTTCGGGTTTACCACTTTTCGTGTTATTGCAAATGTTGCCTGTATGGTTGACAGATAAAGGGCTTTCCGTTGAATTAATCGGTGCATTGACAGGGGTGATGGTGCCATATGGTTTGAAGTTTTTATGGGCGCCGTTATTAGATCGCTATTTCCCACATTTTTTAGGGCGTCGTCGTAGTTGGTTATTGATTTCTCAAGTGATTTTGCTGATTTCACTTTATGCAATAAGTCAGTTTGATCCCGTGGCTGAGTTAAGTACGGTAGCTAAAATTGCCACATTTATTGCCTTTTTCTCTGCGACACAAGATATTGTACTCGATGCTTATCGTCGTGAAATTTTAACGGATAATGAATTAGGATTGGGGAACACCATCCACATTAATGCTTATCGTGTTGCAGGTTTAATTCCTGGGGGGCTCTCGCTTTATTTAGCGACGATTTATCCATGGGAAACCGTCTTTTTATTGACCGCACTTTGTATGCTAGCGGGCATATTTATGACACTCTTTTTAGCGAAAGAACCAAATATTGCCCAGGTCGATCGTGATCAACCTTTCTATATGGTGTTTTGGATACCCTTGAAAGAGTTCTTTCAACGCAAAGGTGTCGCCCAAGCCATCGGTTTTTTACTCTTTTTGTTCTTGTATAAATTTGGTGATTCATTTGCCACCACGTTACAAACGAAATTCGTCTATGACATGGGCTTTGAAAAAGAGCATATTGCGTTGGTGGTAAAAAGTACCTCACTTTGGGCAAGTATCTCTGCCGGTCTCGTGGGGGGGGTGATTATGTTACGCCTAGGCATTAACCGCGCATTATGGGTATTTGGTTTCATCCAATTGATTACTATTGGTGGATTTATTTGGTTAGCTGCATTTGGGCATTTTGACCATATCGGTGCCGCAGAACTTTGGAAATTAGGTTTCGTTATTGCGGCTGAATATATCGGTGTCGGTTTAGGTACAGCTGCCTTTGTCGCCTTTATGGCTCGCGAAACGAATCCGCTTTATACAGCCACTCAATTAGCCTTATTTACCAGCCTTTCCGCTTTACCGAGTAAAGGGCTTGGTATGTTATCTGGTTACTTGGTTAAAGCAGTGGGCTACTATCATTTTTTCTGGATTTGTTTATTCCTCGCTATCCCAGGAATGATTTGTTTATTCTGGGTGGCGCCATGGAATGAAAAAGGAAATGAAAAAGCTTAAAATAAAATAAAGTGCGGTCAAAATTAACAGCAAAATCATTTGACCAAACAAGGCTTTAACGGTATTTTAAACAGGTCTATTATTTATTGGAGATTTGTATGAAAATTATTCTTTTAGGTGCACCAGGTGCAGGAAAAGGCACACAAGCACAATTTATTATGAACAAGTTTGGTATCCCACAAATTTCAACAGGGGATATGTTCCGTGCAGCGATTAAAGCGGGGACAGAATTAGGCAAACAAGCAAAAGCATTAATGGATGAAGGAAAATTAGTACCGGATGAATTAACCGTTGCATTAGTAAAAGATCGTATTTCTCAACCAGATTGTGCAAATGGTTTCTTATTAGATGGTTTCCCACGTACGATTCCACAAGCGGATGCATTAAAAGATTCTGGCGTGAAAATTGATTACGTTTTAGAGTTTGATGTACCGGATGAAGTGATCGTTGAACGTATGAGTGGTCGTCGCGTACACCAAGCATCGGGCCGTTCTTATCATATCGTTTACAACCCACCAAAAGTGGAAGGTAAAGATGATGTAACGGGTGAAGATTTAATTATCCGTGCCGATGATAAACCAGAAACGGTGTTAGATCGTTTAGCGGTTTACCACAAACAAACCAGCCCATTAATTGATTATTACCAAGCTGAAGCGAAAGCAGGTAATACGCAATATTTCCGTTTAGATGGTACTCAAAAAGTGGAAGCTGTAAGCCAAGAATTAGATAAAATCTTAGGCTAAAATAGACTGGAAACTGACCGCACTTTGAAGAGAAAAGTGCGGTTAATTTTTCAAAAGGATTTTGAGATCGTAAATTGAGATCGCATTTGGGGACGTTATGAGCAAGAAAAAAACAATAACATTGACGATTTCGGCTATCGCAGTGGCACTTGGGATCGGCGCACAATTTTATACCAATCACAAAATCGATCAGGTATTAAAAAATTTCCCTTACTCTTTGGATAATCAAGCAACATTGAATGTGACGCAAACCGCGAAAAACTTTTTTATTCGCGAGTTAATCTTTAGTGTAAAAGATAGCGATGCGAAAAGCACAAATGTGATTTCAACTAAGCTCACCGCACTGCCTTTCTTCATTACAGCGGAGTCTCAGTTATCTGATCAATTAGTTCGTCAATTAAATAAAACATTAAATATCACGATTGATAAAAACACGATTAATAGTAAATTTTCGCCGGTAGGGGATTATTTACAGTCTGATATTTTGACGGAATTCCGTGATTTTGCGAATAAGTCCCAAAACCTTTCTATCGGTCTTCATTTCTTAAAAAATAAAGAAGTTGAGCTAAAAACAACTCTAAGTGGTTTTAATTACGATAAAGACACTAAACTGGAACAAATTGAGGGTGAAGCTCGCCTAGTGCCTGTCGGCGCAAATCAATACGATCTATCAAGTATTGACTTAACCGCGAAAAATGCCGAAGTGGCGTTGTTAAATGGCGAAAACACCCATGTTTATATGAAAAATGCGACGTACCACTTTGACGTGAAATCAGGTGAGGCAGATAAACGTGATCTGAGTACGAAATTCAGTAGTGATATTTTACGTATTGCCAATAAAAGCCGTACGACAGAAGAAAGCCAAGCAACAGCTGGTGGTTTGAATTTATTGATTAAACAAAATGGCGTGCCAAGTGCAGTCAATTTTCATCATGAATTTAAAAAATTAAGTGATGGCTCACTAGACATTAAAGATGGCGTCAATTTGTTAACGAAAATTTTTACACAAAACGATCGTTTTGATGGTTCATTATCCGTGCTTTCTGTCAATGTGCCTAAAAATAATCAACCTTACTTTAACTTACAAAATGCCGGTCTTGAACTTAAGTTGGCGAATACGGATTTAACCAAGGCTAATGTAGATTTTAAACTGAATGTTGATAGTGTGAAACAAACCCCTGCCGATGAAGCGCGTAAATGGGAAGCTAAAGGCGGTAAAGTTAATATTCAGTTAGATGATTACAACGTGGCAAACGAATTGGCGTTTGTACCATTTTTATTAGATGCTTTTGCTGAGAAAGAGGCACCCTCAAAAGATAATAAAGACTTCTTGAATGCCAAAGATAAATGGGTGAAAGAATTTAGTGGCAAAACCAATATTGAGGCAGCCTTAAAATCATTTAATATGGCTGATTTAGTGCTTGATGACGTATCAGCCAGTGATAAGACGGAAACACTAGACAATGATCAATATAATGAACATATCACATTGTCAGCGAATAAAGCCAGTTACCCAAGTGCAGGCTTCCAATTTGAAAAATTAGCGATTGATGCACCATTTAAAATTAATCATAGCAAAGCGCATTTATCAGCAAGATTTTGCTCAGCACCGTTTTATGGGGCCTTATGCAGCACGCATTTAACGTCAGCCACATTCGATAAATATATCAAAAATTCTTGGAAAGAGCTTGATTTAATCGTTGATAATGCAACATTGAATTTAAATCTAAATACTTATCCAGAGACCAATGCTTATCCTGTAAAATTGGAAGTGAGTGGTATTGTGCCTCAAGTGCCCGAAGATGATTCATCAGACATGATTCCAGATAATATTGAAGGCACATTTAATCTGACATTAAGTAAAATGTTGTTTGATGATCAAAATGAAAAAGCCTTAGCCATTAAGGAAAATTCATACTTTTGGCAATATTTAAGTAGCTTTGTGAAACATGATGGAAAACTTCACCGAGAATTTGTAGAAGAAGGTGATAATTACGTTTCTAGAGTGGAAAAAACGGAAAATGGTTACTTAATTAATGGGCGTACGCTTGAAGATCTTCGTCAAGAAAGCATGATGGAGACTGATGAGGGCGAAGAAGATAAGCCAGCTGCAACTGACTAGCTGAAAGGATAATATAAAAAATGACCGCACTTGAGATTCAAAGTGCGGTCATTTTTTTATCTGTTTTTGATTACTTCACTAATCCACCACTTGCTTGTAAATCAGCATGGTAGGAAGAGCGAACAAATGGGCCACAGGCTGCGTGTTCAAAGCCCATTGCGTTGGCTTTATCACGGAACTCATCAAATTCTGCTGGTGGCACATAGCGCGCAACTGGTAAGTGATGGCGACTTGGTTGGAGATATTGTCCAAGTGTCAACATGGTTACACCGTTTGCACGTAAGTCTTCCATCACTTGAAGAATTTCCTCATTGGTTTCACCCAATCCAACCATTAGACCTGATTTAGTTGGAATGTTTGGGAACATTTCTTTGAAATCATGAAGCAATTTTAAAGACCACTGATAATCAGCGCCCGGACGAATTTCTTTATACAAACGTGGTACATTTTCTAAGTTGTGGTTGAACACATCTGGTGGATTGTCTTTTAATTTTTCTAAGGCTTGAGTAATACGTCCTCTGAAATCAGGAACCAAAATCTCAATTTTGATGCCAGGGTTTAATGCTCGCACTTCTTTTACACATTCAGCAAAATGACCTGCACCACGATCAGGTAAATCATCACGGTCTACAGAGGTAATCACCACATATTTCAACTTCATATCTTGGATAGTTTCAGCTAATTTACGTGGTTCATCCGGATCGGGCGGTAATGGTTTACCATGTGCAACGTCACAGAATGGGCAACGACGAGTACAAATCGCCCCTAAAATCATAAAGGTTGCCGTACCATGGTTAAAGCACTCGTGTAAATTTGGACAAGACGCTTCTTCGCAGACAGAATGTAGGCCATGACGACGCATCCCGTTTTTGATGGTTTCGATCTTTAATGAGCTAGATGGCAATTTGATTTTCATCCATTCTGGCTTTTTCAATAATTCTTGATTAGGATCGATGTTTTTAACAGGGATGATTGATGTTTTGGCTGCATCACGGTATTTCACACCGCGTTCCATTTTAAAAGGCGTTGACATTTTTCTTTCCTAAAGAAAATGCCTGATTCAGGCATTTTTAAATGAGTTATAAAAGTGAATGTTATAAATTTGTAACATTATAGCCCAAAAGTTCGGCAAAGTGTTTAATTAATTTTGGGGAAACCTTGTCAAGTATTGCCTCTTCTTTACCGATAAAATCAGCAAGCTGACACATTTCAAGCTCTGCATAGCCGCAAGGATTAATGTAGTGGAAAGGATTGAGATCCATATTGATATTAAACGCAAGCCCATGGAAAGAGCAGCCTTTTCGAATGCGTAAACCTAATGAACAGATTTTTTTGCCATCAATATACACACCAGGTGCATCTGGTTTGGGATAACCTTCAATACCATAGTCTGCAAGGGTTTTTACAACAGATTGTTCAAGTGCGGTCACTAATTGGCGAACATTTAAATGTTCATGACGTTTAATATCAATGAGCACATACATGACCTGCTGACCAGGACCATGATAGGTAATTTGACCACCACGATCCGATTGAACAACAGGAATATCACTTCGTTGTAATAAGTGTTCTGGTTTGCCAGCTTGGCCTTGTGTGAAAACAGGATGATGCTCAACTAGCCAAATTTCATCGGTGGTTTCTGCATTTCGATTATCCGTGAATTCCTGCATTTTATGCCAGATTTCCTGATAATCTTGTAATCCTAATTGACGGACAATTAAATC
>NZ_CAJLNI010000045.1 GCF_905207935.1 uncultured Haemophilus sp.
TTTCTCCCTAAATCATTGTAATTATACCTGATAAATGAAAAGTGCGGTTAAAAATTACCGCACTTTTTAATCAAAGAATCGATTATTCTGTCGCCTTCGGCTTAATCACCGCATAAACCACGCCGGTTAATAATGCCCCTGTTGCAATTGCACCTAGGTAGAGTAATGGTTCAGAAACAAACGGAATCACAAATAAACCACCATGTGGTGCTTGCAGAGAAATATTTAATGCCATTGAAATCGCACCGGCAGTTGCTCCACCGATCACCGAGCTAATAATAACACGCAATGGATCAGCAGCCACAAACGGCAATGCCCCTTCAGAGATAAAGCACAACCCTAAGACAAAAGAGGCTTTACCTGCATCACGTTGATTACTGGTAAATTTACTGCGTGCAATCCAAGTTGCAATCGCCATGCCAATTGGTGGCACCATACCGGCTGCCATAGCAGCTGCCATTGGAGTGTGAACTTGAGAGGCTAACATTCCCACGGAGAACGTATAAGCTGCTTTGTTTACTGGACCGCCCATATCAATACACATCATGGCACCGATAATCGCACCCAATACCATCGCATTGACTTCGCCCATGGATTTTAACCAATCGCTTAAGGTGGTCATAATTTGTGAAACCGGTGGGTTAATCACATAAATCATGGCAAGACCAACAATCAAGGTACCAAAGAGCGGGAGAATTAGAATCGGTTTTAAGGAAGTTAAACTTGCCGGCAATTTAATGGTTGCATTTAATCCTTTCACCACATAACCCGCTAAGAAACCCGCGATAATACCACCTAAAATCCCGGCGCCCGCCGTGGTGGCTAACATACCGCCAATAAGACCTACTGCAAGCCCCGGACGGTCTGCGATAGAAAAGGCCACATAGCTGGCAAATACTGCAATCATTAGATGGAATGCTGCGCCACCGCCAATATCCATTAAGGCTTTTGGAATACCATGGAAAATTGTTTCATCTTTGAAGGCTTCGATACCAAACATAAAGGAAATCGCGATTAATAAACCACCGGCAACCACCAATGGCAACATGTGCGATACACCTGTCATCAAATGTTTATAGACGCCTTTTTTCTCGCTGCTTTCTTCTGATTTAGCAGAAGCTTTTGCTGCGCCACCTTCGTAAATTTTCGCTTCTTTAAATGCCTTGTCGAATTCCTGTGCTGTTTTCTTTAAAGCCAAACCGGTCGAAGTACGATACATCGGTTTACCTTGGAATTTATCTAACGGCACATCAATATCGGCCGCAACAAAGACTAAATCTGCCGCAGCGACTTCTTCAGGAGTAATTTCATTACCTGCACCCACTTGACCACGCGTTTCGACTTTTACCTGCCAACCTTGTTTTTTAGCATAGGTTTCAATGGCTTCAGCAGACATAAAGGTATGCGCAACCCCTGTCGGACAAGCTGTAACCGCGACGATATTTTTTACACCCGAAACGCCACCGAATCCAACCGCACTTTGAGTCGGTTGAACGTAGTCCACTGCTTGATTGAGTGCATTCGTCAGCATTGCTTCAGGTGACGCAATTGCCGCATCTTCATTGGCTAAAAAGATTTTTTTGCCCACAAGTTCAGCAGAGTTTGGCAAACTAGAGCCGAAAACAATCACTAAATCCGCCTCTTTGGCTTGTTCAACCACAGTATGATTGGCTTTTTTCGCGGCCACACTCAATGCTTGGCGAAGTAAATAGGCTTTTGCCGCACCAATTTGCGGAGATTGAGTTAAAAACAAATTCATTACATTATCCTTCAATCACAGAAATTTTGACATTCGCCAGAATTGGCTCAAGCAAGGCGATATCACTCACGCCCACATTGCTTTGTGAAACGGCAAAAGCAGAAACAGCACTCGCAAATACTAAGGTTTCCGCTTGAGACAGACCTTTTTCAATACCGTAAATTAAGCCAGCCACCATAGAATCGCCTGCGCCTACGGTGCTCACCACATTTTCACATTTAGGTGGTTGAGCTTGAATCACAGTTTGATCACTCAGCCATAAAGAACCATTCGCTCCCATCGAAATAATGACGTTAGCAATGCCTTCTGCTTTAAGTTTTTTAGCCGCTGCAATAATTTCATCAAGAGAATTTAACGGATGACCAATCCAAGCTTCTAATTCGCGATGATTTGGTTTCACCAACCAAGGATGGGCTTTCAAACCCGCTGTGAGTGCGGCATTACTGCTATCTAATACGACTTTCACACCGGCTTGATGCAACTGCTTAAGCCAATCCGCAAACAATTCAGGACTCACACCTCGCGGTAAACTGCCACATACCGCAACAATATCAAAGTTTTGGCAATACGCTAATGAATCTGCTGTAAATTGCTGCCAAGCTTCTGGGGTTATTTGATAACCTAAGAAATTTAGGTCCGTCACATCGGCTTCTGTTTCCGTAATTTTTACGTTAATGCGAGTTTTACCGGCAACACGATGAAATTTGTCTTCCAAGCCTTGTTTTTTAAATAAGGTTTCAAAATCACCGACGTTGTCTTCCCCTAAGAAGCCACCAACGGCCACCTCTACGCCCAAATCTTTTAATACCTTAGCGACATTGATGCCTTTGCCTGCAGGGAAAATACCGAGCGTTTCAACGGTATTCACTTCGCCGATTTCAATACGAGGTAAACGCCCAACTAAATCATAAGCGGTATTTAAGGTAATTGTTGCTACTTTTGCCATCACTTACCCCCGACCTTCGCCTAAACCACTTTCAATGACTGCACCAATACCGTCAATCGCTTGTTGAGCTTCTTCACCGCTCGCGACGAAACGTAGGCGATGACCTTTCACGACACCAAGTGCCACAATTTTCATCAAACTTTTTGCACTGACTAATTGGGTGTCACGATCTAAGTTTTGAACCGCAACCGACGCATTGTATTTTTTCACTTCATTAACAAGTACGGCACTTGGACGAGCGTGTAAACCGTGTTCATTACGAATCATAAATACCGCTTCAATGGCATCGGCTGGTAAGCCCGTGTTTTCTTCGTGGACTTGTGGTGCATGTTCGTTGCTTACTTCAATGGTATCAGGTTCAGCCGGTGGTACAGCAGATACTGTTTCGCCAAGCCCACTAGCAATGATCTTACCTAAGGCTTCGATTGCTTGTTTCGCATCATCACCTTCCGCAACAAAACGTAAGCGATGACCTTGAGTCACACCCAATGCCACAATTTTCATTAAGCTTTTTGCACTAACCGGTGCGGTTTCTCGAGTAATATTTTGTACCGTAATTTTGGAGGCGAATTTTTTCACCTCATTGACAAGCACCGCACTTGGGCGAGCATGTAAGCCATGTTCATTACGAACAGTAAAGGTACCAATCACTGCGCCTGTCGCGACTTGACCTTCAGATTGAGCAGCTACAACAGGCACTTTACCGCCATTAAGTGCGGTCAAAATTTGCTGCGTATTACCACTTAATAAAATATTTTGGACTTCATCATCCAATAAACGCGCTAATGTCTCATTGATTTGATCGTTAACTGCCGAAATCGTCAACACGCCTTTCACCGCTTTGCCATTATGATTAAAAATGGTTTTCGCACGACTGAATGCCAACGCATTTTTCACATTACCTGAGACGGCATCTGTAACCCATAAACCTTTACCTAGTGGCAGAGCAGAATTGGATACCACTTCAGAAACAAAGCTATTTTCAACCGCACTTTGCTGTTGTAATTTGCCTGCATTGATGGCGGTAAGGGTGAGCAAACTTTGCGTTTCAATATCTAAACTTAATGTTTCTTCGGTAATACTAAAAACATCGCTTTCACCTAACAAAATCGCACGGAATTTTTCAACATCTGTTAATGTCGCTAACTGTGCCGCAGTGTCTTCATCACCTAAAACATGTGTTAATTGACGAAGTAAAGCAAGATGCTCATCAGAACGGGCAGCAATACCAATCACAACATAAGCAATATTGCCTTCTCCCCACTCAATACCTTGTGGAAATTGGAAAACTTGCACACCGGTTTTTTTCACCATAGAACGGGTTTCTAATGTACCGTGTGGAATTGCAATCCCATTGCCTAAAAAAGTGGAGGTTTGTTGTTCACGTCCAAGCATGCCTTGCAAATAACCTTGTTCAACATTGCCAGCTTGCTCTAACGCGCTTGCAGCCATTTCAATAGCTTGCAGCTTATTTGTTGCCGTAGCATTTAAATGAATGTTGCTTTCCGAAAGTTCTAACATTCTTGCTCCTTCACATTGATGATTTAAAAAAAGAAAAGCTGCTGATGAGATCACTCATCAACAGCTCAAAAAGATTATTGGCCGGTACAGGCTTTGAGTAGCATTTCACTACCTTGAGAAATGTAAGCGTCGTTTTCACCGCGCTCTTTGCCTTTTTGCAAATCACGCATTGCATCGTAGATTCCTTGCGTCACACTTGGCGAATCCACTTTTTGCCAACAATTTGCACTTAAACGGCTAAAGTTAGTTTGTAATGCTTCTGCATGTAACACACCGCTATAGTAAGCATACACATCAGAGTCATGGCCGCCCGTGTAGAGTTTATCTTGAATTTGTTTGATTGGCACAACAATACGACCGAGATACCAGTCATTTGCACCACTTGCAAAATTATCCACAAAGAAATTCTTGTTTACGCGATCTTTATAGGTTGCCACAGTGGCTTCATAAGCTGCCGCGTAAGATTTTTGGTCGATTTTATCTTTATCTAAATTAATGACTTTTTTATCTTTGCCCATAAACGGAATGTAAGAGGTCATATCTGAAATCGAAGAACAACCTGCAAGCATTACTGCAACAAAGAATATCGA
This sequence comes from uncultured Haemophilus sp., assembly GCF_905207935.1. Lineage (GTDB taxonomy): Bacteria > Pseudomonadota > Gammaproteobacteria > Enterobacterales > Pasteurellaceae > Haemophilus_D. Next base: position 4,817 of record NZ_CAJLNI010000045.1, read on the forward strand.
GATTTTTTTTAACATTAAATTTTCCTTATTTATAGGCGGTTAAAACCGCGGTTAATTATACTTAGAATAGGGGTTTAAGCAAGGCAGCACCTAGTACTACGCTGATTCTTTGCTCACTCCGTTGTCTTTGACAATCGAAACTAAAATTTGATCAATTTTGAAGTTTTCAGTATCAATGACTTCAAATTTATATTTATCGTACAACACAAAATCAGTTTTTTTCGGGATTTTGCGTAACATATACATCATAAAGCCACTAATAGTCTCGTAATTTTCTGAATCAGGGAAAGATTCAATATCCAAGGCACGCATCACATCTTCAAGCGGGGTCGCACCATCAATCAACCAAGAGTTTTCATCACGGCTGACAATTTGTTCTTCTTCGTTAGAAACCAATTCGCCCATCACAATACTCATTACATCGTTTAAAGTGATCAAGCCTACGACCAGAGCATACTCATTGACGATAATCGCAAAGTCTTCACCTGTAGATTTAAATAACTCCAATACTTCGTATAGCGACAGCGTATCCGGGATAAATAACGCTTTACGTAATAAACGGCTATCTGTTAAATCCACTACTTCTTGTTGAAGATAAAGCGTCAACAAAGTATGTGATTCCACATAACCTAAAATCTTATCCAAACCATTATCACAGATCACTAATTTAGAATGAGAGTCTGCCGATAAGGTATTCAACACTTCCTGGCGAGTAAAAGTGCGGTCTAAAAACACGATGTTTTCACGGGTCGTCATAGTTGAAGACACGGTACGCTCTTGCATATCAAAGATATTTTCAATCAAATAATGCTCTTGTGTTTTTAGCACGCCCGCTTCCGCACCGGCCTCCACAATTGCCACAATGTCTTCTGGAGTCATGTTATCTTCACGTTTAGTCGATACACCCATTAAATGGAAGAAGATATTAGAAAGACCATCAAAAAACCATACAATAGGTTTTAAGAAGAAAATAAAGACTTGCATAATGCCAATAGTCCGTAGCGCCACACCTTCAGGATTAATCAGTGCAAGACGTTTAGGAATTAAATCGGCTAATAAAACAAATGTTATGGTTACCATGAAAAAGGCAATCCAAGAAGAGGCTGGCTCAACCCATTCAGCTTTGGTGTATTCATGTAAAAAACTCTGTAAGTGAAGACTAATGGTTGCTTCACCAATCACACCACCGAGTACGGCAACCATATTAAGTCCAATTTGTACTACAGTAATGAAACGCCCTGGCTGTTCCTGTAATTTTAAAACTTTCTCCGCTTTGATATTGCCTTCATTGGCCAACGTTTGTAGTTTAATGCGTCTTGCACCCGCGAGAGAAATCTCAGCTGATGACAAGATTGCACTGACAATAATTAATACGATTAAAATAAAAATCGCTGCAGATAAACTCATAATGTTCTCTTTATTGGTTTTAAAGTGCGGTCAATTTACCGCTGGTTTTTAGGTTAGAAATGTTATTATTAAATTGTGAGGGCGTGCTTTGACGCCCCATATTTGAGAAACGCTAATTTTCGCTGTCGAACCAGCCGCGTACAAATTGTATAGAAAGGAAAAGAGTAACTAATAAGAAAGCATAGAATACCCAAGATAAAATCGGATGGCTTGGTGTCACATCGCCACTGATTTCTTTCACTGCAACGGCATTGCGATATTCATCGAACATCGTCATACGCCAACCGTAATACTTGATTTGTACTAATTTGTTTTCATTACCTAAAGCTTGCACTTGGGCCTGTAAGTTCGCTGAACCAAATTTAAAGTAGAACGGGAACCCCCAACGGGTATCTTCATTACGATACACCATGATTTTGCCATCATCATTTTGTGTATTGATAAAATACACATCGCGCGTTGGACCATCAGCCGGATTCGATTTTGTAATCGGGCCATCTTTATCCACACGTTTCACTTCCACACCCGTTACTCGTGTCACATCATAGTGTGGGAAAACGTAGTCCACCACGGCGAACATAAAGCCGTGGAAAACAAAGACCACTAAAAATAAAAAGTACTTAAAAAACTTACGCATAAAACTCCCTCATTTAAATCGATGATTTATTGTACATTAATTTTAAATAAACGCTCGAAGTTTTGTGTACTAATTTGTGCAAATTCTTCCATAGACAACCCTTTTAACGCTGCCACATACTCACACACTTCACGTGTATAGGCAGGTTGGTTCTCTTTACCACGATAAGGTACAGGTGCTAAATAAGGCGAATCCGTTTCAACTAACAAACGATCTGCCGGCACATAACGAATAGCTTCACGAATACTTTCCGCATTTTTAAAGGTTATAATGCCTGAACAAGAAATATAAAACCCTAAATCAAGTGCCTTTTTCGCAAAATCCAAGGTTTCCGTAAAACAATGAATTAATCCACCACACTTTTCTGCCTGGTGCTCACGCAACATGGCAATGGTATCTTCTGGCGCTGAACGCGTATGAATAATCACGGGCTTATCCACTTCATTAGCAATTCTGATTTGATCAGCAAAAACCGTTTGCTGCAATGCCTTATTATCTGCACTGTAATAATAATCCAAACCAATTTCGCCAATTGCGATCACTTTTTTATCTTGGGATAAACGTAATAAACGATCGGCATCGTAAGGTTCTTCTTCAAGATCTAATGGATGCACGCCGCAAGCTAAAGACACATTCGGAAATTTTGCTAACTCAGGGTAAGCTTTTTCAAAACGGCTTAATGTTACGCCAATCGCCAATAAATGCTTCACATCTCGTGCTTGGGCTTTGGCCACAACATCAGCAATATCTTTGTGTAAATTTTCATAATCCAATGCATCTAAATGGCAATGGGAATCTACGATAAACATAATTTATTTAGTCCTTAAATACGTCGGTAATTAACTTTGTCAAACCATCTAGTAACATTAATTCCGTGTTAACGCCGTTGATAGTGAGTAAATCCGAGCGCACTTTTTGCATAATTTTATTTGCGGTTAATAACCCAAGCGCTGTTTGCTCGTCTGCAAATTGAGTTACACCTGTTTTAAGATCAAGTGTTTGCCAGCCACTTTGTATTTCGAGTTTGTATTTAATGGCATCGCTTAAAAACGCTAAAATCCAATCCACTTGCTGTATGGTGCGTTCTTTTTCAAAGAAAGGCAAAATTTCCAAAGGTGAACGACGACGATAAAACAGCCAAAATTGACGTAGGAAATTTTTTCTCTGTTCAATTAATCCTTGCTGGAGGGTTTCCAATGCTAACAGCGGACGCCCCAAATTCATCGCAAGTGCGGTTAATAATTCTGATGTTTCTGCCTGAAATTGAGAAGAAAGCCAATTTAGGGCTTCCATTTCCATTGGCAAAGGCACATTCCACACTTGGCAACGGCTGTAAATAGTCGCTAACAACGAAGAGGATGGCTCTGTTTGCAATAAGAAATACGTGTTCGGACGCGGCTCTTCCAAAGTTTTAAGCAACGCATTCGCTGCTGCTTCCGTAAGACGTTCTGCATCTTGGATATACACTAATTTATTGCCGTTTTGTTGCGCGTGTTGGCTGACCACTTCATTAATCGCCCGTACCTGATCAACGCCAATGTCTTTGCCTTCTTGAGAGGCTAAAACATGAAAATCGGGGTGACTTTGCGCTGCCATTAAGTGACAAGCATGACAATGCCCACAAGGTGCATTATCTGGCGTTTGACACATAATGCGTTTTGTCAAAGCCTCAAACAAACCTTCAGCACCGAGACCTTGATCAGCTTTAATCAATAATGCATGATGCCCCAAACCTTCGCTAAAAGTTTGGCTAATTTTGTGATAAGTAGGCACTAACCAAGGACAAAGTTTGCTCATTTTGCTTGTGAAACCCACCAACTTTTGACCGCACTTTGTATGTCTGCTTGTACTTGTGCCAAAGCCTGACCTGCATTAATAATCGCAGCTTTCGGATTGTTTTGCACCAATTCCAAATAACGTTGGCGGGTACGATGGAAGAAATCGAGTCCTTGTTGTTCAATGCGGTCTAATTCACCACGACCTCTAGCACGAGCAAGCCCTTCTGCAGGATCAATGTCTAAATACAGTACAAAATCAGGCTCAAAGTCGCCTAATACCATATTTTTTAAATTCGCCATAAGCGTTTGGTCAAACTGACGCCCACCGCCTTGATAAGCCTGTGAAGACATATCATGACGATCACCCAGCACAATTTTACCTTCTGCCAATGCTGGCTTAATCACATTTTCTACCAATTGAATTCGTGCCGCATAAAGCATTAATAATTCCGCTTTATCCGTAACAGGTTCTTCTGTTTCATGTTTGATTAAATGGCGTAATTTCTCCGCTAACGGTGTACCACCCGGCTCACGAGTAAATACGACATCGTTTACACCAAGAGATTTTAATGTATCCACCACCGTTTGCATGGCGGTACTTTTACCTGCACCTTCCAGCCCTTCAATGACGATAAATTTGCCTTGCATTAGTTGGCTCCTTTTTGTTGGCTACGATACCAACGTAAATATTCTTGCACTGCTTTATTATGCTCGTTCAGATTACGAGTAAATTTATGACCGCCACTTCCATCTGCAACAAAATAATAAAAATCTGTTTTTGCTGGATGCGCCACAGCCTGTAAAGCACTCTCACTCACCATGGCAATTGGTGTTGGTGGTAAACCCTCAATCATATAGGTATTGTACGGGGTCATCGTTTCCAAATCTTTTTTACGAATATTGCCTGTATAATTCTCACCCATTCCATAAATCACGGTTGGGTCAGTTTGCAGTTTCATATTGGCTTTTAAACGATTAATAAATACGGAAGCCACTTGTGGACGCTCCGCTGCAATTCCTGTTTCTTTCTCCACAATAGAAGCCAAAATTAGCATCTGATATGGATCTGCTAATGGGAGATTTTCATCACGTTCATTCCACGCTTTATCTAAAGCTTTTTGTAAGCGAGTAGCTGAACGTTTTAATAATTCAAGATCCGTCGAGTTAGGCGTGTAATTATAGGTATCTGGATACAACCATCCATCCATGTTATTCCATTCGAAAACGGCTTTTGCAACGGCTGGAATATCCAATAACGCCATGATCTCTTTATCCGTTTTACCTTGCAAGGTTTGTTTTAAGTGCGGTGCGTTTTCAAGGTTTTTACGCCATTCCTTGAACGTTTTACCTTCAATAAACTTCACACTAAATTGTGCTTCCTTGCCGGAATTAATCATATCCAATAAATCTTGTAACGTTTTCACGCCCGTTAAAGAATAAGTCCCCGCTTTCACTTTGTTGAGCTGAGGTTGTAATTTCAATAACCAAGGCAATAAATCGGCATGTTCAAGAATTTTTTCTTGCTCTAATAAAGCGGCGAGTTTACTGCCAGTAGTGCCTCGCTCAATTGTAAGCAATTGATCTTGCGTGACATTCACCGGCGTATGAACAAACTCAGTTAATTTTTGATAACCCCAAAAACCAACACCGCCAAGAATTAGCAAGATAATCAGTAAAAAGACAAAAAATTTTTTCATGCGTCACTCATTTTATAAAAACGACAAAAGGGGCAAAATGCCCCCTTATTCTAACGTTTTCTGTTATTTATCGAAATATTGAATATCAGCATTTTTACGTAATGCTTTCACCCAGTCTTTGGTTGCATCTTGTAATTGGCTATTCACGATTTGTTCGTAAGCTTTTTGACGATAGGCATCTTCTGTTTTATCGCCATCACGACTACCGGTTACTTCGAGAATATGCCAACCAAATTCAGATTTAAACGGTGCAGAAATAGTACCTTGTGGTGTGGTTTCAACCATTTTTGCAAATGGACCTACATAAGCTTCTGGGAAAGCATAGCCTAAGCTTCCGCCATTCGCACCTGATAAATAATCTTTAGAATATTTTAATGCTGCATCAGCAAATGTCATTTTGCCAGAAATAATCTCGCTACGAATACGTTCTAATTCTGCTTTAGCTTGAGCATCGTTCAGTAATGGGTTTAATTTTAATAAAATATGACGAACTTCATACTCTTTACCCATCACTTTTTGTGCGGTACCTTTTGCTTTCGCTTCATCGAGCATTTGTTTACCCAATGCATCCACTTGCTCGCGAGTCACATCTACGCTGTTTTGAATAGCATGGTTACGCACACCCGCCATTAACATTTGGCGAGAAATTTGTTGTTTAAATGCATTTAAGGAAATGCCTTGATAATCCAACGCATCTAAGAATTGACCATAAGTTAAACCATTTTTTGCCGCAATATCTTCTACGATACGGTTTACTTCCGCTTGGTTTACTTTTACGCCTGATTCTTTGATAGCCTTATCAGTCAGCATATCATCAATAATCTTATCTAATGCTGCACGTTGGCTACCTTTTTTGCCCATCACAGCATTCACTTGGCTTTGTAAAATTGGTGTACCATTTACGGTCGCCACAACGCGTTCTTCTGCTTGTACTTGAGAAAAAGTAAACAGACCGATCATGGCAAATAAAAGAGATTTTAACATTGATTTTTTCATTTTAGTTGTCTTAAAAAATAATAGGATAATGCTCGTTAGATTATCAATTTTATCAAAGGTTCACAATAGGCTGATCGTTATTTAGGCAATAATGCCACTTCATAACAACCATCATATTTTAATGTACGCACCTGAACTTGTTCATCACGGGAAGTCGGCACATTTTTACCTACATAGTCTGCCCGAATCGGCAATTCACGGTGTCCACGATCCACTAAAATCACCAACTCAATTTTAGCTGCTCGACCAAAATCCGTTAACGCATCCATCGCAGCACGAATGGTTCTACCAGTGAATAACACATCATCGATCAAAATGACTTCTTTACCCTGAATATTCATATAACTGGAGGCACCGCTATACACAGGCGTTGGATTTTCAGGTTCAACATACTCTAAGTCATCACGGTAAAACGTGATATCCAATTCCATCATTGGAAGACTTACACCATTCAACTCTTCAATGCGACGTTGAATTAATTCGGCAATTTCAGCACCACGGCGTTTCACCCCAACTAAAATCACATTATCGAAATCTTGGTGCTTTTCAATAATTTCATGGGAAATACGTGAAATGGTGCGTAAAAATCTGTCTGCATCAATAATGATTTTTTCCATTTTATCTCTCGCTTTATTTATACCGCTTAAAGTGCAGTTAAAAAACACGGATTTTTTGACCGCACTTTTACTGGAATATTAACCGAATTCTAGCTCTACTGCATTTTCACCGAGCAAATTCACCAATTCTGTTAGAATGTCATCAGTTGGTGTAATCGACCATTGAATCCCTAAACGCAATAACGCACGACCTTTTGCGCTTTGATAATATACGTTAATCGGTAAGGTGCCACCACTAACCGGCTCTAACATTTCTTTCAGTTTCTTAATAAAACTTGGGTTAATCTGTTCCTCTGACAAACTTATTGCCAAGGATTTCGCATAACGGGAACGTGCTTCATCCAAAGTCATCAAATCCCGTACCGACATTTTTAATCCGCCTGAAAAATCGTCAAAACTCACTTGGCCAGATACCACCACAACTGTATCTTTTTGCAGTTTTTCGCCGAATTGGTCTAAGCTTTCACCGAATAGGGTTAGGTCTAAACGCCCAGAACGGTCATCAATAGTTGCGATACCAATTCGATTGCCTTTTTTCGTTGTCGCGAAGCGAGTTGATACCAGCAAACCTGCTGCCGTACTAATTTGCCCACGGCGGTTTGGCGTGAGATCTTTTAATCGCGTAGAGCTGTAATGAGAAAGCTCTTTCAAATAACGACTCACTGGATGGCTACTTAAATACAAGCCTAGGGTTTCACGCTCACCATCTAAAATTTGTTTTTCTGTGTAAGGTGGCGTATGGGCATAAGCATTTTCCACTTCTTCATGTGTTTCTGTCAGTACACCGAACATATCGGCTTGTCCCATGGCCTCATCTTTTGCATGCTGATCTGACGCTTTGAGTGCATCTTCGAGATTCTTAGATAACGCCGCACGGTGTGGTCCTAGCTTATCAAATGCGCCCGACATGATCAGACTTTCAAAGGTACGACGGTTAATTTTCTTCAAATCAACGCGAGCACATAAATCAAATAAATCTCTGAAAATCCCACCTTCATTACGTGCGGTAATCAATGCCTCAATCGGACCTTCCCCTACACCTTTAATTGCACCGATGCCGTAAACAATTTCACCATTTTCATTCACGCTGAAATGATGTTTCCCTACGTTGATATCTGGTGGGGTGACTTTTAAGCCCATACGTAAACATTCATCGTACAAGCCAACAATTTTATCCGTATTATCCATTTCCGAGGTCATTACTGCTGCCATAAACTCAGCAGGGAAATGGGTTTTCAGCCAAAGAGTTTGGTAAGATACCAATGCGTAAGCGGCAGAGTGCGATTTATTGAAACCATAGCCGGCAAATTTTTCCACCAAGTCGAAAATCTTCATGGAAAGTTCGCCATCAACGCCATTTTTTTCAGCGCCTTCTTTAAACACTGAGCGCTGTTTCGCCATTTCTTCCGGCTTTTTCTTACCCATCGCACGACGTAATAAGTCCGCACCACCGAGGGTATAACCCGCTAACACCTGAGCAATCTGCATGACTTGCTCTTGATACAAAATAATACCGTAAGTTGGCTCTAGAATCGGTTTAAGGCTTTCATGTTGGTAGTTTGCATCAGGATAAGACACTTCCTCACGACCATGTTTACGGTCAATAAAGTTATCCACCATGCCTGATTGTAATGGACCTGGTCGGAATAACGCTACCAATGCGATAATATCTTCAAAACAGTCTGGTTGAAGACGTTTAATCAAATCTTTCATTCCGCGCGATTCCAACTGGAATACGGCGGTCGTTTCAGACCGTTTCAGCAAATCAAAGGATTCTGGATCATCCAATGGAATAGCAGCAATATCAACTGGCGGTTTGCCTTCACGAGCAAGGCGAGCGTTAATCATATCCAACGCCCATT
>NZ_CAJLNI010000046.1 GCF_905207935.1 uncultured Haemophilus sp.
CGACGGCCTTCGGGTTATGAGCCCGACGAGCTACCAAGCTGCTCCACCCCGCGTCTGATGGCGCGTAATATACTCGTTTCAAAAATTATTGCAAGATTTAAACTGAATTTGACTTTCCGTTTGTTAAGAAAATAAACAATGTGAATATTAATTAATCATTTTATGAAATAGTGCTAGTCCTAAAAGGGAATTTTTGATAGCGTATGCAACTTTGTATTAGTTAGTTTAATTTAGGAAAATAAGAATGAAATTTCGTCAAAATCTCGCTGTAAAAATGCTCTCTGTAATGGCGGCAGTTTCGGTGCTTGCGTCATGTGGTTCAGCACCAAGTAAAGTTTCTTCAAAAAATAATTCTAGCTTGCCGCGTACTGCGACAGGCGATGATCCACAAAAATTTGGGGCAAAGTATAGCGGACGTAATTATCAACAATCTATTTTAAGTCCAGTGGCATCCGTGGAGAACAAAAGTGCAGTCGTCAACCAAGGTGATTTTTTAACGCAGCTTTCTAACGTACGTGGCTATTCAAACTCAATTACCAATCGCTTTGCCGCGAATTATGGAAAAATTACAAACTGGGTACTTGCAGGGGCTAATGTGAATGAATTAGCACAATATGGCATTAATCCTCAAATTATGAAAGGTTTTGATGGTTATCAAAACGTCTTGATGACGGGTTATTATTCGCCGGTTATTCATGCTCGCCGTACGGCACAAGGCAAATACCAATACCCAATTTATGCAATGCCAAGTTATAAACGTTATAGCCGTGCGGAAATTTACAATGGTGCATTGGCAGGAAAAGGCTTAGAGCTTGCGTATAGTGATTCAATGATGGATAACTTCTTACTTGGTGTACAAGGTAGTGGTTATGTGGATTACGGCGATGGAAATTTAAATTATTTAGCTTATGCAGGTCAAAATGGTTATAAATATCAAGCAGTTGGTCGCTTGTTAGTAGAAGATGGTGAAATTCCAAAAGAAAAAATGTCTATTCAAGCGATTCGTGAATGGGGTAAAGCAAACCCATCTCGTGTACAGGAATTGTTAGAGCGTAACCCATCTTATGTTTTCTTTAAAAACGATCCGACAGGAAAAGTGAAAGGTTCTGCTGGTGTACCTTTAGTGCCAATGGCTGCTGTTGCTTCTGATCGCAATGTCATTCCTTCTGGAACCGTATTATTGGTTGAAGTGCCGGATATTGATAATGATGGTAACTGGATGGGCACACACAAATTACACTTAATGGTGGCGCTTGATGTGGGTGGTGCAGTTAATGGTCACCACTTTGACTTATACCGTGGTATTGGCGATCAAGCGGGTCATATTGCGGGGTTATCAAAACACTATGGACGCGTTTGGGTACTACAATAATGGCTCGAGTCGATAACTACGAACAACGTTTTGGCGGCATTGGCCGCCTTTACACACCAGAAGGCTTGGCGCGTTTGTGTCAGGCTCATGTGTGCGTCATAGGTATTGGCGGCGTAGGTTCGTGGGTGGTGGAAGCATTGGCGCGAAGCGGTGTAGGGCAGATCACTATGATTGATATGGATGATATTTGTGTCACCAATATTAATCGTCAACTTCCTGCATTAAGCGGCAATATTGGCAAGCTTAAAACGGAAGTGATGGCAGAGCGCGTTAAGCTGATTAATCCAGAATGTGTGGTGAATATTATCGATGATTTCATTTCACCGGATAATCAAGCCGAATACTTAAATCGTGGCTATGATTATGTGATTGATGCCATTGATAATGTGAAAACCAAAGCGGCGATGATTGCCTATTGCAAACGTAATAAAATCAAGATTATTACTATTGGTGGCGCAGGTGGTCAGACAGATCCATCCAAAATCCAAATTGCTGATTTAAGCAAAACGATCCAAGATCCATTATTGGCGAAAGTGCGGTCAGTTTTACGTAAGGATTTTAATTTTACCCAAAATCCACAACGTAAATTTGCAGTTGATGCGGTGTTTTCAACCCAGCCTCTGATTTTCCCTAAAATGGGCGAGGGCTGTGAAGTATCCGCTACCATGAATTGTGCAAATGGTTTTGGTGCAGCAACCATGATCACCGCAACCTTTGGATTTTTTGCCGTTTCTAGGGTAATCGATAAGTTATTAAAATAAAGAAATGAAGCAACGTGAAAACGTTGCTTTTTCTTTATGAATAAAAGTATTCAATAAGATGAAGAAATATCACTTCATTTTTTTAATTTGAAATGTTGCAATTTTATCAAAAAGGCGTAGTCTATGTTGGCTTTGAGAATAATTCCCAATAAAAGTAAGGAAACAAACATGAAACAAGTATTAAAAATGAGTGCAATTTCTACCGCACTTTTAACCCTTCCAATGATGGCAAATGCTGATGTATTGGCCTCCGTGAAACCGCTCGGTTTTATTACATCGTCTATTGCTAATGGTGTAACAGATACGCAAATTTTAGTGCCAGCGGGTGCTTCTCCTCATGATTACAGCTTAAAACTTTCAGATGTGCAAAAAGTGAAATCGGCGGATTTAGTGCTTTGGGTTGGTGAAGATATTGATGCTTTCTTAGCAAAACCGATTAGCCAAATTGACAGCAAAAAAGTCATCAATATTTCTGATATTCCAGAAATTAAACCGCTTTTAAGCAAAGTCCATCATGAACATTATCATGAAGGCGATGAACACGAGCACGGACATGATCATAAACATGGGCACGATCATAAGCACGAACATGGTCATGACCATGAGCATCATCACCACGATGTGGATGAAAATGGATTAAGCGTGAACTGGCATTTATGGTATTCACCAGCCATCAGCCAAATTGTGGCACAGAAAGTCGCAGATAAATTAACAGAACAACACCCGGATAAAAAAGAGCTCATCGCGAAAAACTTAGCCGATTTTAACCGCACGTTGACCGAGCAAAGCGATAAGATCAAAGCACAATTAGCGCCACTTAAAGATAAAGGCTTCTTTGTGTTCCATGATGCTTATAGTTATTTCAATGACGCTTATGGTTTAAATCAAACCGGTTATTTCACCATTAATCCATTAGTGGCACCAGGTGCAAAAACCATTGCTCACATCAAAGAAGAGATTGAAGAACACCATGTAAATTGTCTTTTTGCTGAGCCTCAATTCACACCAAAAGTGATTGATTCGCTAGCGCAAAGTACAAAAGTTAATGTAGGTCGTTTAGATCCTATTGGCGATAACGTACAGCTTGGTCCAAATTCTTATGCGAATTTCCTTCAAGCCACCGCTGATAGCTATGCTCAATGTTTAAGTAAATAATTAAAATCTCCCCCTCGCCCCCTCTTTACAAAAGAGGGGGAATATTCTTGAAATATCCCCCAAATTTAACCGCACTTTCGTGCTATAATCCGCCCAATTTTTCCCTATCGAGAAAACACATGAAACAACTATTTGCCACAACTGCCCGTGGTTTTGAAGAACTCTTAAAAGTCGAACTGACAGAGCTTGGTGCAACGGAATGTAAAATTGCACAAGGCGGTGTACATTTTCAAGCTGATGATGAAACGCTTTATCGAAGCTTACTATGGTCACGTTTAGCTTCACGTATTTTGTTACCTATTGTAAATGGCAAGGTATATAGTGATTTAGACTTGTATTCAATTGTGACAGGGCAGGATTGGTTAAGTTATTTTGATGAGAAAGCCACATTTTTTGTTGATTTCAACGGGACAAACCAAGAAATTCGTCACACCCAATTTGGTGCGATGCGTGTGAAAGATGCCATTGTGGATTATTTTGAACGCCAAGGGAAAGCGCGCCCAAATGTGGATAAAGACTATCCGGATATTCGAATTCATGCTTATTTAAATAAAGAAGAACTCGTTGTTTCACTCGATTTAAGTGGTGAAGCATTGCATTTACGTGGCTATCGTGAAGATACAGGGCAAGCGCCTTTACGTGAAACCTTAGCCGCTGCGATAGTGCTTCGTTCAGGTTGGAAAAAAGGGACACCATTAGTGGATCCAATGTGCGGTTCGGGTACTTTGTTAATCGAAGCTGCACAAATGGAAGCACAAATTGCACCGCAATTACATCGTTTACATTGGGGCTTTGATTGCTGGAAAGGGCATAATCAAGATGCTTGGGATAAGGTGAAAGCAGAAGCAGTACAGCAAGCAGAAACTTATTTTAATCGAAATCCAAAACCACATTTTTATGGCTTCGATCTCGATCATCGCGTACTGAAAAAAGCACAAAAAAATGCACAAAATGCAGGTGTGGCACATTTAATCCAGTGGAAACAAGGTGATGTCGCCGCATTAAAGAATCCAAGCCCAGATGAAATGGGAACAGTGATTTGTAACCCACCTTACGGTGAACGTTTAGGCACAACCCCTGCGTTGATTGCACTATATTCAGTCTTTGGACAACGCCTTAAAAATGAATTTGGTGGTTGGAATGCGTCAATTTTCAGTAGTGAATCTACCTTGCTTGATTGCTTGCGTATGCGTTCTTATCGTCAATTTAAAGCGAAAAACGGTCCGTTAGATTGTGTTCAGAAGAATTATCAAATTTCAGAACGCAAAGAAAGTGCGGTTGTAAATCCGCTTGAATTTGACCGCACTTCAACGGTAGCGGTGGATTTTGCGAATCGCTTACAGAAAAATATCAAGAAAATTGAAAAATGGGCGAAACAGCAAGGCCTGGATGCGTATCGTTTATATGATGCTGATTTACCGGAATATAACGTAGCGGTGGATCGTTATGGTGATCATATTGTGGTGCAAGAGTATGCCGCACCGAAAAATATTGATGAAAACAAAGCGCGTCAACGTTTATTGGATGCAGTGACTGCAACCTTGCAAGTCACCGGTATTGAAACCAATAAACTGATTTTGAAAGTGCGTCAAAAACAAAAAGGCACGAATCAATATGAAAAATTGGCCAATAAAGGCGAATATTTCTATGTGAATGAATACGGCGCTCAGCTTTGGGTGAATTTGACGGATTACTTGGATACAGGATTATTTTTAGATCATCGCTTAACCCGTAAAATGATTGGCGAAATGGCAAAAGGCAAAGATTTCCTTAATCTTTTTGCTTATACCGGTTCCGCAACAGTGCATGCTGCATTAGGTGGGGCAAAATCGACGACGACCGTGGATATGTCTAACACCTATTTAAACTGGGCAGAGCAAAACCTGATTTTAAATGATATTGAAGGCAAGCAGCACAAGCTCATCCAAGCAGATTGTTTGCAGTGGTTAGAGAAATGTGATCGCCAGTTTGATTTAATTTTCGTGGATCCGCCAACATTCTCGAATTCTAAACGTATGGAAGACAGTTGGGATGTACAACGTGATCACATTAAATTGATGCGTAATCTTAAACGTATTTTACGTCCTAACGGCACCATCGTGTTCTCGAACAATAAACGTGGTTTTAAAATGGATTTTGAGGCGTTAGATGAATTGGGATTAAGTGCGGTCGAAATTTCAGCGAAAACCTTACCGCTTGATTTTGAGCGTAATAAACAAATCCACAACTGCTGGATTGTGACAATGAAAGCCTAATAAAAAGCCCGATAATGATTTATCGGGCTTTTTTATTATTCGACTTCTTTTTGTTTTTCGGCTTCAGAATCATCATGAAGAAGGGTTTCAACTGCTGCTTCGTCATTGGTGTCATCTTCTTTTTCTAAAATCTCAGCCGTTTCTTCATTTAGTGCTTCAGCATCAGAATGTGGTTTAATGAAAGGTTTTGGCATCCAATATTTTCGGATGATGTCTGTAGAAAAACCATGTAAAACTTCTTCATTCAATCGTTCTTGATCTAAGTAACGAACTTCAGCAATGACCTCATCAGCTTCAATTTTATTGATACCTAATTGCATTAGTGTTGCACGACTGAGCGTCAATGCAGATTCAAAGGTTTCACGCACGATAAAGTCTACATCTTGCTTAATAAGACTCACGGTTGTTTGACGGTCATAAGTTCGCGCCAAAATTGGGAGTTTCGGATAAGCATCTTTCAAATTCTGAACGATGTTTTCAATACGTTGTGTATCGTTAATCCCGATGACAACACATTTGGCTTTTTCGATACCCGCTGCACGTAAAACATCAAGGCGAATACCATCACCGTAATAAACTTTAAAACCAAATTTGGCTGCCGCACGGATGTTTTCGATGTTACGGTCAATCACCGATACGTTAATGCCACGAACAAGAAGCGATTGACAGACGATTTGACTGAAACGACCAAAACCAATCACGAGTACGCTATCTTCTAAATCCACAATTGGATCAAGATCGCTCGTATCGACTTTTTCCTCTTGATTTGTTGATTTACGTTGGTTGATTTTACGCATCAATAAACCAATTAATGGAGAGAATAGCATTGAAATAATGACGGCTGCAGTAAAGGTTGCATTTTGATCTTTTGTCATCACACCTGCCGTAGTTGCAGCAGAGAAGAGTACGAATGCAAATTCACCACCGTGTGCCATGATAGTCATTCGCCCAACGGATTCTTTTCGGTCAAGTTTCGTAATACGCGCAACGGTGTAAACCGCTAAGGCTTTGCCGATGATATAAAGGCACACGATACCTAATAACCAAAGTGCATTGTCAAACACCAAGGTTAAATCAAGAGACATCCCTACGCCCATAAAGAAGAGACCGAGCAATAAACCACGGAATGGTTCAATATCGGCTTCTAATTGGTGGCGGAATGCAGATTCTGAAAGCATTACACCTGCAACGAATGCCCCCATCGCCATTGAAAGCCCGCTCGCTTCCATGGCTAATGCTGCACCTAATACCACAAGCAACGCGGCTGCTGTCATCATTTCACGAATGTGAGCTTTTGAAATTAAGCGGAAAATAGGGTTCATTAACCATTTACCTGCAACTACTAATCCCACAACGGCACCGAGGGCAATAGCAATGGATGTCCAGTTGGTTTGATGTTCAATGTGTTTGGTTTCTGGCGTTAAAAAGGCAATAGAAGCCAATAATGGCACAATGGATAAATCTTCAAAAATTAAGGTAGAAATTACCCGTTGGCCTTTTGGTGTATTCGTAATCCCGCGTTCTTCTAATACCTGCATGACAATAGCAGTAGAGGAGAGAGTAAAGCCCATCCCCGCAATAAACGCCACTTCTTTAGGAAGATTTAAAATATAGATACCGGCAAAGGTAAGCAGTGCACCACATAGCCCGACTTGTAGAAAACCTCGTCCGAAGATTGCTTTTCTCATTGCCCATAAGCGTTCTGGATGCATCTCCAAACCGATGATGAATAAGAACATCACCACGCCCAGTTCCGCCATATGGAGAACTGATTCAGCATCTTCTACCACACCAAACACTGAAGGACCAATTAAACAGCCCGCTACTAAATAACCTAATACGCTACCTAAGCCAATACGCTTAAAAAGTGGCACGATAGTGACACTGGTAGCAAGCAGGACTACAGTTTTAATTAATTCAGGGCTGACGACATTCGACATAGGGCAAAAAACCTTAGTAAAAACAGGGAGTATGAGAAGAAAGTTGACTTGTATTCTAGCTTTTTTTCACTAAATAAAAAACACAGAAAAGCAAGAAATTGGTATAATTTACAAAAACTTTACATGCCAAAAAATGGTCATCTTTCTGACCGCACTTTAGAGGTCTTATGTCATTACAATTCAATATGATAGCGTTATTATTGGTTTTCTTAATCGTTTTAGGCTTAATGAGTCAAAATAGCGCAATCACCATCTCCGCTGCAGTGCTATTAATCATGCAGCAAACCTTATTATCCAAATACATACCCATACTCGAACAATACGGGATAAAAATTGGGATCATTATTTTAACGATTGGTGTGCTTGCACCGTTAGTCTCGGGGAAAATCCAACTGCCCGATCTCAGTTCATTTTTAAACTGGAAAATGGGTGTCTCTATTTTAATTGGGGCATTAGTGGCATGGCTTGCCGGGAAAGGGGTGCCATTAATGGGAGAACAACCTGTTTTAGTCACTGGATTATTAATTGGTACGATTATTGGGGTTTCTTTCTTAGGCGGCATTCCTGTAGGACCACTTATCGCCGCAGGGATTTTAGCGCTATTACTAGGAAAATTTTAAATGAAAAACAAATGGTTATTTATCGCGGGATTAAGCGGTTTTTTGTGTGTGGCGATTGGTGCTTTTGCGGCACATGGATTAAGCAAGGTTTTAGAACCTAAAGAATTAGCGTGGATTGAAACGGGTGTGAAATATCAAATGTTCCACACCATTGCGATTTTAGCGATTGGCATTTTGCAATTGTGCCGAGAGTCATTGGCCACCAACAAAATGACTAATGTTGCTGCAGGGAGTTGGGCGTACGGTATTCTTCTTTTTAGCGGCAGTCTTTATGCACTTGCCCTTGGCGCTGGTAAATTCCTTGTGTGGGTAACACCAATTGGCGGAACGTTATTTTTAATTGGTTGGCTTTGCTTGGCTTACGGTGGTTTTAAAAGTAAATAGATATGAAGAATAAATCAGTCAAACGTGAATTAAACCCGATACAACAATCTCTCTTTGCGAAACTCAAGGATATCATGCTGGTGGATCAACGTCGTTTATCTGCCCGTATTCATGGTATTGGAAAAATTAAAAGCCAAGAAGCTCAACAAGCTGTGGCTGCTGAAATTCAGCTTCAGATTGAACAGGCCCAATTACGTGTAGAAAATCGCAAAAGTGCGGTCAAAAATCCGATTGTTTTTCCAGAGAGTTTACCCGTTAGCCAACGCAAAGCAGAAATTCAAAAACTGCTTTCTGAACATCAGGTCATCGTGGTGGCAGGGGAAACTGGTTCAGGTAAAACCACCCAATTGCCGAAAATGTGTTTGGAATTAGGTTTCGGCAATTTAGGTATGATTGGTCATACTCAACCACGCCGTATTGCCGCTCGTTCGGTGGCGGCACGTATTGCGGAAGAACTGGAAACGGAGCTTGGCGGTTTAGTAGGTTATAAAGTCCGTTTTAACGATCAAATCAGTGATGATACGCAAATCAAGTTGATGACCGACGGGATTCTGCTTGCTGAAATTCAAAACGATCGTTTTCTTAATCAATATTCTTGTTTGATTATCGACGAAGCTCACGAACGCAGCCTGAACAACGATTTTATTCTTGGTTATCTGAAACAGCTTTTACCACGTCGTCGTGATTTAAAACTTATCATTACCTCTGCGACCATTGATGTGGAACGTTTTTCCAAACATTTCAACAATGCCCCAATTATCGAAGTCTCGGGCAGAACCTATCCCGTTGAAGTGCGTTATCGTCCCGTAGTGGAGGAAGACGACCAAGATCAGCTACAAGGCATTCTCAACGCAGTAGATGAACTGCAAGCAGAAGGTCGAGGCGATATTTTGATCTTTATGAACGGTGAGCGAGAAATTCGCGATACCGCCGAAGCTTTACAAAAACAAAATCTAAAACACACGGAAATTCTACCGCTCTTTGCACGCCTTTCTGCACAAGAACAAAATAAAATTTTCCATCCGAGTGGATTAAATCGCATTGTGTTGGCGACCAACGTCGCGGAAACTTCATTGACCGTGCCGGGCATTAAATATGTGATTGACCCAGGTACAGCACGAATTTCCCGCTATAGCTATCGCACCAAAGTACAACGTTTACCGATTGAGCCTATTTCACAGGCATCCGCTAATCAGCGTAAAGGTCGTTGTGGTCGTGTGAGCGAAGGGATTTGTATTCGTTTATATTCGGAAGAGGATTTTAATTCTCGTCCAGAGTTTACCGATCCTGAAATTCTTCGTACCAATTTAGCCTCCGTTATTTTGCAAATGACAGCATTGGGTTTGGATAATATTGAAGCCTTCCCGTTTGTTGATGCCCCAGATAAACGCCATATTCAAGATGGTATAAAACTGTTGGAAGAATTGGGTGCGTTTGAAATAGTTCGTACCAAAGCAGGCGAGAAACGTCAATTAACCGCAGTAGGTCGCCAATTATCGCAACTCCCTGTGGATCCTCGTTTAGCGAAAATGTTGCTATGTGCTGTTTCACAAGGTGCATTGCATGAAGTGATGATTATTGTTGCCGCATTGTCTATTCAAGATCCTCGCGAGCGCCCACAAGAAAAACAGCAAGCTTCCGATGAAAAACATCGTCGTTTTGCCGATAAAAAATCAGATTTCTTGGCATTCTTAAATCTTTGGCGTTATCTACAAGAACAACAAAAAGAATTGAGTAAAAACCAATTCCGTCGTCAATGCCAAAAGGATTTCTTAAATTATTTACGCATTCGCGAATGGCAGGATATTTACCATCAAATTCGTTTAACCGTCCGTGAAATGGGCTTGCCGATTAATTCTGAAAAAGCAGAATATCAGCAAATTCATACCGCACTTTTAAGCGGCTTGCTTTCTCATATTGGTTTAAAAGAGGCAGATAAACAACAATATCTTGGCGCACGCAATGCCCATTTTGCGATTTTCCCTAATTCTGTACTTTTCAAAAAACAGCCTAAATGGGTGATGGCGGCAGAGTTAGTGGAAACCTCCAAACTTTGGGGGCGTATGGTGGCGGAAATCGAGCCAGAATGGATCGAGCCACTTGCCGAGCATTTAATTAAAAAATCCTATTCCGAACCGCGTTGGTCAAAATCTCGTGGCGCGGTGATTGCCGATGAAAAAGTCACGCTTTACGGTGTGCCGATTGTGGCTGCTCGTCCAGTGAATTACGGCTCTATCGATCCAACGGTAAGCCGCGAGATCTTTATTCAATCTGCCTTAGTGGAAGGGGATTGGAATACCAAACATAAATTCTTCAAAGAAAATCAACGACTTGTTCGAGAAGTAGAGGAATTGGAACACAAAAGCCGCCGCCGCGATATTTTGGTGGATGACCGTACGCTTTTTGAATTTTACGATCAGCGTATTGGTACGGAAGTGGTTTCTCAAAAACATTTTGATACCTGGTGGAAAAAGGCGCAGCAAAAAGATCCTGAATTGCTTAATTTTGAACGCTCATTCTTGATTAATGATGATGCGGAACAAGTGAGTAAGCTAGATTTCCCGAATTTCTGGCATCAAGGCAATTTGAAACTCAAATTAACTTATCAATTTGAACCGGGTACCGATGCGGACGGCGTGACCGTGCATATTCCGTTGCCATTGCTCAACCAAGTGGAAATGACAGGCTTTGACTGGCAAATTCCAGGCTTGCGTGAAGAATTGGTGATTGCGTTGATTAAATCGTTGCCGAAATCTTATCGCCGTAACTTCGTGCCTGCACCTAATTATGCCCAAGCCTTTTTAAGCAGAGCTGTGCCATTGGAAAAACCGTTATTAGATACGCTAATTTATGAATTACGTCGTATGACGGGCGTTACCGTAGAAGCGGAACATTGGAATTGGGAACAAATTCCAAGCCATTTGAAAATGACGTTCCGCGTGGTGGATGAAAACGGCAAGAAAATCGCTGAATCCATGAATTTGGATGAGCTGAAATTCAACTTAAAAGATCGCGTGCAGGAAAGTATTTCTGCTGTGGCCGATGATGGCATTGAGCAAAGCGGGCTGCATATTTGGAGCTTTGCAGATTTACCACAATGTTACGAACAAAAACAACGAGGTTTCAGCGTCAAAGCGTTCCCTGCTATTGTGGATGAAAAAGATTCGGTAGGTATTAAGCTATTTGAAACAGAGTTTGAGCAAGCGGTGGCGATGCAACAAGGTTTGCGTCGATTGTTGCTACTCAATGTGCCATCACCAATTAAGTATCTGCATGAAAAATTGCCGAATAAAGCCAAATTAGGGCTGTATTTTACCCCATTCGGTCGAGTATTGGATTTGATCGATGACTGTATCGCTTGTGCGGTGGATAAACTGATTGCCGATTTTGGCGGGTTTGTATGGGATGAAGCAGGCTTTGAAAAATTACGTGATTTCGTTCGAGAAAACCTTAACGAAGTGACCGTGGATATTGCGCAGAAAGTGGAGCAAATCCTCTCCCTTAACCATGCCTTAAACCAACGTTTAAAAGGCAAAATGGATTTCACCATGGCCTTTGCCTTTTCTGATATTAAGGCGCAATTAAGCGGACTGATTTATCCAGGTTTTGTGCAAAAGAGCGGTTATGATCGCCTACCGGATTTACAGCGTTACCTGCAAGCCGTGGATAAACGTATTGATAAACTGGCTCAAGATGTAAATCGTGACCGTGCGGCAATGTTACGCGTGGAACAAGTGCAACAAGCTTACCAACAATTGCTCGCTAAACTGCCGAAATCCAAACCGATTTCTGATGAAATTGCGGAAATTCGCTATATGATTGAGGAATTGCGTGTGAGTTTATTTGCGCAGCAGTTAGGCACGAAGTATCAGGTATCGGATAAGCGGATTTTGAATTTGATTAATGAAATGTAACTAAAACCATCTGAAGAATAATATGCAGATAAATTCTAAAGACATTAAATTTGCATTAAATAACTGGGCAAAATATATCATGGATACAAGGAATGTTAGTTATTCCTTGGATAGTCGCATTCCTATTTTTATTCAGTATTTGAATTATCGTTCAAAGATTGTTTTTCCTAAGCCAAGAAAAGTTACTTTTTCAAAATTATTTGAACAACAAGCTAACCAACATAGTAATAAAATTGCCATATCTAAATTAAAGATAGCTTTTGAAGAAGGAAAAGATGTCAATGCTTATTTAAGTAAAGACTCGTTAAATGCATCAAAGTTTGATGGCTTACTAGATTACTATGGGGTTAAGCATTTTCATCTAGGAGAATCCATAGAAAATGGTTTTGTGAAAAGAATCAAAGATCTTGCTTTAGTATTTGTTAATAATGATGAGGCATTCTTTTTGGCAATAAAACCTCATGGAATGGATGCTTGGCATAATCCAGATGTACTGGAAATCTTAGATAGTGAAAAGCCAGAGTTGATTAGGCATGCTAAGGTCCAAGGGAAAACTAATATGATATATGCTAGTGAGTATTTTGAAGATATGAAGGGATGTCGTAAGCTTAATATTAATACTTTTATTCCTATACAAGATAGTTTCTTTTTCCCTTTAGGTGGTGGACGAACTGTTGCTGGTTGTAATGCTGAACATGTTGTAGCTATGGATATTATTGTAGAGTATTTAGAAGAATATTTTAGAGTATTAAATGGAATTATCTCGCTTGAAAAAATTCGTACGGAGTTTATTTTTGGATGTTTAAAAGAATTTAAAATTGATAGAATTTATTTATCAGAATCTAAGTTAGATATGAAAGATATACATGTTGATAAGTTTAGACTAAAAATTATAGCAAGTAAGAATAAAGTGATTTATAAGGAGTTAAGTTTTAGTGTTATTTAGGGCTTATTAACGAGAAACAATTCCTAGATAGAGTCGCATTATCTATTTTAAAAAGACAGCTTTTTTTTCAAACATTTCCAATCTCAAAAACTCAACCAAAACCAACCGCACTTTCTCCCCAAAACTCTTTTTGTGATCTACCTCAAATTTTCGTATTGAACTGATTTACAACTCTCAATTCAATCGCTATCTTGCTGATATTATTATTTTAATAAAGAGGTAAATTATGGATCTGATTATAGGTTTGATTGCCATTGTCTTGGTGGCATATTATATCGTGAAAGGCTATTCAGCGACTGGCGTGTTGATGTTCGGTGGCTTGGTCTTGTTATTGATTTCAGTGCTGATGGGACATTCGATTTTACCAGAAGGCGTGAAAAGTACCGGTTCCACCTATTTTGATATTTTAGAATATGTGAAA
>NZ_CAJLNI010000047.1 GCF_905207935.1 uncultured Haemophilus sp.
AACGTTGTGCTTGTTGATTTACGTTCTTGCTGTAATACAAGTAATCAAGGAAAGCGTCACTTAACAACACATCATAGGTGAGTCCACCCGTTTTTTCAGCATTATGTAAATTGACTAACGATTGAGCTGAACGTTTAGAAATACCAGATGCCACCATGGCTGCATATTCACGTAGGAATTGTTTCTCAGCCGCCTTGTCTTTCCACATAAGGTCATATTTATTATCGGCATATAATTTAGCCAAAATTGGTTTGAACTGTAGATTTTGTTCACCAATTTCATGCGTTAATGACATCTCTAGCATCGCTTGCTTTTCAGCGGCAAGACGAGCTTGATCTTCTTTAATTTCAGCTTCAAGTTTTGCTCGCTCTTCTGGACTTAATTTAGACATATCAACGCCTTTATTTTCGGCTTGTTGAGGCTGTCCAACTGTTTTGGCCCATTCAGCTAATGCACAACCTGACGTCATCATTGATAATGATAAGACTAATGCGCTTAATTTCATTGTTCCTTTTAACATTGCTGTACCTTTAAAAATATTCATAAAAAATAACCGCACTTCAGTTTTTTTCATCTGCCAAAGTGCGGTCAAAATAATCATTATTTTGTTGCTTTTGCCGCTTCTTGTTTTATTTCAGCATCCACTTTTTGTTGATTAGCATTGAGTTTAACTAAATCAGCTGCCATTTTTTCCGCTTCTTTTAAGAAGAAATCTGGCGCTTCATAGTCTTTTGGTAAATCATCAATATCTTTTAATGCTTTTTTACCTTCGCGTTTAAAACGATCATTTAAATCTTTTAAACGTCTCGCATCATCTTTGTCATTTTCCGCTTTGCGTTCTTGGAAATTCAATGATAAGAATTTACGCTCACGACGTTCATCACGGATTTTAAGATCTTCATTTAAAGCAATAAATTCAGGATCTTTTGCAATACGCTCAAGATGTTTTTCATTTAATGGTTCAACATCTTTACGCGCTTTGTTGGTTTCAGAATAAGTCGCCGGTGGAATTTTATCCCAAGGCAATGCGTTATCTTCTTTTTCTTCACCAATTTCTTTTGCATCAATAATTTCAGGGAAATTAATATCTGCTGCTACACCTTTTAATTGGGTTGAACCACCATTAATTCGATAGAATTTTTGGATAGTATATTGCAACACACCAAGTGGTGTTTGGTCTAAATCATAAACAAAGTTTAATGAACGACTTTGTTGTACCGTACCTTTACCAAAGGTATTTTGCCCAATAATGATACCACGATTGTAATCTTGCATTGCGGCAGCAAAAATTTCAGAGGCAGATGCACTGAAACGATTAATCATTACCAGCAATGGCCCTTTATATTGTTGAGCATTATCATCATCTTCGTGTACACGAATACGTTGATAAGCATCACGAACTTGAACCACCGGACCATCAGTAATGAATAAACCACTCAATGCGACGGCTTCTGTTAAAGCACCACCGCCATTTTCACGAAGATCCACAATTAAAGCGCCAATTTTTTTCTTCTCAGCATCTACTAATAATTTTTTCACATCATCAGTTAAGCCAATATAGAAACTTGGGATTTTAATGACACCAACTGTTTCACCATCTACTTTAGAAACAGTGAGTTTTGCTGCTTGGTCTTCAATACGTACTTTATCGCGCACTAAAGTGACAATACGGCTTTTTCCACCTTTTGCAGGTTCAATTTCAAGACGAACTTTTGTTCCTTTTTTACCTTTGATTTTGTCAACGATATCTTCTAAACGCCAACCGATAATATCTTCGATTTCGCCTTTTTCTTGACCAACACCAATAATTTTATCGCCTGCTTGTAATTTTTTACTGCGTTCAGCCGGTGCTCCTGGTACTAAAGACTTGATGCTGGTTTCGTCTTCTTCAGATTGTAATGTCGCACCAATTCCTTCTAAGGAAAGATTCATACTTTCATTAAAGCTTTTTGCAGTACGCGGAGCAAGGTAGCTTGTATGCGGATCGATTTCTCGAGCAAAGGCATTAATATAAATCTGAACAATGTCATCAGCTTTGGTTTGAGTTAGTCGACGAATGGCTAAATTGTAACGTTTAGTTAGTTTTTCTTTAATTTCAGGCCATTTTTTATCTTTTAATTTCAGGCTGATTACATCATTTTTGACACGTTCTTCCCAAAGCTTATTGGCTTCTTCTTCCGTTGCTGGGAACGCAGCTTTTTCACGATCGATCTCAATTTGATCATTACCTTTTAAATCAGGTTCTTGATCTAATAAAGATAATGCATAAGCATAACGCTCATAACGGCGTTTCATCATCAGATCGTAAATAGCAAATGCCGCAGAAAGATCGCCTTCATTAAGTTGATCATCTAATTTAGAACCATATTTAGCACGTAAATCATCAATATCTGATTTTAAAAAGGTGTTATGGCTGTAATCTAAACTTTTAATATAACGATCAAAAATCTTTTCGGAAAAGGCGTCATCAAGCTGAAATTTACGATAATGTGATTGGGTTAAACGTGTTGTTGCACGCTTTGTTGCTAACTGATTTGCATCAGTTGCCGAAGGAGTCGTAATATCGCTTTGCTTTAATTTCGGCTGCACAGCAAAAGTGTCAGACGAATGAAGAAATAACGCACCTAAAATTGCTGTCGCAATAAGACTTTTGGTTGTATGTAATTTCATTTAACCTTTCCCGATAAGAAATAAATTATTAGGCAAATAAACGATCTGCGGTGACTGTCATCACTAAACCATTTTCAAGTTCTACGCGAGCACCGTCTTTTTCTACATTTAATACCGTCGCATTTTTTGCTTGTTCAGCCACTTTTACTTTCACTTTGCTACCCGCAGAAAGTGTTGTGAAATCAACCGCACTTAGTTTTACTTGTGGTGCTTTCGGTTTGCGAGTTGTTTGATTTGCATTTGGTTTACGAGCAGGACGTTTTTGTTGTGCTTTTTTCGTTGCTAATTCTGCTTTACGTTTTTCTGCAAATTTGGTTTTTGCTTCTGCTAATTGTTGAGCCGCATGAGAAACGTGTTCTGCGTCTAATACACCAGCAGGGTTGCCGTATAAATCCACACGCTCAGCACCTTCGCGACAGCCATGTAAATAGCGCCAGTTGGAGGTGTATTGACGTAAAGCCTGACGTAATTGAGTTTTGCTGACACGTTCATCATCTTTTAATGCTTCAGCAAGATCTTGGAAAAGACCAATTTTTAATGGTTTTGCTTCACCTTCTGCAATAAAGCAAAGCGGGAATTTTTCCACAAGATATGCAATGATCGCTTTTGTATCAGTTAATTTTTGAACGCCTTCAGCATTATTTTCAACTTGGGCTTCAACTTGAGAATCTGTCATTTCTGAGTTTTCCTAGGATAAAAAATAAAAACTTGCACAGTTTACCGCACTTTTATAAGGATTGACAATGGTTGGACAGAATAATTCCGTTTCTAACTCTAAATGAATAACTTCACAAATTCCCTTAATTCAGGCTAAAATAGTCCACCTTTATAATTTCTGAAAACATAATGACAAAAACACCTGATTTTACTCATGCCACTTATAGACTAGTGCGTTGCATTGGATGCGATGCAACGGTGTCTGTTCGTCGTCCGCAAGCGGGGGAGTACGCTCAATGTCCTCGTTGCCATCAGAAATTGCAATCGGGCAGTCGTTGGTCACTTAAACGTTGTTCATTAATCGCCCTTTCTATCTTAATTTTAATGCCATTTGCTTTAGGCTATCCTTTATTGAGCTTAGATTTACTAGGTACTAAAATTGATGCTTCTGTTTGGAAAGGAATTTGGAAAATGGCAGTAGAGGGATATTCCTATACTGCATTTATGATTTTTATCTGTGCTGTTTTAATGCCTGTATCTTTTGCGATTTTAGTCATTATGTTGCAGCTTTCTAAATTACTCAAAATTAAGCCTCGTAATGTCTTATTATTTGTGGGATATATTAAGCCTTGGGTCATGTTTGACGTATATTTAGTTGCACTCGGTGTTACCATGTTTAAAGTGCGCGAATATGCCACTTTAGAAGTGGATGTGTATTTAATTGCTTTTGTTTTTACTGCACTTTTAACCACTTTATTGTTCATTAAAATTAATTTAGATGACTTATGGCATGATTTTTATCCCGAGCAGAAACCGGTTACCAAAAGCGATAAACCGTTAGAACTTTGTACTGCCTGTGATTACACTTTTTTTAAAGAAGATCAAGAATACGATCACCGTCATCGTGCAATTTGCCCACGTTGTGCATCGCTTATTGAAATACCAGATAGTGTAAAATTACAACGCGTTTGGGCGACATTAGTGGCGGGGATTATTATGCTTTTCCCGGCAAACTTGCTTCCAATATCTGGCGTTTATTTAACAGGAAGTTTGTCACAAGATACCTTGATGTCGGGCGTGATGTCATTTATAAGCATGGGCAGCTATTTTGTTGCTTTCGTGGTATTCTTCGCCAGTATTTTTGTGCCCGTAAGCAAAATCCTGATTATGTTGTATTTACTGGCAAGCGTGCATTTTAAATGGCGACATTCAATTAAATGGCAAATGCGGCTATTACATATCATTCACTTTGTAGGACGTTGGTCAATGCTGGATCTTTTTGTGCTAGCCTTGATGATGTCTCTAGTAACACGCGGACAGATTATTAATTTTACTGTAGGCCCTGCGGCATTTTATTTCGGTGCAGCAGTGTTTTTAACTATGATTTCAACTTCACAGTTTGATAGTCGATTAATTTGGAAAATTTATGACAGAAAACAATAAACCAGAATCTCAATCTATTGATGAGCAATCTAATAATGTGGAAGCGTTATTACGTAAGAATAAACGCATCTCACCGTTTTGGTTGTTACCTTTTATTGCATTATGTATTGGTGCCATTTTATTTTTCCAAATTGTGCAAGAACAAGGAAAGATGATTACGATTACATTTTCTAATGGTGCGGGGTTGGTTGCAGATAAAACACCGATTCGCTATCAAGGTTTGCAAATTGGTGTTGTGAAGAAGGTTAACTTTACTGACAATATGCAAAAAGTGAAAGTTGAGGCAAGCATTCATTCTGAAGCCACCGATGTGTTAAAGAAAAATACTAAATTTTGGCTTGTGCAACCGAGCGTATCGCTCGCGGGGATTTCGGGTTTAGACTCTTTAGTTTCAGGAAATTATATTACGCTCCAGCCAGGTGATGGTGACTCTGAAGATGAATTTATTGCGGAAGAGCAAGGTCCTATTGCGCAAGTCAATCCAGGGGATTTGTTAATTCATTTAATTTCAGATGATTTAGGTTCAATTTCGATTGGTGCTTCTGTGTATTTCAAAAAAATGCCAGTCGGGAAAATTTATGATTACCGATTTAATAAAGACAATAAAGTTGAAATTGATGTAGTAATTGATAAGGCCTTTGCGCATTTTGTGAAGAAAGATTCACGTTTCTGGAATATTAGCGGTATTAACGCCAATATTAATTCATCCGGTATGAATGTGTCGGTGGAAAGTTTAAATGCGGTGGTGCAAGGTGCCGTATCATTCGATTCGCCATCAGATAGCCCGCAAGCGGTGACTAATAGCAATTATATCCTTTATTCTAATTTACAAGCGGCTAAACGCGGGATTGAAGTTGAGGTGACTCTACCTGTTTCAGCCGGTTTACAAGCAGGACAAACTTCAGTTTATTATGGTGATGAGCAAGTTGGTTTGCTTTCGTCTTTAAGAACAGTCGAAAACAATGAAGATATTTTACAAGGGACATTATTAATTGAGCCAAGCCAGGCAAATCTCTTAAAAACCAATACACATATTGTATTAAAAAATCGTAAGTTAGATTTAGGCGATATTGCTAACCCACAGAAATTCTTCCGTGGTGATTATTTCGAAATTATTCCAGGAAGTGGGGAAAGCAAAACGCAATTCGAAGTCATTCGAGAAAATGAGTTATTACTCAAAGCACCAAATACCTTGGTTTTGACCTTAACGGCACCAGAGACTTATGGTATCGCGGAAGGACAATCGGTGTTTTATAACAATATTGCCATTGGGCAAATTGTGAAACAGCACTTGAATGTTGATGGTGTCAAATTTGAAGTGGCGATTGCATCAGAATATCGCAATCTTATTCATGAAAACACCCAGTTTGTCGCTGCCTCTAATTTTGATGTGAGTTTGGGTATTGATGGCTTACGTTTTGAATCTGCAACACCATCAAAATGGTTGCAAGGTGGCGTGCGTGTCTTAGCGAAAAAAGGAAGTGGCGCACCGCATTCTACCTATCCACTTTATAAGGATATTAGCAGTGCAGAAACAGGCGTTACGGGCAACTTAGTGAATCCAACGATTGTGTTACATTCCACTAATTTGCCAAGTATTAGCAAAGGTTCTGTGGTGCTTTATCGTCAGTTTGAAGTGGGTAAAATTATTAACGTAAGACCGAAAGCTAATAATTTTGATATTGATGTGTATATTTATCCGGCTTATCAAGATCTTCTGACAGATAAAAGCGTATTCTGGGTTGAAAGTGCGGCACAGATTGATATTACGCCGAAAGGCATTAGTATCCAGGCTTCACCGGTTGCGCGATCATTAAAAGGCGCAATTAGTTTTGATAATACGGGTTCAGGCAAAAATAAAACACTTTATCCAAGTGAATTGAGAGCTAAATCAGCGGGGCAAGTGATTACGTTAATAACAGATGATGCAACGGCTTTAAGTAAAGGAATGAGTTTGCGTTATCTTGGTATGAATGTTGGTGAAGTTGAGCAGATTGCCCTTGATCAAAAAACAAATCGTATCACAGCAAAAGCATTAATTAACCCAAGTTATATGGGGATGATTGCAAAAGAGGGGACTGTATTTAAAGTGATTTCCCCACAAATCTCAGCGGGTGGAATTGAAAACTTAGATAGCCTTTTACAGCCTTACATTGATATTGAGTTAGGCAAAGGTCCATCAAAAACACAGTTTAATTTAGCGCAAACCGCACAACCTCGAAATAAATACAGCAATGGCGTGCCATTTATTTTGGAAACCAGTGATGCGATGAATTTAACGGAAGGCTCACCAGTACTTTATCGTGGTGTTGAAGTGGGAACCGTTCGTAAGTTTGAATTGAATTCTTTAGGCGATCGTGTGTTGGTACATATTGCGATTACACCAAAATATCAACATTTGGTACGTAAAAATTCAGAATTCTGGGTTTCATCGGGTTATGATTTTAATCTTGGTTGGAAAGGCGCAGAGTTTAATACCGGTAGTGTACAACAATTGCTGAAAGGCGGTATTTCGTTCTCGACTCCATCGGGTACGATCGTTCAACCACAAGCGACGGCAAATCAGCGCTTTATGTTACAAGTGAAGAAACCAGCTGAAGCACCGACTTGGAATTCAGGTGCTTTACCGGCAAATCAATAAAACATAAAAAGAAATAACCGCACTTTTGAATCATCAAAGTGCGGTTATTTTTTTAGGTGTTTTGAGTCGTGCTATTGCCCCATATTTTTGACTGATTTTAAAAAGCCTTTGGCTGAAGTATAGACTTCATCTTTGCCCTGAGCATGTAAAATCATATCGGACATTTCTCGGAAAGCACCTTTCCCGCCTCCAAGTGCAAGCACATAATCCACGGCATTTTGCACATAAGGTGCAGAATCTGCCACGGCAAAAGAAAGGCCACAGGTTGCAAAAGCGGGGAGATCTACGCTGTCATCACCAATATAGGCAGTTTGTTCAGCAGTCGCACCGGCTTGTTTCATGAGATCCAAACAAGCACTTTCTTTTTCAAGCTTACCTAAAAAGAACAATTTAATTCCGAGATCGCTAATTCGCTTACGCAGGATCGCCGAATCTCTGCCCGATAATACGGCTACTTGAATACCTGCATCCATCAACATTTTGACACCAAGTCCATCGCGCACATGGAAACTTTTAATCGCTTCGCCATTTGCATCATAATGGAGTAGCCCGTCAGTTAATACGCCATCGACATCGGTGATGACCAATTTAATTTTCTTTAATTTTTCGTTAATCATTAGCTTGAGAACTCCACTAAGCCCACAACATTATTTTCATCATTGACCACAACAAGAGAGTGAATTTTCTTCTCTTTCATCAAGTCTTCTGCTTTCGCTAAGAATTCATTTTCATGAATAGTTTTCGGTGAAGAGGTCATGAGCTCTTTCGCGGTCTTGTTAAGTGTATCGGCACCGTTAGCCGTTAATGCTCGGCGCACATCACCATCGGTAATAATGCCTTTGAGTTGTTGGTTTTCCATGACTAATGCCACACCCATACGACCTTCATTCATAATAGTTAAGCAATCAGTGAAGCTGGTATCTGGTGTGGTAATCGGTAATCGAGTTTGCATTTGATCTTTTACTTTACATAACAAACGACGACCAAGGCTGCCACCTGGATGGAATTTCGCAAAATCAGCAGGTTGGAAATGACGTGCCGTAATTAATGAAACCGCAAGAGCATCGCCTAAGGCTAAAGTGACTAAAGCAGAAGTGGTTGGTGCGAGGTTATTTGGACAGACTTCACGCTCTACCGTGATATCCAAAACATAATCCGCATGGCGAGCAAGCGTTGAGTTTTTATTGCTGGTTAAAGCAATAATTTTATTACCAAAGTTTTTCAAACTTGGAATGAGTTTATTTACATCATCAGTTTCACCGCTATAAGAAATCAGCATCACAATGTCGATGGGTTTTAGCATACCTAAATCGCCATGAAAGGCTTCAGTCGGGTGCAGGAAGAAACTTGGCGTTCCCGTTGAGGCAAAAGTCGCCACCATTTTTTTGCCAATTAGCCCTGATTTACCGATACCACCAATGACTAAACGACCTTCGCAAGCAAGGATAAGATCCACAACTTGAGAAAACTCATCATCCAAGCGTTGGCTTAGTTGTGCGAGCGCTTGGCTTTCAACAGAAAGTGTTTCTCGTGCGATTTGTAAATAATTCATAGGAAATCCTTATGATAAAAGTGCGGTTGAAAATAACCGTGTTTTGCAGGGCTATTCTAACGGAAGTTATTAAAAATAAGAATGAAAATTTGACCGCTCTTTGAATTCCCCCTATACTACGCCGCGAGTTGGTTAGACAATCGCTGGTTTATTGAAGCCCTTAACCGTGTTCGCACGACCTAGTGGGACAAGTAAACGAGAGGAAAGTCCGAGCTACAAAGGGCAGAGTGCCGGATAACGTCCGGGCGGCGTGAGCCGACGACCAGTGCAACAGAGAGCAGACCGCCGTGAAAACGGTAAGGGTGAAAGGGTGTGGTAAGAGCACACCGTGCCGTTGGTAACAACGTGCAGCAAGGTAAACTCCACTCGTAGCAAGACCAAATAGGAACTCAATGGGTGGCCCGTCCAGAGTTCGGGTAGGTTGCTTGAGCGGCAGAGTAATTTGTCGCCTAGAGGAATGATTGTCCACGACAGAACTCGGCTTATCGACCAACTCAACAAATTCATCAAAAAATGACCGCACTTTTATTTTTTCATCATCCTACTCGGGATGGAATGAATAAAAGTGCGGTCATTTTCTTTTGTGTTTTACCACAAGCTCATTTGTTCTAAATGGCTTTCTTCCGGTAAATTCACGTGTAATCCAACGAGGCGAATGGATTTTCCGTGGCTACGTTGCCAAATTTGTTCCAGTAATTGTTGAAAGCTTTTTAGTGATAAAGGCAAGCCTGTTTTTTCTAAGGTCGTCACCTGAAAATCTTCAAACTTTAATTTCACCCCAATTTTTCGAAAAGCGGTTAAGGGGATATTCGGTGCGCTTCGTTCAATACGACGAATGAGCTCGGCATAGAGATTATCTAGTAACGCTATACCTTGTTCGAGATGACGAATATTTTCGGACAAAGTGCGTTCCACACCGATAGATTTTCGTTCTCGATGTGCTTGGATTTCACGATCATCGATGCCATGGCTAAAATCCCAAATTCGTTTGCCCATTTTACCGAAGATATTTAATAAAATAGATTGATCGAGTTTTTGTACATCTTCGCAAGTTTCTAAGCCCATTTTCAGTAAATGTTTAGAGGTGACTTTGCCCACACCAGGAATTTTTTTTAATGGCAGTGTTTTTACAAATTGTTCAACTTCATGAGGTTGAATCACAAATTGTCCGTTTGGTTTATTCATATCGGAAGCAATTTTGGCGAGAAATTTAAGGGGCGCCACACCAGCAGAGGCAGTCAGCTTTAATTCATCAAAAATCGCTTGGCGAATTTCTTGTGCGATCCAAGTGGCGGATCCTGAACATTGTGTACAATCTGTGACATCTAAATAAGCTTCATCTAAGGAAAGTGGCTCAATAATAGAAGTGTAGCGTTGAAAGATCTGATGAATTTGTGCGGATACCTGTTTATAAAGGGGCATATTAACGGGCACTAAAATCAGGTTTGGACATTTTTTGATAGCTTGCGCTGTCGGCATCGCACTGTGCAGTCCAAATTTTCGAGCTTCATAATTACAGGTCGTGAGAACACCACGTTGTCGAGAACTACCACCCACTGCGACAGGTTTGCCCTGTAGCGTTGGATTTTCACGGATTTCAACAGAGGCATAAAAGCAATCCATATCAATGTGAATAATTTTTCGGGTGGAATTCATGCTGTAAGTGCGGTCAAAATTAGGCGTGTTTTTAGTATATCGAAAAGAAAACAACTGTTCAAGTATACAGTTATTAAAAACCCACATTACGTGGGCTAGATAAGAGAATTAACGATCAGAAAGAATAGTTTTATCACCAAACAGGATAACTCGTTCAATAGGATAAACATCAATTTTTTCTTGTTGGTTCATAAAGACTTTACGTGCATCTTCAGCCAATTGAACAAACGGAATTTGTAAATTAATATTTATGGATTTGCCTGGTTGTAATGGGGTTTCTAAATTGATTTGCATATCTTGGCTATAAATAACTTTTCGGTTATTCACATACACGCCTACCCATTGAATATTTTTAATTGGTTTTTGACCAATGTTAGTGATTTCATGTTTAAATGCACTTAATGCTTGGCCATTTTCATCAACTACCATTTCACGGTTACCAATATTGATGGCAAGGTATTTGTCGATGTTATCACTCGCTTTTACCACTTGTTGTGGGGCTTGTGTTGCTTTTGCGGATGTTGCTTCTTTTGCAATAACTTGCGTGTTAAATACTAAACATAATGCACCTAATGAAAGTGCGGTCAGAGATTTTAATGTTTTCATTATTCGATTCCTTATAAAAAAGTGGCAAAATTTTACCCTAACTTCTCAGGTTAATAAATAGCTTCTTTTCCTTTCTTGGATTTTTTGATAAACTGCCGAACGATTTTGGGGCTGATTCTGGATTCGACGGGATTAGCGAAGCCCAAGGTGCACGTCGAGGTGCGGTAGGCCTCGTAAATAAACCGCAAAAAAATAGTCGCAAACGACGAACAATACGCTTTAGCAGCTTAATAACCTGCTCATAGCCTTCGCTCCCCAGCTTCCGCTCGTAAGACGGGGATAAAGCGGAGTCAAACCAAAACGAGATCGTGTGGAAGCCGCTGTTTGAGGATCGAAGCACTAAATTGAATCAAACTAGCTTAAGTTTAGCGTGTCTGTCCGCATGCTTAAGTGAAATTAAAGACGAGACTAAACGTGTAGTACTGAGGGTAGAGTAATTTCGGACGCGGGTTCAACTCCCGCCAGCTCCACCACAAAATAAACCTATCAAGTCCTATGAAAGACTTTAAAGCCTTGAAAATAATGACTTCAAGGCTTTTTTATTATTCTTTCAAAAATTTATATAATTATCTTATTGTGGAAGTGGTCGATTTATTTTAATAAAACAAACCTAACCTAAGGAGAATTATGGCGTTAATTAACTGCCCTGAATGTAATAACCAAGTAAGTAACCAAGCTTTAAAATGTCCGTCATGCGGTAAACAACTCCGCAAACCAAAACGTACATTTATGGGCAAGGTTTTTAAATGCTTATTTATTTTATTTAATGTATTAATGGCAATTTGGCTGATTGGCGGTGTTGCTTCAAGTGCTTATGTGATTAATAATACTATAAGTAATATTGAAAGAGCAGGTACGCTGCTTGGCACAGGATTAGGCGCAAGTATAATCCTTACACTTTGGGTAATTGGTGATGTGATTCTTGGTTTATTCGTTTTATTAACTCGCCCAAAAGCATAATCCTTTTAATGCCTGTTTTACAACAGGCATTTTTATTTATTTCTTAACCTTATTCACGTCTATTTCTTCATCTTCTACTTTCAATTCGTATTCAATTTGACTGGTAAAACCGTCATCTGGAAGATAATGCATTAGTCTTGTTAGTAATCATAAATTACCGCTACCTAAAACGCACTTTTAAAAATTAAAGTAAAAAGGCATAATTGAATCCCTCACTTTTCAGAATTATTTGTTGTAGGAGCAAAAAGATGAATATTTTATTATTAGATGGTGGTAAAGATTTCGGACATTCACATGGTGAGTTAAATCACACACTTCACAAAAAAGCGAAAGAAGTTTTGACTGTACTTGGACACAATGTACAAGAAACCGTGATTGATGCCGGCTATGATGTTGAAGCAGAAATCGAAAAATTCTTGTGGATGGATGCCGTGATTTGGCAGATGCCAGGTTGGTGGATGCACGAACCTTGGACAGTGAAAAAATACATAGACGAAGTATTAACCGCCGGACACGGCAAGCTTTACCACAGTGATGGCCGCCATCGTGTCAATCCGACTGAAGGCTATGGCACAGGTGGCTTGTTGCAAGGCAAAAAACACATGCTTTCGCTTACTTGGAATGCGCCGATTGAAGCGTTCACCCGTGAAGGCGACTTCTTTGAAGGCAAAGATGTGGATGCTGT
The DNA here is from genome assembly GCF_905207935.1 of uncultured Haemophilus sp. Classification (GTDB taxonomy): domain Bacteria; phylum Pseudomonadota; class Gammaproteobacteria; order Enterobacterales; family Pasteurellaceae; genus Haemophilus_D. The sequence goes on from NZ_CAJLNI010000047.1 coordinate 12,871, forward strand.
GTACATGCCTTTCCACAAACTCAACGAGTTCATCGGTTTGACCCGTCTACCGACATTTACATGTAACGATGTAGTTAAAAATCCACAAGTAGAACAATACTTCGCAGACTACCAAGCACATTTGAAAAAAGTGTTTGGTTAATGATAAAACATCAACTTGAAGCGGTGGGCTTTTGCCCTCAGCGATGAAGACAAAGCCGAAATTGCCAAACTGGACGGCACGTTCGCCGCCATCGTCAATCACGACACGGTGGATAATTTGAAGCACATCTCCGCGTGGAAAATGGGTGCGCAAGTGTAGCGAGAGTAGTAGAGGAAATCTAAACGGCTCAAACTGCTTTCTTGTTTTCATTTCGTTGAAAGCCCATTTTCTAGACAACTTGAAACCTGCTTAATCGCTCAAAGGAGTACATAACATGCAACAACTACACACTCTGAAAGACATCGAACAGGCCATCGCCACACACCCTTTAGTATCACTGTACATCAAAGCCCCAATCTGCGGTGTTTGTACGGTCGTGGCCGCCCAGCTTGACTCAGCTTTGGCGGAGGAAGGAAATGTGTATGCCGTAAAAGCCGATATTGCTGAAATACCCGAAATGGCTGGACGTTTCCACGTGCTGACCGCACCTGCATGGCTGCTGTTTTATCAAGGCAAGGAAGTAGAACGGATGGCCCGCTTCATCCCTCAGGCACAGATGAAGCAGACATTGGCAAAATGGACAAAAGTAGCAGAAAGCGAACATCAGTAACCAGTCTATCAATGTTTCAGACGGCTGCGGCCTTGATAATGATGCAAGTGATCAGATTTTAAAGGTAAGTTACAAAAACATCTCAAACTTTGACCGCTCTTTATCCAAAAAA
>NZ_CAJLNI010000048.1 GCF_905207935.1 uncultured Haemophilus sp.
ATTCCACGAATGTGCTGCAATATGATGAAAGTGCGGTCAATAATTTGATCGAATCCATTATTCGCGACAATAGCTATTAGGTTTCACGATGTCGCAATCTCATTTTACGCCGGTACAAGGCGGTGCACTGGTTATTCTCACGTTAGCGCTCTCGCTTGCGACTTTTATGCAGGTGTTGGATTCTACCATCGCTAACGTTGCCATTCCTACTATCGCAGGTGACTTAGGCGCATCGTCCAGCCAAGGCACATGGGTCATCACCTCGTTCGGTGTGGCCAATGCGATCTCAATTCCTATCACCGGCTGGCTAGCGAAACGTTTCGGCGAAGTGCGGTTATTTTTAATCTCAACCTTACTTTTCGTCCTTGCCTCTTGGCTTTGTGGCATTTCACATAGTTTGGAAATGTTGATTATTTGCCGCGTCATCCAAGGTGCGGTTGCAGGTCCAATCATTCCTCTTTCGCAAAGTTTACTACTCAATAACTATCCGCCTAAAAAACGCGGCATGGCACTGGCATTTTGGTCAATGACTGTAGTGGTTGCCCCTATCTTCGGGCCAATTCTAGGCGGTTGGATCAGCGATAACATTCATTGGGGCTGGATCTTTTTCATCAATGTTCCCATTGGATTAGCCGTCGTCTTAATGAGTTGGAAGATTCTAGGTAATCGAGAAAGCCAAATTTCTCATCAGCCTATTGATACCGTTGGGCTTGTTTTATTAGTTCTAGGCGTAGGCTGCTTGCAATTAATGCTGGACCAAGGAAGAGAGCAAGATTGGTTTAATTCAACGGAGATTGTTGTTCTCACCGTGATTGCTGTTGTGTGTTTGATCGCGCTCACTATTTGGGAACTGACGGATGACAATCCCGTTGTAGATATTTCACTTTTCAAATCACGCAACTTTAGCGTAGGCTGCCTTTCAACCAGTCTCGCCTTTTTAGTGTATTTGGGATCGGTTGTACTTATCCCACTTCTACTCCAACAAGTTTATGGCTACACCGCGACTTGGGCTGGGCTCGCAGCCGCTCCAGTGGGATTATTCCCGATTTTACTTTCGCCAATCATCGGTAAATTAGGGCATAAAATTGATATGCGAATTTTAGTCACAATCAGCTTTATGGTTTATGCCCTGACCTTTTATTGGCGAGCCGTGACCTTTGAGCCTGGCATGACCTTTGCCGATGTTGCATTGCCACAATTTGTGCAAGGTTTAGCGGTTGCTTGCTTCTTTATGCCGCTAACCACCATCACGCTTTCGGGTTTGCCGCCAGAAAAAATGGCTTCAGCATCGAGTTTATTTAATTTCCTTCGAACCCTTGCTGGTTCGGTAGGAACATCCCTCACAACATTTATGTGGTATAACCGTGAAGCTGTGCATCATACTCAACTCACGGAAGCGATTACTCCATATAATCCAATTTCCCAACAGTTCTTCCAGACGATGGCAAGTTTTGGTTTAAACGAACAACAAACAGCATCATATCTTGCCAGACAAATCACTGCTCAGGGCTTTATTATTGGCGCTAATGAGATTTTCTGGCTATCGGCAATTACTTTCCTAGCATTATTCATTATCGTCTGGTTCGCCAAACCGCCTTTTGGAAATCGCCATTAAAAAACCTCAAAAAAATAACCGCACTTTGATGATGTTCAAAAGTGCGGTTGGTTTTTCTAACCTTTTGCCAAGATGTCTTTAAGGAATCTCGCGGTGTGCGAACCTTTGACTTTGGCGACTTCTTCTGGGGTGCCTGTCGCGATGATTTGACCACCGCCACTGCCCCCTTCTGGACCAAGATCCACAATCCAGTCTGCAGTTTTAATCACATCTAAGTTGTGTTCAATCACCACGATAGTATTACCTTGATCGCGCAAGCGATGTAACACGTCGAGGAGTTGTTTAATATCGGCAAAATGCAAGCCGGTTGTCGGTTCATCCAAAATATAAAGGGTTTTACCGGTATCGCGTTTTGAAAGCTCTGTCGCTAACTTAACACGTTGTGCCTCACCACCTGAAAGCGTGGTAGAAGACTGACCTAAACGAATATAAGACAAGCCGACATCCATTAGGGTTTGCAATTTACGCGCAATCATTGGGATCGCGTCAAAAAACTCGCGTGCTTCTTCTACTGTCATATCTAATACTTGGTGAATAGTTTTGCCTTTATAGCGGATTTCCAAGGTTTCACGGTTATAGCGTTTACCTTTACATTGATCACAAGGTACATACACATCCGGTAAGAAATGCATTTCCACTTTTAGCACGCCATCACCTTGGCATGCTTCACAACGACCACCGCGTACGTTAAAACTAAATCGTCCTGGATTATAACCACGCGCACGCGCTTCTGGTACGCCCGCAAATAATTCACGAATTGGGGTAAATAACCCCGTGTAAGTTGCTGGGTTAGAACGCGGTGTACGACCGATCGGACTTTGGTTAATATCGATCACTTTGTCGAAATATTCCAAGCCTTCAATGGATTTATAAGGCGCAAAATCCGTTTTTTCCGCACGATTTAAAGCATTTTGTGCCAATGGGAATAACGTATCATTGATTAGCGTTGATTTGCCTGAACCTGACACCCCTGTGATACAAGTAAATAAGCCCACTGGGATCTCTAAATTCACGCCTTTTAGATTATTCCCTGTCGCACCTTTTAATTTTAGAAGTTTGCTTTTATCAAGTGCGGTTCGTTTTTTTGGAATTTCAATTTTTTCTTCACCCGATAAGAACTTACCCGTAATCGAATTCGGATTATCCATAATCTCTTTGGCTGTCCCCTGAGCAATCACTTGGCCACCGTGTACACCTGCTCCAGGGCCAATATCAATAATATGATCGGCTTCTCGAATGGCATCTTCATCATGTTCCACGACGATCACCGTGTTGCCCAAATTACGCAAATGAATCAACGTATTTAACAGACGCTCATTATCGCGTTGATGCAAACCGATAGAAGGCTCATCCAACACATACATGACGCCCACTAAGCCTGCACCGATCTGACTCGCAAGACGGATACGTTGCGCTTCACCGCCCGAAAGGGTCTCGGCTGAGCGAGAAAGGGAAAGATAATTTAAGCCTACATTCACTAAGAATTCTAACCGCTCTCTGATCTCTTTCAGGATTTTTTCCGCAATTTGTGCTTTTTGACCGGTTAAAGTAAGCCCTTGGAAAAACTCGAGGCTTTCACCAATGCTTTTCTCTGAAATTTGAGGCAAGTTAACGTTACCGATATACACGTTGCGAGCTTCTGGACGAAGACGCGAACCTCCACAATCTGCACAAGGTCGGTTACTGATATTTTTCGCCAATTCTTCGCGCACAGACATGGATTCCGTTTCTTTATAACGGCGTGCCATATTATTCAAAATCCCTTCAAAAGGATGTTTGCGGATCACCACATCACCACGGTCGTTCATGTATTGGAATTCAATTTCTTCCTTGCCTGAACCGTGCATCACAATATCTTTAATTTTTTGTGGCAAATCTTCGTATGGCGTTTCAATATCAAATTTGTAATGTTTCGCCAACGAAGTAAGCATTTGATAGTAATAGAAATTGCGACGATCCCAACCTTTCACCGCCCCACCTGCGAGGGAAATGCTTTCATTTTGCACCACTCGGCTTTCATCAAAGAACTGCTGAACACCTAAGCCATCACAAGTCGGACACGCCCCTGCTGGGTTATTAAATGAGAATAAGCGAGGCTCTAATTCCGGTACAGAATAGCCACAATGCGGACAAGCAAAATTTGCCGAGAAAACCAATTCTTCAGCTTTAGGATTATCCATATCCGCCACTACTGCTGTACCACCAGAAAGCTCCAAAGCCGTTTCAAAGGATTCCGCCAAACGTGTGGCTAAATCTGACCGCACTTTAAAACGGTCCACCACCACTTCAATGGTATGTTTTTTCTGTAAAGCAAGTTCTGGTGGATCAGATAAATCACAAATCTCACCATCAATTCTTGCGCGAATATAACCTTGTGCTGCCAAGCTATCTAACAGCTTAACGTGCTCACCTTTACGGTTTTTTACTACGGGCGCTAGCAACATCATTTTGCTTTCTTCAGGCAAGCTTAAAACTTTATCCACCATTTGGCTGATGGTTTGTGCTGTTAATGGCACATCATGATCAGGACAACGCGGCTCCCCTACGCGAGCAAACAGCAAACGCAGGTAATCATAAATTTCGGTGATAGTCCCCACGGTTGAACGTGGGTTATGAGAAGTGGATTTTTGCTCAATAGAAATCGCCGGCGACAAGCCCTCAATCGAATCCACATCTGGTTTTTCCATCAAAGAAAGAAATTGACGCGCATAAGCAGAGAGCGATTCCACATAACGACGCTGCCCTTCCGCATAAAGCGTATCAAATGCTAAAGAAGATTTACCCGAACCAGACAAGCCTGTAATGACTATTAATTTATCGCGCGGAATGGTTAAATTGATGTTTTTAAGGTTGTGAGTTCTAGCCCCACGAATGTCGATAGTATCCATAAAAAAAGCGATTGCCTTAAGAAAATAAATTCAAAAATTGCGACCATTATCGCATATTTCAATATCTGTGCAAATATCCAGTTAATTTTTATGGATCTTTTGTTTCATTTAAGGCAAAATAGCCAAAATTTTTCACCTTATTTCTAAAATATAGAGGATTCTATGGCAGGTATTAATAAAGTAATCATCGTGGGTAATTTAGGTAATGATCCTGAAATCCGCACGATGCCAAATGGCGAAGCAGTAGCAAATATTAGCGTGGCAACAAGTGAAAGCTGGACAGATAAAAACACAGGCGAACGCCGTGAAGTGACCGAATGGCACCGTATCGTGTTATATCGTCGTTTAGCGGAAATTGCGGGACAATACTTACGCAAAGGTTCACAAGTTTATGTTGAAGGTCGTTTAAAAACCCGTAAATGGCAAGATAACAATGGTCAAGATCGTTACACCACTGAAATCCAAGGTGATAACTTACAAATGTTAGGTGGTCGTAATCAAGAGATGGGCGGTTATGCACCTGCACAATCAGCACCACAACCAAGCTATCAATCTCGTCCAGCACAATCTGCGCCAGCACCACAAGCTGAGCCACCAATGGACGCATTTGATGACAACATTCCATTCTAAATTGTATTGATACAAGATTATCTATACGAAGAGAGGCCTTTCATTGAAAGGTCTCTTTTTTATCTCTCATTTTGACATCAATTATTCGTACGCCTTATCTCGTTCAAGCGCTAAAACGCAATAAATATTCAATTTATTGCACCGCATCCGAATTTAATATATCTTTATTTGAATACTGGAAAATAGTATAGATATCAAGGAGAACATTTCTTAGATGGGCAACATCACTCGAATCAGGAAAAAGAAAACGATGTATCTTTGCTTTATTTCCTTTGAACATCTTTAGGAGTAAGAATATATGGGAAATTTTAAACAAATCCTTTCGAAATTATCTGTTATTTTTTTATTGTTCTATTCGCAAAAGATATTTTCCATGACACAAACCGAAATCCAATTGGAAAAAGCCTATTTAGCAGAAATGATTGATATGGCATCTGAAATTATGGAGAAAAAACAATCTGTTGATCCTGATTCATTGCAATATAAACGTAGGAATATCAAGGTTCTTACTCATACAAACATGAAAAACGGTTATACAAACTACACTTTGGAAAAATCAAAAGTTCATTTGGTTGTACCTAAAGAGTTAAAACAGAATACGAAACTTAATCTCTATTGGGATGAAAGCAAAGGTTCAATAAATATCCTATTTGACAAAGATGAATTGACAAAATACTTTCATCTGAATCTTAAAAAAAGTGAGGAAAAATCAGAAACATTGAGAACAGTTTTTGATGAAACCACATATTTTTTCACTTCCTATGAATTTTCTATCGATAAATACCCTAACGTTACCGTTGAGTTTCGTCTCTACCATTCACCCGGTACGACATTCAGATTGGACTACCCGACTGAATTTACGCGGATTTTGATTTATAGAAAAATGTAACAAACGATGTTTCCTTATACCGTTTCTAACTTGGACGACATTGTTCCACCACCGACCGCACTTTAGAAGAAAAAAACGCAGTGGTAAGCTTTAAAGCGAAATTAGAGAAATAGATCACTATCACTGAATAAGAATTCAGTAATCACATGATGACTTGCTGGTACACCAAATGTATAATAGATAGAGTTCACTCTAATTATTTTTATAAATATAAAAGGTAAACTATGAAAAAAAATAATCGCATTATTATTTGTAGGCTTATCTTCATTTCTGACTGCGTGTAGCAGTCATTTAGATACGAGTAGCTTGCCGATTGAAGTCTATAATCATACATCCAAAGCTATTAACTTTAATATGACAAATGCTACTGAAAAAGACTGGAAAGGCTGGGAACTAGGCTATGGAGGCGAGCTTAAATCAGTAGCTGCGTTTAGTTCAGATACTGGCGCTGGAGGCTTATGGCGTCTTCCTCGAACTGGGCTGGTATGCTTATCAAATGAAGCTCATCGGCACAGGCAACGCCCCGCAGCCGAAACGCTCCGCGTGAGCGGAACTGTTCCGCCTGCTGAAAAACATCCGCCAACACCGCCTGCGTTCCGAACGGGCGTAAAAAGTGCGGTGGAATTTTTGCAATTTTTCGCTTAAATTCCATCGCTTGTAGCTACAAAAGTGCGCTCTATTTTACGAATTTTTCTTTATATTCCCCAACAGTAATCTGCGCCCTTCAAATTCCTTGCCGGCAATTTCCAAAGCGAAGCGTTCTTTGTCGGCGTCGCGTACTTTGTCGTGTACGGCACGTAATTCCTGCACGCTAGCACCCAATGCCTTGACGATTTCATCGCCCATTTTCATGGAAGAATAGAAGGTTTCGCGCACTACGAAATCCGCTTCCGCTTTCACTAGGGCCAGCGCATTGCGTCTATCCCAGGCGCGCACGAACACCTTGGCGTTCGGGTTGATATGACGAATATTTTCCACAATTCTGACCGCACTTTCTCCGTTGTCCACGCATACCGCTACGATGTCGGTGTGTTCCACGCCGCTGGCATGCAGCACGTCGGCGCGGGTGGCTTCGCCGTAATAGACTTTGAAACCGTATTCGCGTGCGACGTTGATGATGTCGGGATCGTTGTCCAGAATGGAAATGGTGGCACCGTAGGCTAGCGGCATTTGGCTGACCACCTGCCCCATGCGCCCGAATCCGATAATCAGCACGTTGCCGTTGAGTTCACCCGCATGTTCTTCCACATCGTCCACTGCCGCAGCTGCGCGGGGTTCTTTGACACAGCGGTCGAACAGCATAACGCTGAAGGGTGTCGTAATCATGGAGAGCACCACGATTGCCGTCATATTCGCTAGCACTTCCGCATTAATCGCCCGTTGTGCGGCAGCAGAGGCGAGTAATACGAAGGCGAATTCACCGCCCTGCGACATCAGTACGGCGCGGTGTATCGCGGTGTAATGGCTTGCTTTGGCAAAACGCGCCACTCCATAAATGGCAAAGCATTTCAAGATAATCATCAGTACAGTGGCGGAAAGAATTACCTTCCAGTTATTGAGCACCGTTGCCACATCCAGCGACATCCCGACAGCTAAGAAAAACAGCCCGAGCAAAAGGCCTCGGAACGGTTCGATATCCGCTTCAAGCTGATGACGGAAGTCGGATTCCGACAGCAGCACTCCCGCCAGAAACGCACCCATCGCCATAGACAGACCGCCCAGCTCCATTAAATAAGCCGCACCGAGTACCACCAGCAGCGCGGCGGCAGTCATCACCTCGCGTGCTTTGGATTTTGCCAGAATTTTAAACAGCGGATTGAGCAGCCAAATACCTGTCGCAATCAACACTACCAAAGAAAGCGCGGCAACACCGATTTTCTGCCATAGCGGTACGGCATCGGCAACGGCATTGGGATTATCGGGTGCTAGAAATGCTACAATCGCCAGCATGGGCACAATCAGCAAATCTTCAAACAGCAAAATGGAGACAATGCGCTGACCTTGCGGTGTGCTGATTTCATGACGTTCGTCCATAATCTGCATGACCATTGCGGTGGAGGTGAGTGTAAAACCTACCGCCGAAATAAACGACATCACTAAAGAAAAACCGTAAGCTAGCCCGATTTGGGTAAGGAACAGACTGGAAAGCGTCACCTGCAGGGTACCCAAGCCGAAAATCTGATTACGCAATTTCCATAAATGCGACGGCTTCATTTCCAGCCCGATCAAAAACAGAAACATCACCACGCCGAATTCCGCAATATGCAAAATAGCGTGGGAATCGGTAATGAGCTTTAATCCGAAGGGTCCGATAACCAGCCCCGCAGCCAAATAACCCAGAATCGAGCCTAGACCTAAACGTTTAAATAACGGCACGGCAACTACCGCCGCCCCCAATAACTCCACCACGTGCAATAAATCGCCGTTAGCTGCTTCTACCGCCATAATTCCTGCCTTTGTTAATTCATAAAAATTTTTCGTATTATAAAAGAAAATCGCCGTAACACAAAAAAGTCGTCATTTGACGGCTTCCTCTAAGAAAAGTGCGGTCGGTTTTTGTTAAATTATTGCACTTTGCCGTCGATTTCGATCGGGGTATATTCCACCGGCAGCCAAGTGTAGCGCCGTTGCTTTCGGCACGGACGTGGCCTAAGCCCGGGAACGGCAAATGGGCGCCCGCAACCCAGATTTTTCGCGCGGCAACGTCTTTCAACGCCGCTTCGCGACTGGCACGCGCTTGATCCTGATTCATATCTAATTCTACCGCGATATTCGGATCCGCCATTTGCAGTGTGTGGTTGTGCATCAAATCGCCCCACACCAGCATGGTTTGTCCTTTTGAAGTGAACTCGATGCCATTGTGCCCAGGCGTATGACCGGGGCTGGGGCGCGAGCGCATTCCGGGTACGACTTCTTCGCCACTCTGATAAAAACGCACTTTACCTGCTTTGGCATAAGGCGCTACGGCTTCACGCGCCAGCGTTGCCAAGCCGCGTACAGGTTCGGGCAATTCGTTGATGTTTTTATCCAGCCAAAAGCCTTTTTCTTGCTCCGCCAATAGCAACGTGGCGTTTGGGAAAACGCGTTTGCCGTTGCGCGTAAGTCCGCTGATGTGGTCAAAGTGCATATGGGTCGGAATCAGCAAATCGATTTGCTCGGGGCGATAACCTGCGGCTTTTAGGCTGTCCACCAGTCGTCCTGCGTTTTTGCCCATGATGTCCACGCCGCCCACACCGACATCCAGCAAAATCAAATTGTTACCCGTGTTCACTAAAAAACCAATCACAGCGGTATTCACGCCGCCGTCTGCTTCGCGTAAGCGGAAATTGTTGTTTAGTATTTTGTTCAAATCATCAAGCGAGCGTTGGCTGTATGGTTGGAACAATTTGGGGTCGGTAGACAAAAATCCGTCATACAGCGCGGTTACTTCAAAATCGCCGACCATTTGGCGAAAATAGCCCGGAGCTTGGGTTTTGACTTGTTTGACCTGATTGGGCGCAGGCGTGTAAGCAGGCGCGGCGTGGGCGGAAAAGGCGGGGCAACCAGCAATTCGGACAGGGTGTCGTCTTGCGCCACCCAGTTACGGTAGCGGCATAAGGTGCTGTAATCGGGGATGCTCAGTTCGTCGAAACGGCAAAACAGGTTGAAGTCGATGCGGGTAATGAGGCTGTGTTCGAGTTCGGGATCGGAGAGGCTGTGCCATTGTCCGAGCAGGACGGCTTTGAACATGGACAGCAGGGGATAGGCTGGACGGCCGCGGTGGTCTCTAAGGTAACGGGTTCTTTGACGATTCAGGTACTGTTCGATCGGCTGCCAATCAATCACTTGATCCAACTTCAATAGCGGGAAGCGGTCGATGTGTTTGGCAATCATGGCTTGGACGGTTTGTTGGAAGAAGGTGCTCATGAAAAATCCCCTAAATGTCTTGGTGGGAATTTAGGGGATTTTGAGGGGATTTTGCAAAGGTCTCAAAAGGAGAAAAAATATTACAAACAGCTGTTCCGTTAATTGAGCAAATTGATGAGTTATTTTTCGGAAAGTTGAATAACGACGAAGAACAATTTAAGCATTTTCTTGTTAGATTAAACAAAGAATAAGAATATTATTTATGGAGTTGTCAATTTTGATAACTCCATACTACATTTGAAACTCAAAAATAGAGCATAGCTATAGAACAGAAATTTATTCAAGAGAATTATTTACACCAAAGTATAGAAGTCCTCTGTTTTTATTTTCAAAAAGTAAAACAGAGAACATAAATGGTTGGCTCTTGAAAGCAATGTGTAAAAATTTTACGTTAATATTGTAAAATATAATGATATAATTACTCTGTTATCGGGGTTATTTTTACGTATTTTTAAGGAAGTTATCAATATTTGATTGCAACAAGTTGAAATAATTAGAGTTTTATTTTTCATTCTTTCCTTATATAGAAACAACCCTTTTAAGTTACATATAATTTAAAAACAAAAGCGTTGTTCTATATCGCTAGAACAACGCTTTTTCTATACATACAAGCAGTCAAATTTTTATAATTTCTTGCAAAAATTCATTAAATTTTGACCGCACTTTGCCCCTCAAAAAAAGAACCTAGACACCTAATTTTAGGTTCAGATTATTATTCAATTTCGTTATAACTAAAAATCAGTACATATATTTAACAATTCTTTCGATTTTGCTATGTGGTTTGCTACATTTTTACCGTCTTATTTTCACTAGAGGTACAATTATGCAGCATCGCGATCTTTATCCCCATGAAATCTTACAAGATGTTATTGATAAAAGTTATGCTAAGTCGGAAGGGCACTTAAAAACACTGGCTATTTTAAGTTTTTTAGGTGGCGGCTATGTGAGTTTTGGTTATATGGCCTATTTAAAAGTCGTGAGCGGCATTCCTCCAGAGTGGAGTGGACTATCAACATTACTTGGTGCGGCCGTGTTTCCTATTTGTTTGATTTGTATTCTAATCGGTGGTGGTGAATTAGCCACGGGAAATATGATGATGATGGCATTAGGCCGTTTAACAAAAAGAGTAAGCCTTAAAAAATTATTTCGTAACTGGATTGTTGTGAGTTTAGGCAACCTGCTCGGTGCGCTGTTTATGGCCTATTTCTTAGGGCATTATGTCGGTTTATCAGAAGGTGCTGCTGCCGCTAAAACCATCGCGATTGCTGAGGCTAAAGTGCAAATGGATTTTGGTCGCGCCTTTATTTCTGCTATTGCCTGTAACTGGATGGTCTGCATGGGTATTTGGTTCTATTTTGGCGCCAAACAAACCTCTGGTCGTATCCTAGCCATATGGTTCCCTGTGATGATTTTTGTGCTTATCGGATTACAACACTTTGTCGCCAATATGTTTATTATTCCTGCCGGGATTTTTGCCGGTGCTAATGTGACTTGGAGCCAATTCTTCTTCAATATGATTCCTGTCTTTTTAGGCAATGTCACGGGTGGTGCAGCATTTGTCGGTGCATCTTATCTTTATGCCTATCGTCACTTATTAAAAGAAGATTATTGTATTTAGTAAACGAAAATCTGCCCGCACTTTGGCGTGAAAAAGGTCTTTTGAAATGTCAAAAGGCCTTTTATTCTCCCTAAAATGTATTGAATCCTCTCTTAATTAACTCAACACTATTTTGAATAGTGAAGAGTTGCACTTTACACTTAAAGCATGTAAACTTATCGACTAAGAGCAATATGGAAAGAAAAACGTTAGCAAAACTGCCATATTATTTAGCATTCTCAAATTTACAGTAAGGAAGAGAGCACATGCCGAAGATGAAAATTTCTAGACTGATGTTTTATAGCACTATTTTGACTAGTGTTATGTTGTCTTCTTGCAGCCAACATGCCCAAACCCACTCAACAGTAGAAAATACAGCAAGTAATCATGCTCAAAATGCGGCAATGTATTGGACTGAGCAGCCATTTTGCAGTGGGCGCTACCAAATTAACTTACCATCTAACCGTATAAGTGGGACTGGTTGGCTTAAATATAATGGTTGGCAGATAAGAGTGCGACCAGATTATTGGAATCTGGAAGTAGAATCCGTATTAGAGGTTAAAGAAAAAGGATATAATGGAAGTGATATTTTTATAGAAAACCGTACAATCTTTCCTAATAAAGCGATAGCGATGGTGACACAGGCTCCGGGTTCTTGGGAACACTCGGTGTCAAAGCACCTAAAAGGTATGCTCTATTATGTCGATTTCTATTTCAAGCTAGGTAAGAACGATGACTATTCTATTAGAGCTTTTGTGCGCATTATGCCTGTTAATGGCAAAACTCCCCCAAACCTGAAACAGCTGGAAAAAAGCAAAGTTGACGAAGCTATTGGGCAGATACGAAATGATTTTTTCGACAAGCTGAGAGATCGTAAAGATACTGAAATGCCACAGCAACAAGGTGTCTGTTTAACAGAAGGATTTATTGCCGATAAGGGAACTGAGCCGTTTTTTGGCAGTGCAGGCATCAAAATCAAAGACTATAAAGACGTTTATGCAGAGCTAACGACGGGTGGATCTTTGGAGGAAGGTGATAAACCGCTATTAGAACGAGACCTTTTCGCTAAAGATAGTGCTTTGGATAAGCTCTTCTCGTGGGCGAAATACAGCACCATCCGCAAAGGAAAGCGCAATATCAATGGCATGACCGGCAGTGAAAAACTGGTTAAGTGGCAAGGAAATCGATATCTATTTATCTGGGAAAAAGATGATGGAAGCGTAAAATTTAAGATGACTTTAGGTACCAATAAGAAAAATACCAAAGGTTCGCCACTCAGTGAGCAAGAAGCTTTAACCGCTTGGGATGCAATATTGTCGACATTAAAAAAACGACTTTAAACAAGGGACTACTGCAGTTAAATTGAAGTAAAAAAACAAGCGGTCGAGTTTTTAAGACGATTTGCAAAACACTTAAAAATTTGACCGCTCTTTATAGTAAAAATCCCCTACTGCTCTGCTCTAGGGGATTTTTGCTTTAAATATATGTTGTTTATTTCAAACCTTTTTTAACCAAATCTTCATAACCACCATGGTTGGTTACATTGGTATAGCCGGCATTTTTCAGCTCAGTGAGTGCGGCTTCGGCACGGCGACCTCTACGACAATAAAGGTTGATCGGGGCATCTTTATCTGAGCCAATCGCTTTAACGCCTTCAACGATTTTATCGTGTGGAATATTCACTGCACCTTGTAAATGACCAGCATTAAACTCCTCAGCAGAACGCACATCAATCCAAACGCCTTTTGCTTTTTCTGGTTGTACTGCACTTTGTTCCGTTTGTGGTGCCGTATTCGCAGAAGCAAAAAAAGGTACAGCAATCGCTGCCGCAGAAAGTACTGCTGTGAATAATTTTTTCATTATTCAATCTCCTATTAAATAGAAATAATATATTTACCTAAATAAATTTAGGGGTTATGTAAAACTAA
>NZ_CAJLNI010000049.1 GCF_905207935.1 uncultured Haemophilus sp.
GAGCAGCGGACTTTTAATCCGTTGGTCGAAGGTTCGAATCCTTCACGACCCACCACTTTAAGTTAGCACCTTAATTGGTGTTTTTTTTATACCTAAAATTTAGGTTAAAGACTTTCCTACTCTCTTTTCTAAAAAACACATAAAAAATAACCGCACTTTCGTACGGTTACTTACCTATATTCTTAAATGATTAGCCGTGATAACGTCCTACGCCTAATTCATCTTCTTTACGAGTACGGTTCATCACTTCTTGTGGAGATTGTGCAATACGTAGTCCCATTTGATCTTCAGTACGCACGACATCGCCACGTAGAGAGTTAGTATAAACATCGGTAATCTTGATATCGACAAACTTACCAATCATATCTGGTGAGCCTTGGAAATTCACAATACGGTTGTTTTCAGTACGTCCTGTTAATTCCATAATATCTTTCTTAGACGGCCCTTCTACCAATACACGTTGCTCTGTGCCAAGCATGCGACGGCTGTATTGTGCCGCTTGTTGGTTGATACGCTCTTGTAAAAGATAGAGACGTTGTTTCTTCTCTTCTTCGGTTACATCATCTGGCATATCTGCTGCAGGTGTACCTGGACGAGCTGAATAGATAAAGCTAAAGCTCATATCAAAATTCACTTGCGCAATTAGATTCATTGTTTGTTCAAACTCTTCCTTGGTTTCACCTGGGAAGCCTACAATGAAATCTGAGCTGATTTGAATATTTGGACGCACGGCACGTAATTTACGAATGATCGATTTATATTCTAACGCAGTATGACCACGTTTCATCATGGTTAAAATACGGTCAGAACCAGCTTGCACCGGCAAGTGTACGAAGTCTACTAATTCTGGTGTATCGCGATACACGTCAATAATATCGTCAGTAAATTCGATTGGATGGCTGGTGGTAAAACGTAAACGGTCGATACCGTCAATAGATGCTACTAAACGCAATAATTCCGCAAATGTACAGATACCGCCATCAAATGTCGGGCCACGATACGCATTTACGTTTTGGCCTAATAAATTGATTTCACGAACACCTTGATCGGCCAACTGCGCAATTTCAAATAATACATCATCAACAGGACGGCTCACTTCTTCACCACGGGTATAAGGCACCACGCAGTAAGTACAATATTTATTACAGCCTTCCATAATAGACACAAACGCGGTTGGGCCTTCTGCGCGGGGTTCCGGTAAGCGGTCAAATTTCTCAATTTCTGGGAAACTCACATCTACCACCGAACTTTTACCGCCACGAATTTGGTTAATCATTTCTGGTAAGCGATGTAAAGTTTGCGGACCAAATACGATATCTACGTAAGGTGCACGATGACGAATATGCTCCCCCTCTTGTGAAGCCACACAACCGCCCACACCAATCACTAATTTGGGATTTTGTTTTTTTAATTCTTTCCAACGACCTAACTGATGGAACACTTTTTCTTGTGCTTTTTCACGGATAGAACAGGTGTTAAGAAGTAACACATCTGCTTCTTCTGGAATATCTGTCAATTCCAAACCATGTGTATTTAAGAGAAGATCGGCCATTTTTGATGAATCATACTCATTCATCTGACAGCCCCATGTTTTAATATGTAATTTTTGCGTCATATTGCTTAAAAATAAAGATTAGTAAAAAGATAAAATCGGTCGGCTATTGTACAGATTTGTGGGAATTCTGGCTAGTGTAAAATGGACTTTTACCCATTTCGGTATAGAAAAAGTGCGGTTAAAATCACCTGAATTTTAACCGCACTTTGTTTAGTATCCTTCTTCCTCCATATTCGGTAGGAATGTTTTTTGTTTGATTCGTTTTACTCTCGTTTCAATTCGTCCATCTGGCTGTAGCTCAATTTCACGCCAACCTGGTTGTAAGGTATCTAAAGCAAAATGGTTGCTGTCCGGCTTAAATTGAATACAAGTCGCTGGTGTTGCCATGGTTTGATAACCTTGCCAATAGCCATCAACTTCTTGATGAATATGACCGTATAAAATCCCTTTTACATTGTTGAATTGAGCAAGAACGGCTGAAAAATCATGCGCATTACGTAAGTTATGCTGATCAAGCCATGCTGAATTCGTTGGCAATAGATGGTGATGTAAGACGACTAAGCTATGACGAGCTGGATTTTCGGCTAATTTTGTTTTTAACCAATCTAGCTGATAAGCACTCAATTCGCCATGAGGCACACCGAAAACTTGGCTATCTAACAAAATCACTTGCCAATGTTTACCTAAAAGTAAATGTTTTGACGCATTAATAGGCGATTGGCTTAAATGCTCTACCATTTTAGGTTGGAAATCATGATTACCCGGAAGCCAAAATACCCATTTATTTAACGGTTTAACCATTTCAACAAATCGCAGATAGCCTTCGTCGCTACTATCTTGTACCAAATCCCCTGTTGCAAGCACGACATCGTACTCAAAAGACTCCAACTGAATTTCTTTTAACACCTGAGAAAAACTTTCGTGCGTGTTGATACCTAATAAGTCTTTGCTTGTATCTTTAAACAAATGAGGATCGGTAATTTGTAATAATTTAACAACTTCACTCGCGAGTTCGTATTCAAATGTATTGCTCATGAGACTCCTATTGCCAGCGTTGCTGCAATTGGGCGTAATTTAATTGAAGCCATTGCAAGCCCATTACTGCAATGCCATTATCAATTTTACCTTCACACATCCATTGATAGGCTTGTTCACGTTTCACCACATGAACACGAATGTCTTCATTCTCTTCAGCTAAACCATGAAGTCCCTTAGCTTGCGAGCTATCTACTCGACCGACAAACAAATGAATACGTTCGACGACACCACCTGGGCTATCCCACACGCTTAAACAATGTGTGAGATCTTGAACGGATACGCCTGCTTCCTCTTCACTTTCACGCAAAGCGACTTCTTCAGGTTGTTCACCCTCTTCTATCATCCCGGCGATCAATTCTAATAACCAAGGGGAACGAGCTGATTCAGGTTGATATGCACCAATACGTACTTGCTCAACTAAAACCACTGCATCTTCTTCCGGATCGTAAGCAATCACTGCAGAAGCGGCACCTTTGACCAATAATTCACGTGTCACCACGCCACTTTCGCCACCGGCAAAAAGCTTATGTTTAAACTGTACTTTCTTAAGTGTAAAAAAACCTTTATAAACAGTTTCTTCATTAAGAACTTCTATATCATGCTGACTAAACTGTTGAATTTCTGACATCATTACTCTCCTAGTATCGAGGTCGCATAATACTCCCATAAAAAAATAAAAAAAACTGAACCCTCTATTTTTTTGTCGAAACTTTGAAGCTGGTCACAAAAAAAGAAAACCTATGATGATTTCTTATTCATCATAGGTTTACATTAAAAATTTATTTAAATTAACAAACGCGGCTGGTTATCTCCCCATCTGCCACCTTCGTTTTAATGGAGTCGCCTGTTTTGACTTGCTTCACACTCACAATGGTATGTCCTTTATCATCCTCTGCGATGGAATACCCTCGTGCTAATACTTTTAATGGGCTTAATCCATCTAACTTGCCACACAATGTCGCCAATTTATTTTGACGTTCCGTGACTTGACGATTCGCCCCTAAATTTAACCGCACTTGTAACTGAGCTAAATATTGGGATTGTTTTTGCAATCGATAAGGCAACGGATTTTGTTTTAAGCGCGCTGAAAGTGCGGTCAATTTTTGCTGCGTTTTATCCATTTGGCGCTGCATTGCCAAAACTAAACGATGATGTAATTGTTCTGTTCTGGCTTTTTGCATCAACAATTGATTTTGCGGATGCTGGTTTTGCAGGCGTAAACGTAACTGTTGTAAACGTTGTTGTTGATGACTAAAAATACGATCTAACGCCATCTCCAAACGCTGTTGTTTATAGGCTAACTGTTGAAGTAATTCCTGCTGATTGCGACTCACTAACTCCGCAGCAGCAGAGGGGGTCGGCGCACGTAAATCAGCCACAAAATCGGCAATAGTAACATCCGTTTCATGACCTACCGCACTAATAATCGGTAAATTAGAACGAAAAATCGCACGCGCGACTTCTTCTTCATTAAAGCACCAAAGATCTTCTAAAGAACCACCACCACGGCCGACAATCAATACATCCACTTCTTGACGTGCATTAGCGAGTTCAATCATTTGGACGATTTCAGCCGTCGCTTCTTTGCCTTGCACTGCCGTTGGATAAATCACCACTTTTAAACTCGGATCTCGACGAGCCAAAATATGTAAAATATCCTGCAACGCTGCGCCAGTTGAAGAGGTAACAATCCCCACCGCTTTAGCATAGTCCGGCAAGCTTTTCTTCAAGTTTTGTGCAAACAACCCTTCAGCGGCCAATTTCATTTTTAGCGCTTCAAATTGCTGCTGCAACAAGCCTTCACCCGCAGGGTGCATAGATTCAATAATCAGCTGATAATCACCACGAGGTTCATATAAGCTGACATTCGCCCGCACCAAGACCTGCATACCATTTTGCGGACGAAATCCCACTCGCAAATTTTTCATGCGGAACATCGCACCGCGAACTTGGGCATTTTCATCTTTCAGCGTTAAATACCAATGCCCTGACACAGGTTGAGTGAAATTAGAAATCTCCCCTGTAAGCCAAATCTGTGAAAAATTCCCTTCCAGCATTTGGCGAGCCGCGCTGTTCAGTTGGGAAACGGAGTAAATGTTTTCAGACATTATTCAATCAACACCCAACCATCATCTAGCCAGTTACAAATCGAATCAAGCAATAATTCCATTGTACTTTCAGGATCTTCTGTATCATTCACTAAATTATTTAAGAATGCCCAATCTAGCGCTTCACCATCGGAAAGACGTTTCAACACTTCTGCTTCAATGACATTCACTTCATCCAACCATTCGCCATTCGCATAAATTCGGAGCGGATTTTCGGTGTAAAGCAATTTGCAGTTATTGTCCTGCATTAATACACCTTGTTCCTCTTCTAAAATTGACCGCACTTCGTCAGGATCGGACATTTCATCGGACACCAACATTTCATAGCGACGTGAGCTCACTGTACTGGCTACTGCTTGTTTGAACAAGGCATCAAAGGCTTCAGACTCTGCCAATTTCGCTAAGAATTGTTTTTTCATTGCCTGAATATTTTCATCTGCCAATTTTCCCGTACGCTGCTCTGCTTGCGTTAAACGTAACGGTAATTGGAATTCGCTTAAATTCAATTCAGGATCTTGATGACAAAACGCTTTATTCACGTTATCGAAAATGTCTGCTAAATTCGGGTAACGCAAACCAAAAGAAAAGGTTAAACAATCATCTTCAGCTACACCATAATGCGACATGCGAGCAGGAATATAAAGAATATCGCCCGGATTCATCACTTCATCAATCAACAATTCGCCCATATCATCAAAAATACGAATCGGCTGATTCGGTTTAAATTCTGTAGAAGAATCACACCATTTACCTAACTGCCAACGGCGATGACCATAACCTTGCACCAAGAATACATCATACTCGTCATAATGCTTACCAACGGAACCACCTTTAGGTGCATAAGACACCATAATATCGTCGCGTTGCCATTGTGGGATAAAGCCAAACTTATTCCAAAGCTGACCGAGTTCTGTACTCCATTGCTCTAAATTTTGGACGAGCACTGACCATTTCTCTGGTACATCTGCAAAATCCTCTTCGGATAAGGGACTGAAAAACACTTTCCAATTATCATCTGAAAAGGTTTTCACTAAACGTGCGGTCACCTCTTCGCCTTGTGCTAATTCGATAATATCGTCAGGCTCGAATTGGCCAACAATTTCAGGTAAACCATTACGAATAATCAATGGTTTTTTCTGCCAATAATCACGCAGGAAAATTTCAGGGGTAATGCCATCAGGCAGACAATATTGGTTGGAAAGTGCGGTCATTTTTTTACTCCTTTTCCTGTTTTTCTTGTTGGGCTTTTTCTTGTGCGGCTTTGGCTTGCTCTGCTGCACGTTTACGACGAATTTCTTTAGGATCGGCTAACAATGGACGGTAAATTTCAATACGATCGCCATCTTTTAATTGATCCGTTAATTTGGCTGGACGGGAATAAATCCCCACTTTATTTTCACGCAAATCGATCTCGGTAAACTGTTGCAAAATGCCTGATTGTAAAATAGCCGTTTGGATCATCGTGCCTTCATCGACTTTGAAGGATTTTAAATAATAACGATCCGGCAAAGCATAAGCGATTTCAATATTAATTTGGTTCATGTCTTATTCTGTCTTGATGAGTTTTCCGTTATTATAGCGGAAAAGTGCGGTCAATATTAACGATAAAATAGGAGCACATCATGAATTGGGTATTTTTTGCTATTGGTTCAGCCTTTTTCGCTGGACTTACCGCTATTTTAGGCAAATTAGGGGTTGAAGGCATTAACAGCAATCTCGCGACCTTTATCCGTACAATTGTGGTGTTACTCGTTACAGCAGGTATCATTAGCGCACGTAACGAATGGCAACTGCCACAACATATTGCTGCAAAACCGTTTACCTTTTTAATTCTTTCTGGTGTTGCTACGGGCCTATCTTGGCTTTGTTATTATCGCGCGTTACAAATGGCGCCCGCCTCTTGGGTTGCGCCCATTGATAAACTCAGTGTGGTGATAGCCATTATTTTAGGCGTGGTATTGTTAGGCGAACCCTTAAGTATGAAATTAGTCATAGGAAGTCTATTAATTCTCTCAGGCGTTTTAGTCTTAGCCTTATAGATTGAGAAATTAGCCCTTTTTCGCTACAATACGCCACTATTTTTATTCAAGCAGAAAACTATGTCTGAAATTAAACTCATCGTGGGGCTGGGAAACCCTGGCGATAAATATGCGGAAACCCGCCACAATGCAGGTGAATGGCTGATTGAGCGATTGGCTCGTCGCTTTAATGTTTCGCTTAATGCAGAAAATAAATTCTTCGGTTATGTAGGAAAAACACTGATTAACGGCAAAGAAGTCCGTTTTTTAGTGCCAACGACGTTTATGAATTTAAGTGGAAAAGCAGTGGGTGCACTTGCTAATTTTTATCGCATCAAACCAGAAGAAATTTTAGTGCTACACGATGAATTAGACTTACCACCGGGCACCGTAAAATTAAAACAAGGTGGCGGACATGGCGGACACAATGGTTTAAAAGATATCGTAGCTCAGCTTGGTAACAGCAACAATTTCTATCGTTTACGCATTGGCATTGGCCATCCTGGACACCGTGATTTAGTTTCAGGTTTTGTGCTTAACAAACCCTCGCCTGCAGAAAGAGAAGCGCTCGATAAAGCGTTAGACGAAGCCACCGATTGCATTGAATTGCTTTTCAAAGAAGGCATGGTGAAAGCCACCAATCGCTTAAACAGTTTTAAAATTTAACTCAAAAGTGCGGTGAAAAAACACCATAAATTTTAACCGCACTTACGCTCACAATAAGGAAAACATCATGGGATTTAAATGTGGTATCGTTGGTTTGCCAAACGTCGGTAAATCGACTCTTTTTAATGCATTAACCAAAGCCGGTATCGAAGCGGCAAACTATCCGTTCTGTACAATCGAACCAAATACTGGCGTGGTACCAATGCCGGATCCGCGTTTAGATGCGTTAGCGGAAATTGTTAAACCTGAACGTGTATTACCCACCACCATGGAGTTTGTGGATATTGCGGGTTTGGTTGCGGGCGCAAGTAAAGGTGAAGGCTTAGGGAATAAATTCTTAGCTAACATCCGTGAAACTGATGCAATTGGTCATGTTGTTCGTTGTTTTGAAAATGATGACATCGTGCACGTTGCAGGTAAGATCGATCCATTAAGTGATATCGAAACCATCAATACCGAATTAGCCCTTGCTGACTTAGACAGCTGCGAACGTGCAATCCAACGTTTACAAAAACGCGCAAAAGGTGGCGATAAAGACGCAAAATTTGAGCTGTCTGTGATGGAAAAAATCCTTCCTGTACTTTCTGAAGCAGGCATGATTCGTTCTGTTGAGTTAGATAAAGATGAGTTATTAGCAATTAAAAGCTATAACTTCCTCACATTAAAACCAACCATGTACATTGCGAACGTAAATGAAGACGGTTTTGAAAATAACCCATATTTAGACAAAGTACGTGAGTTTGCAGAAAAAGAAGGCTCTGTTGTGGTGCCTGTATGTGCGGCGATTGAAGCGGAAATTGCTGAACTTGATGACGATGAAAAAATCGAATTCTTACAAGATCTTGGTATTGAAGAACCTGGCTTAAACCGTGTAATTCGTGCAGGTTATGCCTTATTAAATCTTCAAACCTACTTCACTGCGGGTGTGAAAGAAGTACGCGCATGGACAGTTTCTGTGGGTGCAACGGCCCCTAAAGCAGCGGCTGTAATCCACACAGACTTTGAAAAAGGCTTCATCCGTGCAGAAGTGATTGCTTACGATGACTTCATCCAATTCAAAGGTGAAAACGGTGCAAAAGAAGCAGGTAAATGGCGCTTAGAAGGTAAAGACTACATCGTCCAAGATGGTGATGTCATGCACTTCCGCTTTAACGTATAAAAACACTTCAGACCGCATAACTATGCGGTCTTTTTGTATTTATAAAAGGAAAAAACAATGTCGGATAAATTAAATCAACTCATCGAATTGTTAAAATTAGAAAAAATTGATGATCTTATCTTTCGTGGTGCGAGTGAAGACTTAGGTTTTCGCCAAGTGTTTGGCGGTCAGGTTGTAGCGCAATCTCTTTCTGCCGCTATGCAAGTTGCTCCAACGGAGCGCGTACTCCATTCTTGCCATGCTTACTTTTTAGCGCCTGGCGACAGTCAATACCCGATTATTTATGACGTGGAAACTTTACGTGAAGGGCGTAACTTCTCTGCATTACGCGTAAAAGCCATTCAACATAAAAATGTGATTTGTCATGTCACCGCCTCATTTCAAGTACCTGAAGAAGGCTTTGATCATCAATCCGCTATGCCAGAAGTGCCGGGGCCAGAACAATGCATTGACGAACACGAAATCATGTTAAAAGTAGCGCAAACTTTGCCTGAAAGCTTGAGTGAAAAATTTGCTCAAGAACGACCATTTCAGATTCATAGCCGATATTTGAACAATCCATTTGATGGTCGAGAACTGCCGCCAGAACAATATGCTTGGTTTAAAACCAACGGAGAAGCACCATTAGATTTACAGACGCAACAATGTCTCTTAGCGTATTTTTCTGATTTCCACTGTATTTTGACCGCACTTCACCCACATGGGAAAGGCTTTTTACAGAAAGGGATGAAAGTGGCTACGATCGACCATAGTATTTGGTTCCACCGCCCTTTCAATTTAAATAATTGGCACTTACATGCCATTGAAAGTAACAATGCTTTTGCGGGTCGTGGTTTAGCGAGAGGACAAATTTTTGCTGCAGATGGCACATTAATTGCCACCACACAGCAGGAAGGTTTAATTCGTTATCAAGAATAACCGCACATTAAAACCAGGTGCAGACTACCCTTCGTAACCGATATCTTCGAAAGTTGGGTTTTCTGCGCCTTGTTTGGCTAATTCATCACAAATTTCATTTTCACGATGGCCAGAATGGCCTTTCACCCACTGCCAATCAATGTTATGGGTTTGAATTGCCTGATCTAACGCAATCCATAAATCCTGATTTTTTACCGCTTTGCCCGTGCTCGCTTTCCAATTGTTTTTCTTCCAATTGTAAATCCATTGCGTGATGCCATTTTTCATATATTGGCTATCGCTATAAAGCGTCACATGGCAAGGCTCTTTTAAGCTATTTAAAGCCTCAATCACAGCTCGTAATTCCATGCGATTATTGGTGGTTTTAAAATACCCTTTTGAAATATGTTTTTCGTGCTGTTTATAGCGCAGGACAATCCCTATGCCACCGGCTCCCGGATTGCCGAGGCAAGATCCATCCGTAAAAATTTCAATCTGTTTTTGCATAACTAATTCGAGCTTGTGTAAAATAGGCAGTATTTTAAAGGAAACAAATAGGTAGAACAATGATAAATCCGGATCGCCAAATTGTACTGGATACTGAAACCACCGGTATGAACCAAATTGGTGCGCATTACGAAGGACATTGCATTATTGAAATTGGCGCGGTGGAAATGATCAACCGTAAATATACGGGCAATAATTTTCATATTTATATTAAACCGGATCGTTTGGTTGATCCTGATGCCATTAAAGTTCACGGTATTACGGATGAAATGCTGGCGGATAAACCGGATTTCAAAACGATTGCACAAGACTTTATTGAATACATTCGTGGTGCCGAACTACTGATTCACAACGCCCCCTTCGACGTGGGCTTTATGGACTATGAATTCCGTAAACTTGGGTTAGATATCAAAACGACCGACATTTGCCTCGTCACCGATACGTTGCAAATGGCGCGCCAAATGTATCCTGGAAAACGTAATAGCTTAGATGCGTTGTGTGATCGTTTAGGCATTGATAACAGCAAACGCACGCTCCACGGCGCGTTACTGGATGCGGAGATTTTGGCCGACGTTTACTTGTCCATGACGGGCGGTCAAACCAGTCTATTTGATGAAGATCATGCGGATAGTTCAATTATCCAAGCTGGTGCTAATATGCAAGATCTTCAAAGTGCGGTCAATTTTTCGCAAAATTTAAAAGTGTTACAACCCACTGATGATGAAATCCAAGCCCATTTGGATTTCCTTAAATTGGTCAATAAAAAAAGCGACGGCAAATGTTTTTGGTCAATTCGTACGAGTGACGAAACCTCACATTAATCGGTTATCTATTAATCAGATAAACATAAAAAAGAAAAAAAAGATTGACGGTTTTAACGTTCATCATTATTATACCCAGCACTTAGCGGAGTGGTAGTTCAGCTGGTTAGAATACCTGCCTGTCACGCAGGGGGTCGCGGGTTCGAGTCCCGTCCATTCCGCCAATTTAAAACTTGTCTTAATATACTCACGGAGTGGTAGTTCAGCTGGTTAGAATACCTGCCTGTCACGCAGGGGGTCGCGGGTTCGAGTCCCGTCCATTCCGCCAATTAAGCCGAGATAATGAAGCACCAGAAGGTGCTTTTTTTTTATGCCCGAATTTTACCTGCCAGCCAACATTCGCTATAATTAACCAAATTTACACTTTACAGAGATATTTTTATGACAACTCCTGTCGTTGCCTTAGTGGGTCGCCCAAACGTAGGTAAATCCACCCTATTCAACCGTTTAACCCGTACTCGTGATGCGCTTGTCGCAGACTTCCCTGGTTTAACCCGAGATCGTAAATACGGTCATGCCAATATTTCTGGCTATGATTTCATTGTGATCGATACCGGCGGTATTGATGGCACTGAAGAAGGCGTTGAAGAAAAAATGGCAGAACAATCCTTATTAGCGATTGAAGAAGCCGATGTAGTGCTTTTCTTAGTGGATGCGCGTGCAGGTTTAACGGCTGCAGACATTGGCATTGCCAATTACTTACGCCAACGTACTAATAAAACAACCGTGGTTGTAGCAAATAAAACTGACGGTATTGATGCAGACTCACACTGTGCGGAATTTTATCAATTAGGCTTAGGTGAAATTGAACAAATCGCCGCATCACAAGGCCGTGGCGTGACTCAATTAATGGAGCAAGTACTTGCACCTTTAGCGGAAAAATTACAAGAAAACGAAGCGGAAAATGACCGCACTTCTGATGAAGAAGAAAAAGATGAATGGGATCACGAATTTGACTTCGATTCAGAAGAAGATACTTCATTAATTGATGAAGCATTAGACGAAGAGCTTGAAGAAGAACAAGATAAAAATATCAAAATTGCGATTGTAGGCCGTCCAAACGTTGGTAAATCCACATTAACCAATCGTATTTTAGGTGAAGATCGCGTGGTGGTTTACGATATGCCAGGCACAACACGCGACAGTATCTACATTCCAATGGAACGCGATGGGCAACAATACACCTTAATTGACACAGCTGGTGTGCGTAAACGTGGTAAAGTGCATTTAGCCGTTGAGAAATTCTCTGTTATTAAAACGTTGCAAGCAATTCAAGATGCAAACGTGGTGTTACTCACAATTGATGCGCGTGAAAATATTTCAGACCAAGATCTCTCTCTGCTTGGCTTTATCTTAAATGCAGGACGCTCGCTCGTGATCGTCGTGAATAAATGGGATGGCTTAGATCAAGATGTGAAAGATCGCGTCAAATCTGAATTAGATCGCCGTCTTGATTTCATCGACTTTGCCCGTGTGCATTTTATTTCTGCTTTACACGGCAGTGGCGTGGGGAATCTTTTTGATTCGATTAAAGAAGCTTATGCTTGTGCGACGCAAAAAATGACGACGTCCCTTCTCACCCGCATTTTACAAATGGCAACGGATGAGCATCAACCACCAATGATTGGCGGTCGTCGTATTAAATTAAAATATGCTCACCCAGGTGGTTATAACCCACCAATTATCGTGGTGCATGGTAACCAAATGGATAAATTACCGGATTCGTACAAACGTTATTTATCTAATTATTATCGTAAGAGTTTGAAAATTATTGGTTCACCAATTCGCTTGCTATTCCAAGAAGGTTCAAACCCATTCGCAGGTAGAAAAAATAAACTCACACCAAACCAATTACGTAAACGTAAACGCTTGATGAAGTTTATCAAAAAAGCGAAACGCTAATCTTAACAAACAAAGAGCGGTCAAAAATCACTGTGAATTTTGACCGCTCTTTTTATTATAAAAATAACATAAAAACCACATTAAAAAATAAGCAACATAAAGTTATCGATTTGTTTTTTTGATGAAAGTTTTAATTTTCAGGTGGTATTATAAAAATATAATTTACATTATTTAAAAGAATGTTTAGACTAAATTTTAATCCATCCAAAGAACAGTCAAATATGAAAAAATGTAACATCATTTTCTTACTTATCCCGCTAATTACGACTTGCGGGGTTAATTCATTTTCAGCATCAGACCGTAACGATACTCAAACGCTTTCTGCACCCAAAGCCTTTGACCCGAAACGCACAGAATATACCTGTGCCACATGGACACCGCCGCCCAACACTGATGTCGAAGCCGAGCAATGGTATCGGGCAGCAACCTTACTCCATGCCAAAAGTTGGCGCAGAACTGTGCAAGAGTTACAGGATATGGTGATTCTGTACGAAGCGGCGGCAGGTCGCGGACATTACCGTGCCATCAACAATCTCTACCTGCTCTACACCGGCACCCAAGGAGCGATGGGGGACTTGTTTGACCAACGTCCCG
>NZ_CAJLNI010000050.1 GCF_905207935.1 uncultured Haemophilus sp.
GCAATCACACCTTCACCGATCATCGCACCGTAGAAAATGAAACGTCCTTCTTTTTCGTTTTCAGTACAACGCGCCATTAACGGGCTTTGTGTTGCGTGGAAACCAGATAATGCACCACAAGAGATTGTTAAGAACAAGAGTGGCCATAATGGTAAATCTGCACGGGTTTCAAAGTTTTGGAAGAATTTCTCAAAAGACATACCGTCCACAGAACGATAGAAAGAAATTGGGTCTGCTGAGCTAAGATCTGCACTTACTAAACCATATACCATACCTACAGACATAAAGAGTAATAATGCACCGAAGAATGGGTAGATACGACCGATGATTTTATCAACTGGAAGTAATGTCGCAAGAATATAGTAAATGAAGATGATAGCAGTCCAAACACTGATAACAGTCGCTTTATCCATACCCCAAACGGTAATACCACCTGCTTCAGCTACCTGATGGATTTCTTCCGCATTGCTAATAGAAATGCTACCTGATGCAGCACCGAACACATCCATTGTAATCGTACCCATTAATTGAGCTGGACTTGCAACGAATACCACACCCACTAATAATAAAAGTACAACCGCTAAGATGTTAATAAATGCTTTAACTGGACGACCTAAGTATTTACCTGCGAGGTTAGGCATAGATGCACCGCCATTACGCACACTTAACATTCCACAGAAATAATCGTGTACCGCACCCGCAAAGATACAACCCACCACAATCCAAAGCATTGCAACTGGTCCGTATAACGCACCAAGAATCGGACCAAAGATTGGGCCTGTACCTGCAATATTTAATAATTGAATTAACCAAATCTTAGTTTTAGACATTGGCATATAGTCAACGCCATCATTCATGGTATACGCTGGCGTTTGACGATTTGGATTGATCACAAAAATGCGCTCAATCACTCGACTATAAAAGAAATAACCTGCAAGCAATAACGCCACGCAGAAGAAAAACCACAACATAAAAAATACTCCTCAGGAATAAATGAATACCGAAATTTAGTCATATACTAGACTTCGTCGGCGGTATTCTAAGTGAAAATCATCAAAATCAAAATTTTAATTTTTACATTGTTTCAATTTTGTGATCCATGTCACGTTTATCATTACGTTTTTTTCACTTACAATAGGGATATAAATTAAAATAACTAATAAAGGATCATCAATGGCTCTCACCCGCTGCCCTGAATGTCGTAAAAAAATCAGCGAATCTGCTCAATTTTGTCCAAATTGTGGTTTTTCTTTTAAAGAAGAAGATCTTGAAATTTACAAACAAAAACTCGAAGAACGACGCCAGCATAATGCCGAAATTAATCGAAAAAGCACTAAACTTCACCTTATCTGGTTCGCTATTTTCACTATCGTTATTTTGCTCGCAAGCTGGCTGACAGGAGAATAAAAAATGCGGTCAAAAAACCATAAAAATTATGACCGCACTTTAATTAGAACCCTATCCGTCTTGTCGTTGCAGAAAACGCTGGTTTCACTTCACATTCACCTTGTAATGCGCTCAGCCAATCTTGCACCTTTTGAAAAGGGGAAAATTGATGACGACGAGCCACCGCAGCAAAATCCCCAGGCGTCAGCAGATTAAGCGATTCAATCTGACTTAAATCCTCTTCCGATAATGATGGCAACCCTAAGATTTCAGCCTGTTGTTTAGCGAAATCTAAACGTTGTGGCGGCGTTAAATAATCAAACTTCAGTTTCAAATCAAAACGGCGTAAAGCAGCAGGATCGAGTACCTCAATTAAATTTGTTGATACCACCATCAATCCCTCAAAACGTTCAATTTGCGTTAGCATTTCATTTACTTGTGAACGTTCCCAACTACGTTCTGCGCCATCACGTGAAAACAGGAACGTATCCACTTCATCTAGCACCTATAATGCATTATCAGCTTTCGCTTGCTCAAAAGCTTGTGCGATATTCCGTTCTGTCCCGCCTACATAAGGATTAAGTAAATCTGAGCCTTGTCTTAGCAACAGCGGCATATCTAACTGTTCTGCAAGCCATGCTGCCCAAGCAGTTTTTCCTGTTCCCGGCGGGCCATAGCAACAAATTCGCCCTTTTTTCGACCGTTTTAACCCTTCACTAATACGATGAATATTGTCATTACAAGCCACATAATCTAAGTTATAGTCAGCTTTACCTAAAACAAGCGGTTCGATTTTCGGTTTATTTTGCGACTTTAACGTTTGATTAAACATCATGAGCAAAGTCTCAGCAAAATTTGACGTATTGAGTTCCTTTGCCACCCGAATTGTGCGGCTTAAAATCGCAGGCGTTAATAACCGCACTTTAGCAAAATGCTGGACATAAGCCGGACTTAATTTTCCCTCAGTCAGTTGCGTAATGAGTGCTGACTTATTTTTCAACGGCAAATCTGGCATTTCTAAAATTAAATCAAAGCGACGTAAAAAAGCAGGATCTATGCCCGAAACAGAATTAGATGACCAAATCATCGGCACGTTATTGTTTTCCAATAACTGATTCATCCAAGCTTTATTCTGCTGTGCCACTGATTGCTCAAAGAAACTAGCGCGAAAAACATCTTCTATTTCATCAAAAATCAATAGCGAAGATTGTCCTTCTAACACCTTCTGCGCAAAACGACATTTATTCAAACGATCTTCTGCGCTAATCACATCCCCATCTCCATCCATATAGGTAATGTTATGCACCGAAACGCACAACGCTTTACCCAACAAAGTTGCCAACTCTGTTTTTCCCGTACCTGGTGCACCATAAATTAAAATATTTACGCCTTTTCTATGAGTAGCAAATGAGGACTGAAGATAATCCAGCATCATGGTTTTCATCTTACCTAGATAAGAAAAATTGTCTAAACTTAAACTCGTTTCAATCGCAGGCTGAGTGCACGATTTTAATAGCATCTGTTCATTTAATGCTTCCGAGATAAACTCATCAAAATCTAGCATTTTGCCCCAATCCAAATATTCATGTATTCTATCTGGATTATAGTTTCGAGCGAGCAAGCCATAGCCTAATAGTTTTCCTTTATCTTTTAAGGCAGAAATAATGTCCGATTTGGGTAAATCAAATAAATTTGATAATACCTCACCTAGCTCTGCCAAATTAGATTTTGGTAATGCTCCACTCAATTCTTTCAATGCTTCATCTAAACGGAACTGAATAGCTAAGCGAAAAACTGTCTGCTCAGCTGTATTCAATGATAATAATTGAGTCAATTTATCGATATTTTGTTGAATAATTGAATTCTCGTTTACGCAAAGTGCAGTCAATTTGGGCAATGTTTTATTTCGTGCTTGTAATAATTTTTTCACTTTCGCACGGAAATCATCACAACGCTCCATTTCACCCGGTAAACCTAAAGCCGCTGCAATATTGTCATATCGCCAAACATCCTCATGAAAAACCTCTGAAAATCCTCGATGCTCTAATAAAAGTTGCAACATTAATTTTTCGGTATAAGGAGAAACCAACGACGGGTTAAGTTTGAATTTCGACATAATCATCACTCCAATAAAAAATGCTCAAACCTAATAGGTTCGAGCATAGTTTAAGAAGTAGAGCGACGGATTGTGTCGTTATGATTTAGAGATTTTGGGAATTGGAGTATTTAATAACGCCCACATATCTTCCCCATGCTTTAATATCTCCTCAGCTTTCCAATTATTAAGCTCTTTTGTTTTTTCCATCATTAAAGCCTGTTTTAGGCTATCATAATCACCATTAGGATAATATGTTAACTTTGCTTCTGGAGGCAAATTACTCAAACGAGAATTTTTACTTTGAGACAACAAATATAAGTTACCAAAATTATCTAAAGTTTCTTGATCTAATTTCTCTAATCCATGTTCTTCAGAGGGATGTTGAGGATAATGATGCTCAACCGAACTTCTGAATGTAAATCTAAATTTTTTCCAAATAGCTTCTTTATTTTTAATAGTTAACCATTTATCATTTTCTGGCAAAATTTCTACTTTTTGTTCTTGTTTGTGGAAAAATTTCCATAACTGATAATCTAATCTATTAAATACAAAGTTAGGAACATTTACTCCATCATCCCAATTTTCTTTATCCCCTGAGTTTAAGTCAAATTCCACTTTATCTAATATAATCTCTGTAATATCTTTTCCTTGACAGTTATTACCAAAATAGAATTTATCACAAAGATCTTCTAGAAAATCAATATAGTTACCAGGAATTATATTATCCTTATTATTAAATAACCAACGTAATACAGCATACAACCAGTTTTTGTAAATACGAGATGGGTTAGAAACATGGAACATTGAAAGTAACATAACCACTATTTTAGTATCATCAGAATTATCTAGCTTTTCATCATTTTTACTTTCAGTATTATTACCAAATGTATTTTTATAGTAATAACTTGAACCATTAGGTCTAACCGCCCATAAGGACCAGTTTTCTTCCCCAGTTCTAATTGCGTTAGATTTGATAACATAGCAATCAAAAAGATAGCGACAAATCAATAAAACATAAATGAAATTTCTAACAGCTTCATCATCATCTTTAATTTTTTCTTCAAAAGAATTTAATAAGTATTTTTCATCTAACGGTACTGTTTTGGTAAAATCTCCGCATTTATCAGTCATTTCTAAATAAATTCTTAAAACATGCATTAAGAAATTAGGAAAGTCAATAACAGGAGTAAAGCTACCATCGTATTTGTCTGCAAAGTCATTTTTATTAAACCCACTATTTTTACTTCCATTAATGAGGTCTAAAATCTTTATACCATCTACATTTCCTTGCATATTGATAATAGATAATTTCTTATTTTCTTCCTTATTCTTCTTTTCAATTTCCTTGTTGTATTCTTCAATATCTTGAATTATTTTGATAAAGCATTTTGGTTTTTCTGACCATTTATCACTAAATATCACTTCTCTTATTGTAGGATCAAACCCCATTACAGCATAACGACTCATATCAGAACAAGCATCCCAAATTTTGGCAAATAATGATTGTTCATTTTCAGGTAGCATATCCATTAAACGGGCTTTTAAAACTTCGTGTTTTTCTAATTGCTCGCCACGGGTATTCATAACTTCGAAATAGTGGTTTAAATCTGTACCTTCAGGCACTTCAGTTCGGATAATCTCAACTTTTTCTAAAAGATATCGAGTAATATTAGTTTTGTTATCTCCCCATACATGAATACCTTTATTAATTATTTCTAATGCTTGTAAAAAATTACTTGGTAATTTTTCAGAATTAAGATTGGATAATGCCTTTTCAGATTCATCTCGATGTTCAAAAAAAACATTTTTAAAACCTAATTTACCAAGATGATGCATTATTAACGTAAGTGTTGTTAGCCTTTGCTGACCATCAATTACTTCAAAATCACCATTTTCTCGGCGATAAACAACTAAGCTTCCAATATAATAATTTTTATCTTGTTCTTTATTTTTTTCACAAGCATTTTTTATATCTTGAAGCAATGAACTAATCTCATCATCTCCCCAAGCATAATTGCGTTGGTAGATTGGAATAATATACTTACATTTATTCTCATCATCAAATAAATCAGATATGGTTAATGTTTTTACATATTCTTTAGCATTACTCATCTTTCACCTCAAAAACTTCCTTTATTTTATTATCTATGTTCCTAAACTTATCTTCACGTATTGCTGAGGTATATCTCAGCACTTGTATTGGTGTAGAAGATTTCTCTATATGATTAAATAATCCATTTTTTGAGTGAGCTTCATCTTCTATAGTTTTGAAAGTAATACGCTGATATTCAAAACGAATTCGATAAACCCATAAAAATGCTTTATTTATAAATTCATCTAAATAAACTTCACCGAACTTATCAAAATAGAACAACACTGTGCATTCAAATAAATTTTTTAAATACTTATCCCCTACTCGATAGCAATAATCTTGATTGTTAAGAAAGGTATTTACGCCTTTCCCTATATCTTTACCGTTAATTTTTTTCACTTTATCAACAAGCCCACTTCCTTCTTTGAATAATTTTTCATAGCTTTCAGCATAATACTGAACATAATCAAAAAATTGCTCACCATTTATTAAAGTTTGTATCGTTTGAAAACTTGTATTCACAAATCTTGGATGATAAAGCATAGGATTTTGTTGTGCTAATTTCTCTACAGCCTTTGTTGCAAACAGTGGGCTAAGATAAGGATAGTTAGTACTTTCTGATACACCTTTAAATGTCTCTAGCTCGTCCGATGTAAAAACCTCTCCGCTTTCTTGATAGTGCCATCGGCGTAATCTAAAAAGAATATAGTTGATAATTTTATCTAAGTTATTAATTTCTCGAGAAAGTGCAGATTTCTCCCAACGCTCAACGCAATAATGAATAATCTCTTTTGGCTTATCTTTCATTTCTCGTAAATGATAAGCTTTCAGCAAATCATAAGATTCTAAAGGTTTCCCTCTTGAATTTTGGGAGTCAAAAAATTGGAAGGCTTCATCTAAATCATCTAATTCAACATAAACCATTTCACAAATCTCTAAAAGATACTTTTTAAATGCTTCCTTATCAGAAATAGAATAATTTTTAATAAAATCATAATTATTAATTACATTATTCTTACTAATACTATGTGTTAAAGGTTGGTTCAATAGGTTCTTTTCACTACCCAAACTATGAAGCAATAATGAAAGCGTAATTAAACGTTGTTGGCCATCAACAATATCAAAATTTTTTCCGTCTTTATGTATCACGACCGTCCCGATACGATAAACTTGTTCCTGATTACGAAAATGGGTAAGTAAATCATCAAGTAGTTGTTGAACGTGTTTTATTGTCCATTTATATGGTCTTTGATAGTCTGGAATTCTCAAATTTAATTCTAATACATCATCAATCTTAAGTATTTTTGCTTTTTCTTCACTCATAATAATTTGGGTTCCTTAGAATATTTTTATAATATAAATCAAAATGCACAGATTATAACCGATAAATCATCATAAAACCCTTGTTTAGCAATTAATTTACGACACACTGTCAATCGAGATTTATCATTATCATATTGTTTCCAAATCTTTTCTCTCATTTCTTCTGAAAGTCCATCTGTTAATCCATCAGAACACAGTAATAAACTTTCTCCTTGCTGAATTTCAATTTCTTGATAAAAAATTTTATCTTGAAATTCGGAATAATCGGCGACTAAACAAGAAGAAACACCACCATAAATGGTGGCAAAATCTTCTTCTTTTTTATCGGGAAAATCAGCCAGCAATTCAGAAAGAATAGAATGATCTTGGGTAATTTGTTGCCATTTACCTTGAGCATCAATTAAATAAGCACGACTGTCGCCCACACTGAGAATTTTGGCTTTTTGATTGACTTGATCAATTTCGGCAGCCACAAAAGTGGTTGCTGAGCCAAAATAATCCTCCGCTAATTCTGCTGATAAACTGGATTGTAAATCGTAGATCGTTTGACGACTTATACTTTCCATTTGGCTTAATAATTGCATTGCCAACTTGCTCGCTTTTTCTGGTCGGTTACTATTGGAAATACCGTCTGCCACGCCCACAATAAAGCGCGGTCGGTTTTCAAGGCGTTTTTCAGCCGTTTTGAGTTTATATTGAAACACCGCCTCGCCATTAAAAAGGGCATCTTGGTTGTGTCGCTTGTTGCTGCCAATTTGTTGGCAGAAGGTAATTTCGCAAAAATTTTCCATTATTCAACCGCTTGTTGAGAAGGATTTAGAAGGCGATCAATCGCTTTTAGCGCATCTAACGCCTTCATTTCTAGACTTAAAAAGTGCATTTTCGGCACGCCTGCATCTTGTGGGTTAATACGGATAAATCCACCCTTTTTTGCTTTCGCCGTACGTTCAGAAAATCGACGCACAGTTGGAATGGCTTTCCCCGCACCAAGTTCGATGACGACGAGATTTTGCACTTCTTTTAACCATAAATCGAGCTTATTTCGTTTTAAATTTTGATAATTACTGCTGTAAAAATAATCGTCAAACATAAGCACATTTTGTCTTGCTAAACGCTGACAATAAGGGCAACGAGGCGGCTCACTCAATAAGCGTAAGTTTTCGTTATCCACCACTGGTTGAAATTCTTTTGCTGACCAACTTAAATCTCGGCAATTATGCGCACACTGCAAACGCTCTAATGTGCCATGAACTTCATAAATGCGCCCTTCTTCAAACCCCGCTTTCTGAAAATGCCCATCCACATTGCTTGTAAAAACAAAATAACCATGCGGTTTGTTTTCTGCCCAACGTTTTAAAATTTGGTAGCCCTCATGTGGACTTGTTGCACGATATTGCGACAAACGATGCCCATAAAACCAATAAGCTAACTCTTGATGAGTTTCATAAGCTAATGGCGTCGCAATATCTTCAAAATTGATATTGCGCCCTTTAAACATTGGGTAGGCATTCCAAAACCCGCCGACACTTCTAAAATCCGGCAAACCTGAATCCACACTCATTCCTGCCCCGGCAGTAATTAAAATACCATCAGCCTTGCGGATAAGTTCCACTGCATAATTTAAGTCATTTTTCATAATACTTTTCTCTGTCCATTTTTCATTGGTGAAATAATTCCAGCTTCTTCTAGTTGTTCTACAATTCTCGCAGCTCGATTAAAGCCTAAACTAAATTTGCGTTGAATCCGTGAACCAGATGTAAATTTTTCTTGTTGCACGAATTTTCTTACATCCTCAAAAAGCGGATCGCGTTTAAAAATCACTTTCATTGCCATAAGTTTGCTCCTGTGTTGTTTTATAAATATCTAGTAAAAGGCTTAAGAGTGCTATAAGAAGTAAAACCTTTCTTTTATGGAAAAATTATATAAAGGGAAACGACAGTTCATGTCGTTAGCAAATTTGACAAGCGGTTATTTTTAGAAGATTTTTTGCAAATAAGATTATCTGTATTGCAATATGTATATTTATCTGTTTATATACACATATAACTTATTAAGGAAAAGAATATGAATAACCAAAATCCGATTGAAATTTACCAAGCTCAAGATGGCACTACGCAAGTGGAAGTGAGATTTGAAAATGACACCGTTTGGCTAAGTTTACAGCAGATGGCTGATTTATTTGGACGAGATAAGTCAGTTATTTCACGTCATTTACGCAATATCTATACTGATGGTGAGTTAAATAGAGAAGCAACTGTTGCAAAAAATGCAACAGTTCAAATTGAAGGCAAAAGACAAATTCATCGAACAATCGAATACTATAATCTTGATGTAATTATATCTGTGGGCTATAGAGTTAATTCTATTTTAGGTACTAAATTTAGAATTTGGGCAACTGCACGTTTAAAAGAATATCTGACTCAAGGCTATACCATTAACCAAAAACGTTTACAGCAAAATGCTCACGAATTAGAACATGCACTTGCACTTATTCAAAAAACGGCAAATTCATCGGAATTAACGCTAGAAAGTGGTCGTGGATTAGTGGATATTGTCAGCCGTTATACGCATACCTTTTTATGGCTACAACAATATGATGAAGGTTTACTTACTGAACCACAAACACAGCAAGGCGGTACATTACCGACTTATGCCGAAGCCTGTTCTGCACTAGTAGAGTTAAAATCACAGCTGATGGCAAAAGGTGAAGCAAGTGATCTGTTTGGACGTGAACGAGATAATGGCTTATCTGCGATTCTAGGTAATTTAGATCAAAGTGTATTTGGTGAACCCGCTTATCCAAGCATTGAAGCGAAAGCAGCGCATTTACTTTATTTTGTCGTCAAGAATCATCCTTTTTCAGATGGTAATAAACGTAGTGGCGCATTTTTATTTGTAGATTTCTTACATAGAAATGGGCGTCTGTTTGATCATAATGGATACCCTATTATCAATGATACGGGGCTTGCAGCACTCACTTTATTAGTGGCAGAGTCTGACCCGAAACAAAAAGAAACACTTATTAGGCTTATTATGCATATGCTTAAACATAAGTAAGATAAGTAATGATAAATAGCGACCGAAGTCGCTATTTATCTATCCACGTTAAACTTAATAAAAAAATTATTTACATAATTCTTTTACTGACTCTACTAATGCTTCCATTTTGTCATAAGAATTGATACCACTCGCGCCACCAAAAAATGGACAAACACAAATTAAAGTATCATTGTACTTGCGATAGAAGATATTAAATTCTTTCAACGCTTTAGTTTCATATACGGCTTCTCCAGTAAAAAACTTAAAGAAGTTATCTTTTTCAGTGACTCCCGTACAAATAATAACTTTAGGATTACATTCATCTATAAGTTGACGATAAAAAGCACCACGATTTTCAACGCACCACTCTCTATATTCATTGAATGTTTCAAATCCTGTCATCTTAATGAATTGATCATTCCATTGAATTGATGATCTATTTTTGAAATTGATTGGTAGCATATTTAATTTGAAACCAATACCTTGTGGATAAAGCACATCGTATTTTTTAACAAAATGCTCCGCACTTTCTCCATTTTTCCAATCTAAATTGTAGTAGTACCACAAAAACCAACATATTTTTCTATTATATTGAGTAGTCCAACTACCATCAAAATCATCCTCTACCCAAGAATGCGGTATTAATTTAGGACTTAAACTAAATTTCTCATAAAAATCATCTGGCGAGCTTTCATCACCTATTCCCCATTCTAATCCACAAAACCATACTTCTGATTTAGGATTTCCACCATCACCTCCCGCGAAAGACACCGCTATTTTTTTAAATTCTTCTGTTACCATGATTCTTATCCTCATTATTTAAGTAAATTTGTCCAAATCCCTATAGTTTCTTCTTGAATTACACCCTTTTCTTGACCTAGTTTTATCGCCAATTGTTGTAAACTTTTAGCTAGTTCTGGATGACCACAATAATTTAAACTACGAATGATGCGGGAAATCTTCTTACTTTCATGCCCAATATTGCGTAGCCAAACTTTACGTTCAGTTAATTCAGGTTTAGGGTAAATTTTATTACACTCACGGTATAAACAGAAGTAATCCAGAATAAAATCAATAGAATGTAAATACTTATTTTGAATTGCTTGATCTCCAATAAAAATAGCAAGATCTTCTTCGTTAAAAACTGGTACCGAACGATTCCATTTGGAACTTTCAGTAACGGGTAAAAGCCAAGGAATATATAAATAAGCATCACCAACCATTCTTTTTGGCATTGCCCACATATCTTGCAAAGATAAATTATGTTGGCTTTTTCTTTGTTCTAAATAAAATTCAATTACTGGATGCATACGTTTCTCATTAATTCATTAGCAATGAAATAGCAACCGAAGTCGCTATTTATTTAAAAAGTGCGCTTGTTTTTCTATGATTTTTTAATTTGCTCCAATAACTCAGCTACCACTTTCGGAACGCCCTCACCCGCTTTTTCTTGTATTGCAATGACTTGCTTACGAACAAAGCCTGTATTTGGGTTAGGATCAATCAAATAGATAAGTGAACCATATGGAGCAAGATTTACCAATCCATTAGCTGGATAAACTTGTAATGAAGTGCCAATAACAATCACAATATCTGCCTTTTTCACTAACTTTTCTGCTTTAGGAAACATTGGTACATTTTCCCCAAAAAAGACTATATGTGGACGCATTGGATGGCCGTGATTATCCTTATCCTCTAGCTGTTGATCACCCAAACATGGAACAATGTAATCGGTATTAAA
Source organism: uncultured Haemophilus sp. (assembly GCF_905207935.1). Lineage (GTDB taxonomy): Bacteria > Pseudomonadota > Gammaproteobacteria > Enterobacterales > Pasteurellaceae > Haemophilus_D. Next base: position 11,680 of record NZ_CAJLNI010000050.1, read on the forward strand.
ACTGCTGCGAGCTTTATTCAATTCACCATGTAAATGGAGTACGTTAGTACTTCCCGCTCGCTCATGTAAATCATCCACATTTTGAGTGATTATATGAACTTCATAAAACTCTTCCAATTCAACCAAAGCCAAGTGTGCTGCATTAGGCTCTGCAGCTTGAGCATTACGACGTCGTTCATTATAAAACGCCAATACTTTTGCACGGTTTTTCTTTAAGGCTTCGGGCGTGCAAACTTCTTCTACTTTATGCCCTGCCCATAAGCCATCTTCTGCTCTAAAAGTAGGAATACCACTTTCGGCACTAATGCCTGCGCCCGTTAGTACCACGCAAATAGGTTTATTTTTCTCTGTCATTTTTCAGGCTCCTTTTTCTTCTAAAATTTCAGCAATCTGTCTATCTCTCGCCATCATGCCAAATATATTCCCCGCTTTATAAAGGGGTTGATAAGTATAGCTTTCAATATGCAAGAATGGCTTATCTGAAAGTCGTTGGAAATATTGTTTTAGCTGTGATTTTGAGCGTAATAACACGTCATATTCAGCTTGAATATGAGCACACATTGCTTCAATACGCATTTTAAATTCATCACTGAGATAAGGACTGATAATTAAATAGACAGTTTTATGTTCGGTTACTGTTTCATCCGCATAAACACAGGCTAAATTAAACACTTGCCATTTATAGCGATCTGCAAAAGCACCAATGATTCGGCTTTGATCTTCATTTTCAACTTGCACAAGTGCGGCCGGCTTTTTCAAGCAATCTTGCAAAATATCACTTGGTGTAAAAGGCCCGCAATCTAAGTAAGATAGTACGCAGTTCCAGTTAGCAAATTGTTCAGTACCAAAATGTAAGTGTTTGCCTTCGAATTTATCCGCCCCATTTTTAGTACGATCATCAATTAAATAATCGCCTTGGTTGAGATTTTTATGATGGGATAAAATCAATCGTTTGTATAAGGCTGAACCTTTTTCTTCGCCGAAATAACGCTGAATCCATTTTACTTTATCACTCCAAGCCGATGGATTATGCCAAGGCGCGGTAGAAAGTACGTAAATATGATATTTCTTCATCAATTTATGAACGGCAGAAATCGCGTTTGGCATTGGGTCCATTAAACTAAAAATGCCCTCAACTTCATCATATCGACCTTCATACTCTTGCTTGGTTTTCTCATCTAATTTTGCAATACCAGACGGGAAATCAACCATCACATTATCCATATCAATATAAACAATTTTCTTCATTTTAATGCCCTCTTTGTTGATGGCTTAATGATAAAAGATGAAGCGACAATTTATGTCGTTAGGCATTTTCGTCTAAATAAGTGCGGTCAATTTCTTGGTAATCTTCACCAAAATGGGCAATCCACCATTCCAACATGGCGCTTTCAATTACGGTCGCGGAAATTTCATATTCAGTGCCATAATCTTTTACCGTTTGATCGGTTGATAATGGTGTTTCTGTTAAAAAGCCGCCCGTTTGTTTATCAATGCGGAACGTTAAACGAATCTTTCTACCAGAGCTAAA
>NZ_CAJLNI010000051.1 GCF_905207935.1 uncultured Haemophilus sp.
CACCGCAAGTGGAATGGTACCTAGCACAATAGACGGTAGAATCAATGACTTAATGGCATTTCCAAAGGCACCTGGCTCGCCTGAAAGCCAAGTATCGATTAACATAAAACCGGTTGGTGTATCGATCCAGAAACTATCTTCTAAACGTCCCCCTTGTGGTAAATCTAACCAAGGTGAAACATATAAGATCAAAATTAATCCCCACCAGAAAATTGGCATGGAATAACCCGTTAATGACATGGCTGTCACGGTATGAGAAATCCAGCTATCTTTCTTGACGGCCGCAATCGTTCCTAGCGTAATACCCGCAATTAACGACCAAAATAGCGCAAAAAAAGCCAATTCAAACGTGGCAGGGAAAAGTGTGAAAAACTCCCTCAGAACAGGTTGTTGGGTGCGGAATGATTCACCAAAATCACCTTGTATTACATTGCCAATATAATTGAAATATTGCTGATACAACGGTAAATCGAGACCAAGTTGCTTCATCATTTGTTGATGAACTTCTGGCGTTAAACCTCGCTCTCCCATCATAATCTCCACAGGATCACCTGGAATAAAATGTATGAGCGCAAAAGTCACAAAAGTAATGGCGATAAAGGTAGGAATCACCATTAAAATACGTTTTAAAATAAATTTAAACATCTACTTCCCACATGATAAAAGTGCGGTCGTTTCTTCGAATGCTTTCGCACTTGGCACCTTGAGCATAAACATCAATATTCATACTCGTTGCAATAAAATCCTCCCGATTCTACCGCACTTTTTCTAATTTTGCCAAATGCGCAATCAGCCACTTAATGCCTTGAGCTTGGAAAGCAATTTGTAAACGGGTGTTATTATCTGAGCCTTCAACGTTTATAACAGTGCCAAAACCAAACTTTTCATGTTTCACTTTTTGCCCCATTTTCCACTCATTTTCTGGCAAACTCGTGCTTAAACTCCCTACTTTCGCTTGGTTTAATGCTCGGGTTACTGTTCCACGCAAACGGATTTCTTGAATGCATTCTGATGGCAATTCTGTGATAAATCGCGAAGGCAAATGACGTTCTTCTTTCGTATAAACACGACGGCTTTCCGCATAACAAATCGTCAGTTTTTGCTTAGCTCGAGTAATGCCCACATAAGCAAGACGGCGTTCTTCCTCCAAACGTCCTGGCTCTTCAAATGAACGGAAACTTGGAAATACGCCCTCTTCTACCCCAACCATAAATACGCGTGGAAACTCCAAGCCTTTTGCTGAGTGTAAGGTCATCATTTCCACACAAGATTGATGCGGCGAAGCCTGCTCTTCTCCCGCTTCTAAAGAAGCATGAGTTAAAAAGGCGGTAAGATCGGTCATATCCTCTGCTTCATCAGGTTTGATAAATTCTCGGGTTGCCGTCACCAATTCTTCTAAGTTTTCAATACGCACTTCACCTTTCTCGCCTTTTTCCTGTTTATACATATCGTATAAGCCAGAATGTTTAATCACGAAATCGGTCTGTGCAAACAATGGCATTTCAGCCGTATCCACCTGTAAAGAATTAATCAACTCTTGGAAACGCAATAATGCGGTTGAAGCACGTCCCGTTAGCATATTTTCTTGTGTGGCCACTTGCACTGCTTGCCATAAGGTAATTTGACGTTCACGGGTTAAATTTCGTAACACATCTAAAGTACGATCGCCAATACCACGCGTAGGCGTATTAATCACACGCTCAAATGCGGCATCATCTTGACGATTATTAATTAAACGTAAATATGCCAACGCATCTTTAATTTCTTGGCGTTCGAAGAATCGCATCCCGCCATAAATTCGATAAGGAATTTGGCAACGAATCAAGGCTTCTTCAATAACACGAGATTGGCTATTACTACGATATAAAACAGCACAATCATCTAATTCCCCACCATCATCTACCCAATTTTGGATTTGAGACGCCACAAATTTTGCCTCATCTAATTCATTAAATGCTGCATAAATACCTACTGGCTCCCCCATTTCACCGTCGGTCCATAAATTCTTACCGAGACGATCACTATTATTCGAAATAAGTTGGTTGGCACTTTTCAGAATATTGCCGGTAGAACGATAATTTTGCTCCAAACGAATAGTTTCAGCGTTGAAATCTTTTAGGAATTTTTGAATATTTTCGACCTGTGCACCACGCCAACCATAAATGGATTGGTCATCATCGCCCACAATCATCACTTTGCCTGTATTACCGGCAAGAATTTTAATCCATGCATATTGGATTTTATTGGTATCTTGAAACTCATCCACCAAAATGTGCTGAAAACGTTGCTGATAGCGTTGTAAAATCACAGGCTTTTTAGCAAATAATTCATACGCACGAATTAACAATTCAGCAAAATCCACCAATCCCGCACGATCACAAGTATCTTGATAAATTTGATAAATCTTAATCCACTCTTTTTCCTGACGATCACCAAAATCATTAATATCTTGCGGTCTTAGACCTTCATCTTTTTTATTATTGATATACCAACACGCTTGTTTTGGTGGAAATGCTTTATCGTCATAATTGTGCAATTTCATCAAGCGTTTTACTAAACGAAGTTGGTCTTCAGAATCCAAAATTTGGAAGTCTTGTGGCAAGTTCACATCTAAATGGTGAGCGCGTAATAATCGATGGGCAATGCTATGGAATGTCCCAATCCACATACCAAATAGATTCGATTGAGCATGTTTGGATAAGGTATCTTGAATACGATGGCGCATTTCAGCAGCGGCTTTATTGGTAAAGGTGACCGCCATAATGCTGCCTTCAGAAATATTTTCTACGGCAATCAACCAAGCAATACGATGAGTCAATACACGAGTTTTACCACTTCCTGCACCAGCAAGCACAAGGTAATTACCAAGTGGTGCTGCCACTGCTTCACGTTGTTTATCATTCAAGCCATCAAGTAATTCTGAAATATCCATCGCTCTTATTTTAATCTGGTTAAATTTACAGGTATTATAGTGGGAATTATATTTTTAAACAACCTGATATTTACAAATTTACTCCGCCCCTTTATATTAGCAATATCAAATAATTACTAAATATTGACGAAGTTAAAGGAGACACAATGTCAATTAAAACAACACTAAAATTAACCGCACTTTCTACCCTTGCGGCTCTCGCCTTCACATCTCACGCACAGGCTGAAGGTAAACTCACTGTCTATTGCAGCGTACAAAACGTTGTATGCGAAAAAGTCACTCAAGCCTTTAGTAAAAAATACAATGTAGATGCACAATTTGTACGTAATAGTACAGGCGTCGTATTAGGCAAAATTAAAGCTGAAAAAGAAAACCCACAAGCTGATTTCTGGTTTGGTGGCACCATTGAACCCCATCTTCAAGCCGCAGAGTTAGGCTTACTTGAATCCTATCGTTCCCCATTACAAAAAGACATCATGCCACAATTTAAATCTTTAATGGATCAACGCGGTAATTTCACTTCTGTTATTTATTTAATGGAACTTGGCATTGGGGTAAATACTAAAAAATTAAAAGAATTGAATATTCCTGCGCCAAAATGTTATGCGGATCTGATAAAACCTGAATATCAAGGTCAAATTCAATATCCGGATCCCCGTGTTTCGGGTACGGGATACTCGCTTATCAGTACTTTTTCCACATTATGGGGAGAAGAAAAAGCCTTTGACTATCTGAAAAAACTAGAACCCAATCTCATGCAACATACCAAAACAGGCCTTGCGAGCAACTATTTGGCTAACGGTACTGTAGCGATTGATTTAGGTTTTATGTTGGTTTATCCGCGTGAGAAGAAAAATGGTGCGCCAGTTGAAGGCATTTTACCATGCGAAGGCGTAGGCTATTCTTTAGGCGGGGCAAGCATTATTAAAGGAGCTAGAAACCTTGATAATGCCAAACTGTTTATGGATTTCGTGCTAAGCAAAGAAGCACAAGAAATTCCGTGGCGAGAATCAGACTCTTATCAACTTCCAACCAATATCCATGCAGAGCCTGCACCAGGTTTCCTACCGGCTAGCAAATTAAAACTAGTGGATATTGATTTTATGAAATTTGGTACAGATCAAGAAGGTAAACGTCTCACCCAACGTTGGGTTTCTGAAGTGCTCTTAGAGAGTAAATCGCCAAAAGAATAAAAGGAATAAACAAAAAGTGCGGTCAAAATAAGAATGTTTTTGACCGCACTCGTTTTTATATAGATAAAACTAAGCTAAAACCAACCGCTCTTTACCCGCATAGATATTAGCTTTTCCAGGGCGAGCAAAGCCGATAAGGGAAAGATTGTGTTGTTCAGCCATATTGACGGCAAGATCTGTTGCTGCAGAAATTGCAACAAGTAACTCGATGCCACAAGCTACCGATTTTTGGACCATTTCATAACTGGCTCGGCTTGAAACAAGTACGAATCCTTGCGGTTGATTCTGTTTAGCATGCCAGCCGATTAATTTATCTAGTGCCACATGTCGCCCAACATCTTCTCGAATCGCCAGTAAATTACCCGATAAATCAAAGAAGGCGGCGGCATGTGTCGCCCCTGTCTCTTTTCCGAGTGTTTGATTAGCTTGTAATTGTGCTAAGCAACCATCTAATAAATTTAAATTAAATTGGAAAGTGCGATCTAATTTTGGCAATTTTTTATAAACTTGTGAGATTTGTTCTGTGCCGCAAATGCCACATCCTGTTCTGCCTGTTAATGTTCGACGATGATCTTTTAATGCCACAAATTGACGGCTAGATAATTCAATTTGCACTTCAATGCCATTGCATACTTCCACCACATCAATGCCATAAATATCCGCTTTTTTCTCAATAATACTTTCCGCTAATGAAAAGCCTAAAGCAAAATCCTCTAAATCTTGGGGAGAGCACATCATGACGGTATGTGCAATACCATTATAGACAAGTGAAACAGGGACTTCCGCAGCCAAACTATCTTGTTTTTCCACTAAAAGTAAGGTCGGATTTTCAGATGTTTTTTTTAAAAAATTAATTGTTTTTTGGATTATCCAGTGCATTATTTTTTCCCAATAAAATGACTATTGTAAAAATGTTACTTTTTTTTAACAAAAAATGTTTGTTTTGTGATCTAGCTCAAGTTTTAAAGCGATTATAACATGTTTTGATTATAGATTTTCGGTTAAAAAATAGTTAAAATCGCCTCTGTTTAAATTGGTCATTATTATAATCAATTTAATGGTTGATACGTTATTTTAACGAAATCAAATAAATTATCTACACGAATTTATACTATCAAAATATCTTAACGGTTCGCCGTTATGAAGGAGTGATTATGCAGGTCTCTAGACGTAAGTTCTTTAAGATCTGTGCAGGTGGTATGGCGGGGACGTCTGCGGCAATGTTGGGCTTTGCACCATCATCAGTCTTAGCAGCACCACGTGAGTACAAATTATTACGGGCGTTTGAATCCCGTAACACCTGTACATATTGTTCTGTAAGCTGTGGTATGTTGCTATATAGCACAGGTAAACCTTACGATTCCTTAAGCAGCCACACAGGTACCAATACCCGTTCTAAATTATTCCACCTTGAAGGTGACCCAGACCATCCGGTAAGCCGTGGTGCGTTGTGTCCGAAAGGTGCAGGTGCGTTAGACTATGTTAATAGTGAAAGTCGCGTACTATATCCTGAATATCGTGCACCAGGTTCTGACAAGTGGGAACGTATTTCTTGGAAAGATGCAATCAAACGCATTTCTCGCCTACTAAAAGATGACCGTGATGCCAACTTTGTTGAAAAAGATGCAAGTGGCAAAACTGTTAACCGTTGGACAACTACAGGTATTATGACCGCCTCTGCTACGAGTAATGAGGCCGCTCTTCTTACCCATAAATGGGTGCGGATGTTGGGCATGGTGCCGATGTGTAACCAAGCGAATACTTGACACGGACCAACGGTAGCAAGTCTTGCTCCATCATTTGGTCGCGGTGCCATGACAAACAACTGGGTTGACATCAAAAACGCCAATCTTATTATCGTTCAAGGCGGTAACCCTGCTGAAGCTCACCCTGTTGGCTTCCGTTGGGCGATCGAAGCGAAGAAAAACGGTGCAAAAATCATCGTAGTTGATCCTCGCTTTAACCGTACAGCGTCTGTAGCTGACCTTCATGCGCCAATTCGTTCTGGTACTGATATCGCATTCTTAATGGGTGTGATCCGTTACCTATTGGAAACCAATCAAATCCAACACGAATACGTTAAACACTATACCAATGCTTCATTCTTAATTGATGAAGGCTTCAAATTTGAAGATGGTTTATTCGTAGGTTTTGATGAAGAAAAACACGCTTACGATAAATCAAAATGGAATTACCAATTTGATGAAAATGGTTTTGCCAAACGTGATATGACCTTACAAGATCCACGTTGTGTGATTAATATCTTGAAAGATCACGTCTCTCGCTATACCCCAGAAATGGTTGAGCGTATCACAGGCGTCAAACAAAAAACCTTCTTACAAATCTGTGAAGAGATTGGTAAAACCTCTGCTCCAAACAAAACTATGACGCACTTATATGCGTTAGGTTTAACTGAGCATACAATTGGTACACAAAACATTCGCTCAATGGCAATGATCCAATTACTCTTAGGTAACATGGGTATGCCAGGCGGTGGTATTAATGCATTGCGTGGACACTCAAACGTTCAAGGTACAACAGATATGGGCTTATTGCCAATGTCTTTACCAGGTTATATGCGTCTACCAAATGACAAAGATAGCTCTTACGAACAATACATTAATGCGATTACGCCAAAAGATATCGTACCGAACCAAGTAAACTACTATCGTAATACGTCGAAATTCTTCGTCAGTATGATGAAAACGTTCTATGGTGATAAAGCAACCAAAGAAAATGGTTGGGGCTTCGATTTCTTACCAAAAGCAGATCGTTTATACGATCCTATCACTCATGTTAAGTTAATGAATGATGGCAAATTGAACGGTTGGATTTTACAAGGTTTCAACGTATTAAACTCATTACCGAACAAAAACAAAACTGTTGCAGGTATGAGCAAACTGAAATTCTTAATCGTAATGGATCCGCTTCAAACTGAATCTTCTGAATTCTGGAAAAACTTTGGTGAATCAAACAATGTAAACCCAGCAGATATTCAAACTGAAGTATTCCGTTTACCAACTACTTGTTTCGCAGAAGAAGATGGCTCTATTGCCAACTCTGGTCGTTGGGCACAATGGCACTGGAAAGGCTGTGACCAACCAGGTGAAGCACTACCAGATGTTGAAATTCTTTCTATGATTCGTGAAGAAATGCATCACCTTTATCAAAAAGAAGGTGGTCGTGGTATCGAATCTTTCGAAGCGATGACTTGGAATTATGCTCAGCCGCATTCACCAAGCTCCACAGAGTTAGCAAAAGAATTAAATGGTTATGCCCTTGAAGATCTTTTAGATGCAAACGGTAATGTGGTTTATAAGAAAGGTCAATTACTTAACGGATTCGCTCACTTACGTGATGATGGTACTACTTCATCAGGTAACTGGCTCTATGTGGGACAATGGACTGAAAAAGGTAACCAAATGGCAAACCGTGACAATTCTGACCCTTCAGGTTTAGGTTGTACATTAGGTTGGGGCTTCGCATGGCCAGCAAACCGCCGTGTTCTTTATAGCCGTGCTTCACTTGATATTAACGGTAATCCTTGGGATAAACACCGTCAATTAATCAAATGGAACGGTAAAAACTGGAACTGGCATGATGTGGCTGACTATGGTACACAACCACCAGGTTCTGATGCAGGTCCATTCATTATGTCTGCAGAAGGTGTAGGCCGTTTATTTGCAGTAGATAAAATTACAAGTGGTCCAGTGCCTGAGCACTATGAACCAATTGAAAGCCCAATTGATACTAACCCACTGCATCCAAGTGTAGTCTCTGATCCGACAGTTCGTATCTATAAAGAAGACCGCGAATTTATCGGCTCAAATAAAGACTTCCCGTATGTGGCAACGACTTATCGTTTGACCGAGCACTTCCACAGTTGGACTGCTCAATCTGCATTAAATATCATCGCTCAACCACAACAATTCGTGGAAATCGGTGAAAAATTAGCGGCAGAAAAAGGTATCCAAAAAGGTGATATGGTGAAAATTACTTCTCGCCGTGGCTACATTAAAGCCGTCGCAGTCGTAACAAAACGTTTGAAAGATTTAGAAGTCGACGGACGTACCGTACACCATATAGGTCTTCCAATTCACTGGAATATGAAAGCCTTAAATGGTAAAGGTAATCGTGGTTTCTCCACCAATACCTTATCACCATCTTGGGGTGAATCGGTTACACAAACACCAGAATATAAAACATTCTTGGTAAATATCGAGAAGGCGGAGGCATAATATGGCAGGAAATGGTCAAGGCGTTCAATCGCAAGACATTATCAAGGTCTCCGCTACGTCTGGTTTTACGCCGGCACCTCAAGCGCGAGATCATAAAGTTGAAGTAGCAAAATTAATCGACGTATCCACCTGTATCGGTTGTAAAGCCTGTCAGGTGGGCTGTTCAGAGTGGAATGATATCCGCTCTGACGTCAATGCAAAATGTGTGGGGATCTACGATAACCCAGTAGATCTCAACGCAAAAGCATGGACTGTGATGCGCTTTAATGAAGTGGAAGAAAATGATCGTTTAGAATGGTTAATCCGTAAAGATGGTTGTATGCACTGTTCAGAACCAGGCTGTTTAAAAGCTTGTCCTGCACCAGGTGCAATCATCCAATATGCGAACGGTATCGTGGATTTCCAATCTGATAAATGTATCGGTTGTGGTTACTGTATCGCAGGTTGTCCGTTCAACATTCCACGTATGAACCCTGAAGACAACCGCGTGTACAAATGTACCCTTTGTGTGGATCGTGTTTCTGTAGGCCAAGAACCGGCTTGCGTGAAAACATGTCCAACCGGTGCAATTCGTTTTGGTTCTAAAGAAGAAATGAAACTTTACGCAGAACAACGTGTTGCTGACTTAAAATCACGTGGTTACGAAAATGCAGGTATCTACGACCCTGAAGGCGTAGGTGGTACGCATGTTATGTATGTACTTCATCATGCAGATAAACCAGAACTTTATTCAGGATTACCAAAAGATCCTCAAATCGACCCAACAGTTACCTTGTGGAAAGATATCTTGAAACCGGTAGCCGCTGTGGCAATGGGTGGTTTAGCGCTTGCTGAAATTGGTCACTACTTAGCTGTAGGTCCAAACGTAGAAGAAGACGTGGAAGATCATCACCACGAATTTGAAGAAGAAGATAGAAAAGGGGGCAAAGATGAGTAAGATTGAGATTAGCAATGATACTCGAATCATTCGTCATAGAACGCCTGCTCGTTTTAGCCACTGGCTACTCGTAATCTGCTTCTTTATGACGATGTTCACTGGTGTGGCTTTCTTCTTCCCAGATTTTGCGTGGTTAACTGAGATTTTAGGTACCCCGCAACTGGCGCGAGCAATTCACCCGTTCACCGGTATCATTATGTTTGTTGCCTTTATTTTCCTTGGCTATCTTTACTGGGATCACAACATTCCAGAGAAAAACGATATCCGCTGGTTAAAAGGCATGCTTGAAGTATTGAAAGGAAATGAACACGCTGTTGCTTATAATGGTAAGTATAACCTTGGTCAAAAAATGTTATTCTGGACATTGAACTTGGCGATGGTTACCTTGCTTGTAACCGGCATCATTATGTGGCGTCAATTTTTCTCGCACTACTTCTCTATTCCGGTATTACGTTTTGCGATTTTACTTCACTCTTTAAGTGCATTCATGTTGTTCACCGGTATCTTGGTACACATGTACATGGCATTCTGGGTGAAAGGCTCCATTCGTGGTATCGTGGAAGGTTGGGTAACCGTTCGCTGGGCGAAAAAACACCACCCTAAATGGTATAACGACGAAGTACTTCCTGAGCTAGAAGAAGATCTTAAAAACGAAGCTGAAGGTAAAAAAGTAAAAACCAAAGCATTGTTCAAAGGTATCAATGGCTAAAATCAAAAAGTGCGGTTAAAATGACCGCACTTTTTCTTATCAATACTTAAGAGACAATTATGAGTATCAAAATCTTATCTGCAGACGAAATCAAACAAAAAACGAATTCATACGATATTCCGCCTGTTTTGTTTGCTAACCCTAAAAATCTTTATCAACGTCGTGCAAAACGTTTAAGAGAATTAGCGAAAGATCATCCATTGGCTGATTATTTACTCTTTGCTGCAGATGTTGTGGAAAGCCAATTAAGCGTATTTGAAAAAAATCCATTAGAAAAACAGCATTTCGATAATTTAGATGAACTTGAACCGTTAAATACTAAAACATTTAAACGCTCAAGCATTTGGATTGAATATCTCAAAGAAATTTTACATAGCATTAAACCAAAAGCAAATGAACAGGTTCTTGCTACGATTGAAAATCTTGAAAAGGCCTCTGATAAAGAGCTTGAAGAAATGGCTAGCCATCTTTTAAGCCAAGAGTTTAATTTGGTGAGCACTGATAAAGCTGTCTTCATTTGGGCTGCGCTTTCTCTTTATTGGCTACAACTGGCTCAACAAATTCCTCATAACAGTCGCCAAGAAGGAACTGACAATCTACATTACTGCCCTGTTTGTGGTTCTGCCCCCGTGTCAAGTGTTGTCCATATCGGTACTTCACAAGGTTTACGCTATTTGCACTGCAATCTCTGTGAAAGTGAGTGGAATTTAGTGCGCGCACAATGCACAAACTGCAATGAACACAAAAATCTTGAAATGTGGTCATTAAATGAAGAGCTTGCTCTTGTTCGTGCTGAAACCTGTGGCGATTGCCAAAGCTATTTAAAAATCATGTTCCAAGAAAAAGATCCGAATGTTGAAGCAGTAGCAGATGATTTAGCATCAATTTTCTTAGATATTGAAATGGAAGAAAAAGGCTTCGCACGCAGTGGATTAAATCCATTTGTCTTCCCTGCAGAAGAAGTGTAATGTCTTATTTTTCAGATAAACAAAGTGCGGTCAAAATTGACCGCACTTTTGCATTCTAGAGATAACATGCCATCACAACAGCATTTTCTCGTCCACCGTCCGGTTTCGGATAATAATTCTTACGAATATCAACCTCATTAAATCCAAGCTTTTCATAAAGGAAACGAGCCGGATTCGACTCTCGTACTTCCAGCCAAAGGGTTTGAATACCTTTCTCTTTAAGCTCACTCATTAAACCTTGCAATAAAAATGAACCGTAGCCCTTTCCTTGTTGAACCGGATCTATCGCAATATTGAATAATGTGGCTTCATCTAATACCGTCTGGCAAATGGCAAAACCAAGCACTTGCTCTTTTTCCACTAATTTCAAATTGAGATAACGCTCGCCGACATTATTTTTCAATGTTCCCAATGACCAAGGCACAAGATGTGCTGCTTGTTCAATTTCATATAAGCGATCCATATCGCATTCTTCAATAGGAAAAAGAGAAGGCATCATGATTAAATGTGTTGGATTTGTTGCCAAAGCTCACGTTTAGCTTGGCTATCTTGCTGGAATTGTTGCCAATCAACAGAGCGATAAACTCGCTCTGCATTTAGGCAATAAGGCAAAGTGCGGTCGATTTCATCAGCATTTTCAGCCAATAACCAATACCGTACAGAATGTTGTAACGTGATATGTTGAATTTGATCGAAATTCAGGCAAAGGCAATCTTCTTTTTTGAGCTCTAGCGCAAGTCGAATATCTGCAAAAAGCGGTGAACTCAAGAGATTATCATTAGTCACCACAATAAATTTCACTTGTTCTGAAACACTCACATCTACCGACCCTTGCAATACTTCTGGGCGATAGAGCTGCCAACGGGTTATTCCCATTTCATTTAAAAGAAGATTGCGTCTATCCATAGATTAACGAGCAATAGTATCTAACGGATAATCTCTTAAACCTTTAACAATCGCTTTTTCTTGCGCATCTGTTGGTTTTTCTTGATATGCTTTTAAGCTACGGAAAGAAAGAATGTTTTTCGCTTGATAAACCACGGCGATAAAGCGTTGGAAATCTTTACCATCACAAGCATAGTAAACATCTGAAGCGTTACCAATCGTTTTTAACTCACATACTTTTTTGTTTGCATCAAGATATTTTGTCGTTAATTCAGGAACGTGAGAAACATCTTTTAAATAATAGGTTTCGCTCATAATGAATTTACGATTGCTACGATCTACATTCGCCGCACCACTTAAGAAACGCGGATCTTCTGATTTATCGAAGGCTTTTGTTTGTTTATAGAATTTCTCGCCGTTGAATGTTACTTCTTGATTACCATTTTTAATGCGCTCAAACTGTGCATCTAAGCTTTGTGCTTGTGCTGCAGGCAATTCAACTGTTGAGCTAGTTGGTAAGGTTGAAGGTTTTTGCTTGCTACCTTGAATTTGTTCGATTAATTGACAGCCAGACAATAAACTTGCCATTGCAACTGCGGTGATGATTTTTTTCATAAATAATTCCTTAATAAATACGTTTAAATCGTTTTCTTTTGTTAGAATAACACGTAATTTTAACCAATAAACCACAGGATTTAAAGCGTGATTTCTCTCGAAAGCGAAGTTTTACAACGCCATTTTCCCCTTTTTAGCGATAAATCAATTCTTCTTGCCGGCGGCATTAATGATGATTT
>NZ_CAJLNI010000052.1 GCF_905207935.1 uncultured Haemophilus sp.
TGGAAATGGAAAAAAGCGAAGAAACAGGCTAAATAATTTCCTATAAAGTGCGGTCAAAAATTTATAAATTTTCGTCAATAAAAAAACGCTTAATAATTTTATTAAGCGTTTTTTGTTTTTGTTAACCTACTCTCACATCTTTATTTTCTAAATAAGCAGAAAAAAGATGTCCCTTGAAACTTACATTTCAAGGGACAGAGCTTTGCGAGAAATCTTTTCTCTTATTGTAACAACGTTTTTCATTTCGCAGTGCCATTACAACGACGTGAATTCTATCTATTTATTTTTTTATCGTCAATATATTTTTTATACAAAAATCTGTTAAAATTTAAACAAAAAAAACTAATAAAAAGGAACCAACCTTATGGAAAATAAAAACTTACATTATATCCTTGGTCTCGACCTTGGTATCGCATCTGTTGGCTGGGCTGTGGTTGAAATTGACGAAAAAGAGAATCCTCTGCGTTTAATTGATGTTGGTGTACGTACTTTCGAACGAGCAGAAGTGCCCAAAACAGGTGAAAGCCTCGCGCTTTCTCGCCGTTTAGCTCGCTCAGCTCGTCGATTAACTCAACGTCGTGTTGCTCGCCTGAAAAAAGCAAAACGACTTCTAAAATCAGAAAATATCCTATTATCCACTGATGAACGTCTTCCTCATCAAGTTTGGCAGCTACGTGTCGAAGGTCTAGATCGTAAACTAGAACGCCAAGAATGGGCTGCGGTGTTATTACATTTAATTAAGCATCGTGGTTATTTATCTCAGCGTAAAAATGAAAGTAAAAGCGAAAATAAAGAGCTAGGTGCGTTATTAAACGGTGTAGACAATAATCATAAATTACTGCAACAAGCTACATATCGCACGCCTGCAGAACTTGCTGTAAAAAAATTTGAGATCGAAGAAGGTCATATCCGTAACCAGCAAGGCGCCTATACTCACACATTTAGCCGACTAGACTTACTCGCCGAAATGGAACTTCTCTTCTCTCGTCAACAACACTTTGGTAATCCATTTGCTTCAGAAAAATTATTAGAAAATTTGACCGCACTTTTAATGTGGCAAAAGCCCGCCTTGTCTGGTGACGCTATTTTAAAAAGGCTCGGTAAATGTACTTTTGAAGATGAATATAAGGCAGCTAAAAATACCTATACTGCAGAACGTTTTGTTTGGATAACAAAATTAAATAATTTACGTATTCAAGAAAATGGCTTAGAGCGTGCTTTAAGTGATAATGAACGTTTAATGTTAATCGAGCAACCTTATGAAAAAGCTAAATTAACTTATGCACAAGTACGTTCAATATTAAATTTATCTGATGAGGCAATCTTTAAAGGTGTCCGTTATTTCGGTGAAGATAAAAAAGCCATTGAAATAAAAACAATATTGATGGAAATGAAAGGCTATCATCAAATTTGTAATGCATTAAAAGGTAATAACCTAAAAGCGGAATGGGCAGAATTAAAGGAAAATCCAGCATTATTAGATGAAATTGGTACCGCATTTTCATTATATAAAACTGATGAAGATATCAGCGCTTACTTAGCAGGAAAACTTTCTCAGCCTGTATTAAATGCCTTATTATTGAAAAACCTTAGTTTTGATAAATTTATCCAATTATCCCTTAAAGCTTTATATAAACTTCTGCCATTAATGCAACAAGGACTACGCTATGACGAGGCTTGTTGTGAAATTTATGGCGATCATTATGGTAAAAAAACAGAAGAAACCCATCACTTCTTACCACAGATTCCAGCTGATGAAATCCGTAATCCCGTGGTTTTAAGAACACTCACGCAGGCTCGTAAAGTGATTAATGGTGTAGTGAGATTATATGGTTCGCCAGCTCGTATTCATATTGAAACGGGACGAGAAGTTGGCAAATCTTACAAAGATCGTCGTGAACTAGAAAAACGTCAAGAAGAGAATCGTAAACAGCGTGAAAACGCAATCAAGGAATTTAAAGAATACTTCCCGCATTTTGCAGGTGAACCTAAAGCCAAAGACATTTTAAAAATGCGACTTTATAAACAACAAAATGCAAAATGTTTATACTCTGGCAAACCTATCGAATTACACCGTTTATTAGAAAAAGGCTATGTAGAAGTCGATCACGCCCTACCGTTTTCCCGTACTTGGGATGATAGCTTCAACAATAAAGTATTGGTGCTTGCTAATGAAAATCAAAACAAAGGCAATTTGACCCCTTTTGAATGGCTTGATGGTAAACATAACAGCGAACGCTGGAGAGCTTTCAAAGCATTAGTTGAAACAAGTGCATTCCCTTATGCGAAAAAACAACGCATCCTAAGCCAAAAACTTGATGAAAAGGGCTTTATTGAACGTAACTTAAATGATACACGCTACGTTGCTCGTTTCTTATGTAACTTTATTGCAGATAATATGCGCTTAACAGGTGAAGGAAAACGCAAGGTATTTGCTTCCAATGGGCAAATTACTGCTTTACTTCGTGGCCGTTGGGGATTAGCAAAATCACGGGAAGACAATGACCGCCATCACGCTTTAGATGCCGTTGTAGTTGCTTGCTCAACAGTCGCCATGCAGCAAAAAATCACACGTTTTGTTCGTTTTGAAGCAGGCGATGTATTCACTGGTGAACGAATAGATCGTGAAACGGGTGAAATTATTCCATTACACTTCCCTACACCATGGCAATTTTTCAAGCAAGAAGTTGAAATCCGTATTTTTAGTGATAATCCAAAACTGGAGCTAAAAAATAAATTGCCGGATCGTCCACAAGCCAATCATGAATTTGTGCAACCTCTGTTTGTATCTCGAATGCCAACACGAAAAATGACAGGTCAAGGACACATGGAAACCGTGAAATCAGCGAAACGTCTCAATGAAGGGATAAGCGTGATTAAAATGCCACTCACTAAATTAAAATTAAAAGATTTAGAATTGATGGTAAATCGTGAACGTGAAAAAGATCTTTATGATGCTTTAAAAGCTCGTCTAGAGGCTTTTAATGATGATCCTGCTAAAGCGTTTGCTGAACCTTTTATGAAAAAAGGTGGGGCTATTGTTAAATCAGTACGAGTAGAGCAAGTACAAAAATCTGGCGTATTAGTCCGTGAGGGTAATGGTGTCGCAGATAATGCCTCTATGGTGAGAGTAGATGTCTTCACTAAAGATGGAAAATATTTCCTTGTGCCAATTTATACCTGGCAAGTCGCTAAGGGTATTTTGCCTAATAAAGCAATAGTTGCTCTAAAAGATGAAAATGAGTGGATAGAAATAGACAATAACTACATATTCTTATTTTCTCTATATCAAAATGATTTAATAAAAGTTAAAACTAAAAAAGATAAATTTTGGGGTTATTTTAACGGGCTAAATCGACATACTGGAGGAATAAATATAAGAACCCATGATTTAGAAAAATCAAAAGGTAAACAAGGTATTTTTGAAGGTATTGGAGTTAAAACCGCTCTTTCCTTTGAAAAATATCAAGTAGATGAACTTGGGAAAAATATTCGTTTATGTAAACCAAGTAAACGCCAAGCTGTTCGTTAATCTCAACTTAATCCTCACACGTACTACGTATGGGGATTTTTTTGTAAGGATACATTATGACATGGAGAAGTCTTCTTATTAGTAAAGGGGGAAAACTCTCTTTGCATCAGCAACAAATGCTGATTCAACAAGAAGGAAATGAATTTACCGTTCCTTTAGAAGATATTGCTATTGTTGTTGTGGAAAGCAGAGAAACAGTGATTACCTTTCCATTGCTCTCGGCATTTGGTTTATACGGGATTACTTTATTGAGTTGCGATGAACAATTTTTACCTTGTGGTCAATGGCTCCCTTTTAATCAATATTATCGACAATTAAAAACCCTTAAATTACAACTTGAAACGAGCTTGCCACTGAAAAAACAACTTTGGCAACGAATTGTGCAACAAAAAATTCGTAATCAAGCAAAAGTCTTATCACTCTGTCAGCTTCAAGAAAAATCAGAACGGTTACTCCAGCTCGCTAATTTAGTGAAATCAGGTGATAAAGATAATCTTGAGGCACAAAGTGCGGTCATTTATTTCTCTGGATTATTCGGCACTCATTTCAGACGAAAAGAAGAAGACAATGCCATTAATATACATCTTAACTATGCTTACACCGTTGTGCGTTCAGCCGTGGCGAGAAGCCTTGTACTTTATGGTTGGCTACCACAATTAGGTTTATTTCATCATAGTGAACTGAATGCCTTTAATTTAGCGGATGATTTTATTGAACCATTTCGCCCTCTTGTTGATTTGCTGGTATGGAACTTGCTCGAAAAAGAATTACTATCCAAAAATCTTAGTCCTCTATCAAAACAGCAATTAATCAAAATCTTGCATCATCAACTATGCTTTAACCAAGAAAAAGTGAGTGTTTTAACTGCCATAGATAAAAGTGTTGCCTCTTTACAAATTGCACTTATTCAAAAAAATGCAGCATTATTGCAGTTACCTGAGATCGATATATTGCAGGAATATCAATATGAGTGAGGGGGTGTTTATGCGTATGATCGTTTTATTCGATTTACCGGTCACCACTAAAGCAAAAATGCGGGCGGCAAACCAATTCCGTCAATTTTTACTTAAAGATGGTTATCAAATGTTACAACTTTCTATTTACACTCGAATTATTAAAGGGAGAGATGCGTTAGAAAAACATCATAAAAGACTCGTCGCACACTTACCTGAAGAAGGATCTATTCGATGCTTATCTATTACAGAAAAACAATTTGCGAGTATGGAAATTTTAGTGGGAGAGAAAAAACCGCAAGAAAAAAAGGTCAATTCAAATCAATTACTACTTTTTTAACCGTTTTTTTAGATAAAACAAAAGCCCCTAAACCTTACGGTATGGGGCTTTTTGCTGTCCCTATTATAGCACTGCGAAATGAAAAAGGGAGCTACAACGAAACACGTTGCGCTAGTCCTACAATTTTTATTATAGCACTGCGAAATGAAAAAGGGAGCTACAACATCACTACAAGGATCTACTCATGAAACAAAATTATAGCACTGCGAAATGAAAAAGGGAGCTACAACAGCTTGTTCGTGGTTATGTGGTTGGATTAAATTATAGCACTGCGAAATGAAAAAGGGAGCTACAACGCTTTTTGTGTTGAATCATTATATTTCTTAATTATAGCACTGCGAAATGAAAAAGGGAGCTACAACGCTACTGCTCGTCCTGTGTAACCGCACTCAATTATAGCACTGCGAAATGAAAAAGGGAGCTACAACCAATCTTCGATGGTGTATTTCTTTGGTTCGAATTATAGCACTGCGAAATGAAAAAGGGAGCTACAACTGGTGTTTGTGATTATTTGTTTTATAGAGGATTATAGCACTGCGAAATGAAAAAGGGAGCTACAACCAACTAAAGTCGGTAACGCTACGCAAAAAAATTATAGCACTGCGAAATGAAAAAGGGAGCTACAACTGTTTTAATAAAGCTAAGTAAAAATGGCTCATTATAGCACTGCGAAATGAAAAAGGGAGCTACAACAGTGAAAGCACTTCATATTGTGCTAAGGCAATTATAGCACTGCGAAATGAAAAAGGGAGCTACAACAATACAAAGCCTATTCAATCAGTGGCGATGATTATAGCACTGCGAAATGAAAAAGGGAGCTACAACTAATCGACCGCTTGTTAAGTGCGACTGGTGATTATAGCACTGCGAAATGAAAAAGGGAGCTACAACCACTTGCACTTTATCTTGTGTTGCTTGTTTATTATAGCACTGCGAAATGAAAAAGGGAGCTACAACGGCATGTCACATTCAGCTGTGATGCGTTGTATTATAGCACTGCGAAATGAAAAAGGGAGCTATCTCTTCCTTCGGAAGAATTAAAAGTGCGGTAAAAAACAACTTCATTTTCTACCGCACTGTTTTTATTCTAATTAAGCTTTAGCTGCTAAATATCGCTCCACCGTATCCACAATCGCTTGAGTTTGCGGATCGATTTCAATATTCACTAAATCGCCAATTTGGCGTTTGCCGATTAGAGTTCTGTGTAAAGTTTCAGGGATTAAATTCACGCAGAATTCATCGTCTTTCACTTCACCGATAGTAAGACTGATGCCGTCAATGGCGATAAATCCTTTGGTGAGTATATATTTCATCACATCTTTATTGGGTAATTTAAACCAAACCTGACGATTGTTTTCGCTTTCGATAATCTGTGAAACGCTTGCGGTACAATAAACGTGGCCGGATAAAATATGTCCACCAATTTCTGCGCCCATTTGCATTGCCCGTTCGATATTCACAAAATCCCCGGCTTTTAAGTTACCAAGATTGGTGATGCGCAAGGTTTCTTGCATTAAGTCAAAGCTAACTAGATCATCGTGAATTTCAGTTACTGTTAAGCACACGCCATTATTCGCCACTGATGCACCGATTTCTAAGCCTTTTCGCATTTCAGCTGGTAATTTTACGATCTGTGTTCTAAAATTATCGCTATCTTTAATTGCATGAATTTGGGCGATGCCCTGTACAATACCTGTAAACATTATTATTCCTTCATTAAAAATTTTTCCAATATTATAGCAAAATTTATGAATTCTCGTCTTTTTTCTCAATACCGTATTGATATTAAAAAACTTATCCGAATTGCGACACCTATCGGGCTTGCCCAGTTAGCTCAAACTGGCATGGGCACCGTGGATGTGATTATGGCGGGGCGTGTGAGCTCGGCTGATGTAGGCGGTGTCGGTATTGGTGCCTCCATTTGGCTACCTTTAGTACTTTTCGGACAAGGCTTATTACTCGCCTTGCCACCAACAATTTCCTATTTAAATGGATCTGGACAACGCCATCGCATTGCTCACCAAGTGAGACAAGGCCTTTGGATTTCATTTTTAGTGATGATTCCCCTTGCACTCATCATCTATCATAATGATTTCATATTGCAGTTTATGAATATGGATGCCCACATGGCAGATGTGACGATGAATTATTTGCGTGCGATGGTGTGGGGCTTACCTGCCTATTTATTGCTGATTAATTTCCGCTGTTTGAATGATGGCATTGCCAAAACAAAACCCGCCATGGTGATTACCTTCATGGGGTTAATGCTGAACATTCCGCTGAATTATATGTTTATTTACGGCAAATTTGGTGCACCTGCATTGGGCGGTGTCGGTTGTGGTGTGGCAACGGCTATTGTCAACTGGGCGATGGCAATCTTGATGATTACCTATTCTGCCAAAAACTATAACGAACGTAGTTTGAAAGTCTTTGAAAAGATTATTGAAAAGCCAGACATCAAAACACTGAAAAAATTGACCGCACTTGGCTTGCCGATCGCGATTGCACTATGTAGTGAAGTGTCACTGTTTGCCTTGAGTAGTTTATTACTTTCCCCATTAGGCGCAGATGTGGTCGCCAGCCACCAAATTGCCTTAAATACCAGTGCCGTAGCCTTTATGTTCCCCATGTCTATTGCGATGGCTGCTACCATTTTAGTGGCGCAAGAACTGGGTAATCATGCACCACAAAAAGCCAAAATCATGGCTCACGCGGCTATTATTCTTGGCTTAATTGCAGCAAGTGTATTGGCGTTGGTGATTTGGGTATTTAGTGCAGAGATCGCTACATTGATTGTAGGCGATAATGCCACCGTTATTGCTCTTTCAAGCAGCTTATTAGCGATAGCGGCGATTTATCAATTTTCAGATTCAGTGCAAGTCGTCGTGAGCGGTATTTTACGTGGCTATAAAGACACCAAAATTATCCTTTATATCACATTACTTGCCTATTGGGGCGTAGGTATTCCGGTTGGGTATATTCTTTCACGAACGGATTGGATTGTTCCAAGCATCGGCGCAAAAGGTTTTTGGGTTGCGTTTATCATTGCCTTAACCATTGCTGCGGCTTTACTCTTTATTCGGATGCGAAAAATCCAATCACAATCTGATGAAGCCATTATTCAACAGTTAGAAAGATTGAAGTAGTTAAAGTAAAAAGTGCGGTCAATTTTGACCGCACTTTTTATTCTTGAATTTAAAATTAGATGCTTTTTAAACTTCTCTATACCCTTCATATTCCCAATCAAAATATTTTTGTAACTGAATAACAATATCATCCCAGGTTTCTCCTGATATACTATTTATCATGAGTGACAAATAATTTTCTATGTCATCTAATGTTTTCAGAGCAACAACCATTCCTTTATTTATCACCAAGACCTTTTCTCTTTGCACCATTCCTACATTAAAAACATTAGTATAAAAATAGTCACTCCCAGAATTTCCTTTTGTTCCTATTGCTAATGTTAAATTTAAGCAATAAGCTGGCTTAAGAACTAGTAAGGATGCCTCATCCCTCGTCGAAAAGCCATAATCAATCCATTTTAAATCAGCTATAAGCATTTACTTCCCCTATGAACTCTAAACTATACGTTTTATAAATGAAAACTTATCAACAAGCAATTAAAAACTAACATCAGAAAATTTATGCTATTTAAAAGTAAAAAATAATTTGTACAGAGTACTTTCACACACAAATATAAAGTGCTCCATCATGCTATTTTGTTTTTCTTTTAGTTGTTAGAAATATAATAGGAAGAATGAGAATATGAAGTTTCAAACTTGCTACTATTGCCTCTTTTGCTAGAAGAACATAATTTATGTTATTAACTCCCGAATCAAATTGCACATAAAAAATAGCAACAAAATAAATCAAAGAAAAAGCCAGAATACTCACAAAATATCCAAAAACATATTTCATTATTCTATTACCTTTGAGTCACTCATATTCTATCTAAGTTTAAGGATAAAAAGTGCGGTCAAAATTGACCGCACTTTCGTCTTTTACATCACTACTACATCAAATTGTTCTTGGTTGTAGTACTGTTCTGTTTTGACTTGAACCTGTTTGCTGATGAACATTTCGATCTCTGGCAATAAACCGTGCGATTCTTCTTTGATTAAGTAATCCGCCACAGCTGGAGAGGCATAAACCACAAATTGTTCACTTGAGAATAAGTGGTTAACACGGATGATCTCACGCATAATTTCATAGCATACTGTTTCGACGGTTTTTACGCGTCCACGACCTTGACAAGTTGGACACTCATCACACAAAACGTGCTCTAAACTTTCACGAGTACGTTTACGCGTCATTTCCACTAAGCCAAGTTGAGTAAAGCCATTTACATTGGTTTTTACGCGATCTTTTGATAGCGCCTCCTCCAAGGATTCAATCACGCGATTGCGATGTTCATCGGTTTGCATATCAATAAAATCAATAATGATAATACCGCCTAAATTACGCAGTTGTAGCTGCTGAGCAATGGCTTTAGTGGCCTCAATATTGGTGTTAAAAATCGTTTCATCTAAATTTCGATGACCAACGAAAGCACCCGTATTGATATCAATGGTCGTCATGGCTTCAGTTTGCTCAATAATGAGATAGCCGCCCGATTTTAAATT
Source organism: uncultured Haemophilus sp. (assembly GCF_905207935.1). GTDB lineage: Bacteria > Pseudomonadota > Gammaproteobacteria > Enterobacterales > Pasteurellaceae > Haemophilus_D. The sequence goes on from NZ_CAJLNI010000052.1 coordinate 9,451, forward strand.
CACGCGTTTTTCAAGTGCATTTTGAATACCACGTTCTACGCCATAAATATCAAAAATCGGCTGATTGCCCGTATAAAGCATCAATTTTTCACTTAATTCAGGCATGAATTCATCGGTAAACTCTTTCACTTCGTTAAAACAAAGTTTGGAATCGATATGAATTTTCTCTAAATTGGCACCGATAAAATCACGCAAAATACGTTGTGGTAATGCGGGTTCGCCATAAATTTTAGAACGGGTTGGATATTTACCTTTACGTTCAAGCACTTTACGCCATAAACGTTTTAAAAATTCAGCATCTTGACGTAACTCTTCTTCCGTTGCACCTTCGGTGGCGGTACGAATAATAAAGCCGCCTAACTCATCACAAAAAGGCTCAACTAACGCTTTTAGTCTTGCGCGTTCTTCTTCACTTTCAATACGTTGCGATACACCAACATGGCTATTTTCTGGCATAAAGACGAGATAACGAGAAGGCAATGTAATATCCGTGGTTAATCTTGCACCTTTGGTACCCAAAGGATCTTTTACCACTTGTACTACGATATCCTGCCCTTCGCGTACGAGTTCTGATATAGTTTTGGCGCGGAATTTCTTTTGCTCATTCACATCCACGCATTCGGTATGCGATAAAATATCGGAGGCATGCAAAAATGCCGCTTTTTCTAAACCGATATCCACAAACGCGGACTGCATCCCCGGTAAAACTCGGGTTACTCGCCCTTTATAAATATTCCCCACGATGCCACGTTTGGCTTGACGTTCAATATGAACTTCTTTTAAAACGCCCGTTTCCACCAACGCAACACGGGTTTCATTGGGCGTAACATTCATTAATAATTCAACAGAATCCATTTTTTCGACCTTAGTTTTAATGGTATAAGTCTATCGAAAAGGAAAATAGAATAATAGACCCAAATAAGGTAAAATGTGACCTTTCTCAAATTTTCATGACTTTTTTTGGTGTATTTAATGTTTGGTTTAGACCCAACACTTATTACTTTTAGTATTTATATTTTCGGCATGATTTTAATCGGTGTCCTTGCCTATTATTACACAAACAACTTATCCGATTATATTTTAGGTGGCCGTAAACTCGGAAGTTTTGTGACAGCCATGTCTGCTGGCGCATCTGATATGTCAGGCTGGCTATTAATGGGCTTACCGGGAGCTGTTTATGTTTCTGGGCTTGTAGAAGGTTGGATCGCCATTGGTTTAATTCTCGGCGCTTATTTTAACTGGTTACTCGTGGCTGGTCGTTTGCGGATCTATACCGAATTTAACAACAATGCGCTCACATTACCGGAATATTTCCACCATCGCTTTGGCACATCACATAATCTCTTAAAAATTGTGTCTGCAACAATCATCTTAGCATTCTTCACGATTTATTGTGCTTCCGGTGTGGTTGCAGGCGCGAAATTATTCCAAAACCTGTTTTCTGTTGAATACTCTACGGCGATTTGGTACGGCGCATTAGCAACCATTATTTACACCTTTATTGGTGGATTTTTAGCGGTGAGTTGGACTGATACCATTCAAGCCACATTGATGATTTTTGCCTTAATTTTAACGCCACTCTTCATCTTTTTTAGTTTGGACGATACATCACAATTTACTGAAGTACTCCATCAAGCTGAAATTGCGGCAAGTAAAGACTTCACCGATTTATTCACGGCAACCACGCCATTAGGTTTATTAAGTTTAGCCGCTTGGGGCTTAGGTTATTTTGGTCAGCCACATATTCTGGCTCGATTTATGGCAGCTTATTCAGTGAAATCATTAATCAAAGCACGCCGTATTAGTATGACGTGGATGGTGATTTGCCTAGCTGGTGCGATTGGTATTGGTTTCTTCGGCATCCCTTATTTCTTTGCCAATCCAGGTGTAGCTAGCGTAGTAAATCACGAACCAGAACAAGTGTTTATTGAACTGGCTAAATTGCTCTTTAATCCATGGATTGCTGGTATTCTACTGTCTGCAATTTTAGCGGCGGTGATGAGTACACTTTCTGCACAATTATTAATTTCTTCAAGCTCTATTACTGAAGATTTTTATAAAGGGTTTATTCGTCCAAAAGCCGCTGAAAAAGAATTGGTCTGGTTAGGTCGTGCAATGGTTTTAGTTATCGCAGGCATTGCAATTTGGATTGCGCAAGATGAAAACAGTAAAGTATTAAAACTCGTTGAATTTGCTTGGGCAGGGTTTGGTTCTGCATTTGGTCCTGTTGTGCTTTTCTCCTTATTCTGGAAACGCATGACTTCATCAGCAGCGATGGCGGGTATGGTTGTTGGCGCAGTGGTTGTCTTTGCTTGGAAATCCGTGATTCCTCAAACCAGTGAATGGTTTAATGTGTATGAGATGATCCCTGGATTTACGCTTGCTAGCTTTGCAATTATTGTGGTTTCTCTCCTTTCTTCAGAACCAGAAAATGAAGTTAAAGAAACCTTTGAAAAAGCCGAAAAAGCCTATAAGGAAGCAAAATAATGATTGATTTTCGTCCTTTTTATCAGCAAATTGCCACCACTAATTTATCTGCTTGGCTAGAAACATTGCCTTTGCAGTTAAAAGAATGGGAAAAACAAACCCATGGTGATTATGCCAAATGGTCAAAAATCGTGGACTTTCTCCCTGATTTACAGGCAGATACCATCGATTTAAAAAATGCGGTGAAATCTGACCGCACTTCCCCACTTTCGGAAGGCGAAAAACAACGTATTATCCACCATTTAAAGCAATTGATGCCGTGGCGAAAAGGACCTTATCATTTATTTGATATTCACGTGGATTGCGAATGGCGTTCTGATTTCAAATGGGATCGTGTTTTGCCTCATCTTGCGCCATTAAAAGATCGTACCATTTTAGATGTGGGCTGCGGTAGCGGCTACCATATGTGGCGAATGGTTGGTGAAGGTGCAAAAATGGTCGTTGGTATTGATCC
>NZ_CAJLNI010000053.1 GCF_905207935.1 uncultured Haemophilus sp.
ATTAGAAAGAGACTGTAAACCAAAAGATTTATCACGTTTCGTGAGCCATCTATAACGCTCAAAAAAGGCGGAGATTTCCGCCTTTTCTATTGTTCTTATTCAAACTCACCTTCTAATCCACTTCGGATTTTATTTTCAAACGCTGTATAGTCCACTAAAAATGCATCGTGACCATAATCCGATGGGAATTCGTAGAATCTTAAATCCACGCCTGCTTGCTCTAAAAGCTGTTTACTTTTATGCAAATCAATGGATTTAAATAGTTGATCTGTTGTCACTGAAACCAATGTATAGCAGGCTTTAATTCGAGATAAGGCTTCTTTGACATCCGTATACCCTACGCTAGGATCATACAGATCAAGAGCACGCAATAAATGCAAATAGGTGTTAGCATCAAAACGCTCTAAGAATTTTTTACCTTGATAACTCAAATAGGATTCCACTTGAAAGTGATCACCCCAAAATTGTCCTTCAGATTTAGTCGCTCGTCCAAATGCCTTGGCTAACTGTACATCTGTCCGATAAGTTAACATTCCCAACATACGAGCAATAGAAAGACCTTGATTAGGCGGTGTCCCTTCATAATAATCGCCATTATTAAAATTCGGATCATTAATGACTGCCTGACGCATCACATGATTAAACCCAATAGCTTCCGCACTGAAGAAAATCGAAGAGCAAAGATTCACAATATTATCCATAAAATCCGGATAATCAATTGCCCATTGTGTAGCTTGCATACCGCCAAAAGAGCCGCCCACTATCGCTTTTAGATGTGTTATACCGAGATAGTCAAGTAACGCTTTTTGTACTTTGATAATATCTTGAACAATAATATTGGGGAACTGGCTACCATAAGGTTTTCCCGTAGTGGGATTAATTGAGCTTGGTCCCGTTGTTCCTTTACAACCGCCTAATACATTTGAACAAATGAAAAAATATTTAGATGTATCAAATGCGAGGCCATCCCCCATAAAATTTTGCCACCAACCATCTTTATTCGGTTCATCAAAATAAGGTTCGGCATCTCCCGTTAAGGCATGACAAATCAATACAGCATTGCTTTTATCTGCATTTAAAGTCCCGTAAGTTTGATACGCGACATTGATAGGCGAAAGCTGCCCACCCAATGTTAATTGGAGGGGATTGTCTTGAAAAAGCACGACATTTTGCACAGCCATTAAAATGATAACCTTTTACGTTGATGATTTAACAATTATCAACAGCTCATGTTTTTTGTCAAGAAATTTTAGACGTTTAGACGTCTAAATATTTCCTTATCAATTTGGTAAACAAATTACACTTGAAATTATTTTGATTTTTCAGTATGTTAGCCATATGCAACTATCCAAAATGCGGTTAAAAATGACCGCACTTTCATGGCTCTCTCGCCTTCCTCTGAAAAAACTCCTCGGCTACGCTTTGGGGTTAGGTTTGCTCGTCTTGATTGGTTGCTTCACTATTGATCGTGCTATTAGTTTCTATGTACAAGATCGCGTTTATGAAGATGTTGAAATGCTCCCTCATCGCCACTATGCACTAGTACTTGGTACATCTAAATATGTTGCCAAAGGTAAAACCAACAAATATTACGACTACCGTTTAGAAGCATCAAAATACTTAATCGATCAAAATAAAGTTGATTATTTACTGCTAAGTGGTGATAACCGTACGCTTCAATATAACGAGCCTCGTACCATGTTTTTGGACCTACGTAAAATGGGCGTGTCTGAAAGCGTCATGTTTAAAGATTTTGCAGGATTCCGCACCTTAGACTCTGTTGTGCGAGCAAATAAAGTTTTCCAAGTTCCCTCCTTTACGATCATCAGTCAAAAATTCCATTGTGAACGTGCTCTGCTTATTGCTAAACATTACGATATTGATGCCATTTGTTTCACCGCAAAACAGCCAGAAGTTTATTTTGGGACGCGTGTCCGCGAAATGTTTGCTCGCGTGAAAGCCGTATTAGACTTAATCATCGGGGTAAAACCTTATTTTCTTGGCACGCCAGAACCGTTACCAATGCCTACTGAATAGTTAACTATTCTTTAATTTTTACCCTATTTAATCAAAAAAGATCTAAATAAAAAGATTTTTATACGATTTTTTATCATATTTATTTGACAATTTTTAATTAAATCGCTATTTCTAATAGCCATCATAAAACACAACATCTTACTTTTTTCATTTTAGAGGATTATCTTATGTCTCATTTATCGGTAGCAAAATTTGGTGGTACATCCGTCGCGAACTATTCCGCTATGCAAGCTTGTGCCAAAATCGTCATTGCAGATCCTAATACTCGCGTTGTCGTGCTTTCTGCCTCTGCTGGTGTAACAAACTTATTAGTTGCCTTAGCCAATGGCGTAGAAGCTGAAGAACGCGCAAAATTAATTGGTGAAGTCCGCCAAATTCAAGAAAATATTTTAAATGAATTACAAGACGACAGCCGTGTGCGCCCTGTCATTGAAAAATACTTAGAAAATATTACCGCACTTTCTGAAGCGGCTAGCCTTGCGACATCACTTGCTTTAACTGATGAGCTCATTAGCCACGGTGAAATGATGTCAACGCAAATTTTCATTGAAGTATTAAGAGAATTACAAACCTCAGCTACTTGGGTCGATGTGCGTACTTTAGTCGCAACCAATGATAACTTTGGTAAAGCGTCACCAGATGATGCTCAAACCCAAGCAAATTGCGATAATTTATTAAAACCATTAATCGACCGAGGTGAATTAGTCATCACCCAAGGTTTTATCGGCCGTGAACCAGGTGGTAAAACGACTACTTTAGGTCGTGGTGGTAGTGACTACTCTGCGGCACTTTTAGCTGAAGTATTAAACGCAAAAGATGTATTAATTTGGACGGATGTGGCGGGAATTTACACCACAGATCCGCGTGTCGTCCCTGAAGCAAAACGTATTGATACCATGAGTTTTGCTGAAGCAGCTGAAATGGCAACTTTCGGCGCTAAAGTATTACACCCTGCAACATTACTTCCAGCTGTACGCAGTAATATTCCAGTTTATGTAGGTTCAAGTAAAGCACCTGATGCAGGCGGTACTTGGGTAACACGCGATCCACAACCACGTCCAACATTCCGTGCAATTGCAGTTCGTCGCGATCAAACTTTATTGACGCTTTCAAGCTTAAGCATGTTACATGCCCAAGGATTCCTTGCAAATGTATTCAATATCTTAGCCAAATATAAAATTTCGGTGGACACGATTACGACTTCAGAAGTGAGTATTGCATTAACGTTAGATAAAACAGGCTCTGCTTCATCTGGTATTGAATTACTTTCACCAGAATTATTAGAAGAATTAAGTCAATATTGTACTGTGAAAGTCGATACAGGCTTATCACTTGTCGCATTAATTGGAAATGACTTACACCTCGCTTCTGGTGTAGCAAAACGTATTTTCGACACACTTGAAGGCTATAACATTCGCATGATTAGCTATGGCGCAAGCACGAATAACATTTGTATGCTAGCGCATAGTGACAAAGCGGATGACGTAGTACGTTCATTACATAAATCGTTGTTTGAATAATAAATTTAAGGAAAGTGCGGTTAAAAATAACCGCACTTTTTTACGTTTTGAATTTGAGATTAAGGCAAAAAAAGAGTAAAGTAATCGTTTGTCTGATTTATAAACTTACGCAAACTTAAGGCGGAAATTATGGGAAAAAGTGTTGTTGTTCTTGGCGCTCAATGGGGCGATGAAGGGAAAGGCAAGATCGTTGATTTATTAACGGATCGAGTCAAATATGTGGTGCGTTACCAAGGTGGTCACAACGCAGGTCACACGTTAATTATTAATGGTGAAAAAACTGTATTACGCTTAATTCCATCAGGTATTTTACGTGATAACGTGACCTGTTTAATCGGTAACGGTGTGGTACTTTCTCCTGCTGCATTAATGCAAGAAATGGGCGAATTAGAAAGCCGTGGCGTAAAAGTACGTGAACGTTTATTAATTTCAGAAGCTTGTCCATTAATCCTACCTTATCACGTTGCAATGGATCACGCACGTGAAGCCGCATTAGGTAAAAAAGCCATTGGTACAACCGGTCGTGGTATCGGCCCCGCTTATGAAGATAAAGTCGCACGCCGCGGTTTGCGCGTAGGTGATTTATTCAATCGTGAAGCCTTTGCTGAAAAATTAAAAAATCTGCTTGAATACTATAATTTCCAATTGGTGAACTACTACAAAGTAGAACCTGTTGATTATCAAAAAACATTAGACGATGTGTTCGCGGTAGCTGATATCATCACTGGCATGGTAGCAGATGTGACAACCATCTTAGATACTGCTCGCAAAAATGGCGACAACATTTTATTTGAAGGTGCCCAAGGTACCATGCTTGATATCGACCACGGCACCTATCCGTATGTAACCAGTTCTAACACTACAGCAGGCGGTGTAGCAACAGGTTCAGGTTTTGGCCCTCGTAACCTTGATTATGTCTTAGGTATCATCAAAGCATACTGTACACGTGTTGGTGGCGGTCCATTCACCACAGAATTATTCGATGAAACTGGTGCTGAAATTGCTCGTAAAGGTAATGAATTTGGTGCAGTAACCGGTCGTCCACGTCGTTGTGGTTGGTTTGATGCTGTAGCGATTCGCCGTGCGATTCAACTTAACTCAATTTCTGGTTTCTGTATGACCAAATTAGACGTATTAGATGGCTTTGATGAAGTGAAAATCTGTACGGCTTACAAAATGCCAAATGGCGAAATCGTTGAATATGCACCATTAGCAGCGAAAGATTGGGAAGGCGTAGAGCCAATTTACGAAACCTTACCAGGCTGGAAAGAAAACACCTTCGGTGTAACTGATGTAAATAAATTACCGCAAACTTGCCGTGATTACATCAAACGTATCGAAGAAGTAACTGGTGTGCCAGTAGCTATCCTTTCAACGGGTCCAGATCGTGTTCAAACAATGATTTTACGCGATCCATTTGCGGCCTAAAACAGCATAAAAATAAACCGCACTTTGGCATAACCAAGTGCGGTTATTTTTTAAGGAGTTTTTGATGACTGAACAAGATATTGCTGACTACCTAAAAAATCACCCTGATTTTTTTACCCATCGTCCTGAACTACTTCAACAGCTTACCATTCCGCATAGCCATGAAGAAGGGACGATTTCGTTAGTCGAAGCACAGCTTGCTCAGCAACGAGAACAAATCAAAACACTTACTCAACTCCTCGAAAAATTTCATCAGCTTGCTCATCAAGAAGCAGATATCTTCTTTGCTCTCTTGCCTTTGCAGAAAAAACTATTTCAAACAGAAGACTTTATTGCCATCAATGAAAAGCTTGATGACTGGGCAAAAGGCTATGAGCTAGAAGGTGTCAAAATCTTACTTTTCACTGACAGCTGGCAAAAAAAAGACACCACTCCTGAACAATATTGGCTAGACAGAAAAGCCTTTGAACTCATTCGCCTAGAGCGCATGGGCTTACGCCAATTCTATTTAGGCGATCTCTCCAATAAAGAAAAAGCCCTTATCTTCCTCCCTGAAGAACTCCCTATCGGCTCTGTGGCGATTTGCCGCTTAGGCGGAACACCACAAAAACCAACCGCACTTTTACTCTTCAAATCTCGAGACACAGACCGTTTCCACAACGACCAAGACACCACATTTCTTCGACATTTAGTTGATATTGTGGAATTGCATTTGGGAAGATGGATTTAGACATTATTAAGTGATCTCTATCACAAATCTGAAAATTATTTAAATTTAGACTTTTATATTCAAATATTTAAGCGTATTTTGTAGGTTAGATGTTTTGGTATAAATGTCGATCGTAGTTTGATCTCATTTACTGATTTTATCCCTATCTCAGTGAGGTTTCATTATGAATAAAAAAATGTCTTTAACATTGATTGCTATTGGACTAGGTATGTCACTTAGTAATATTGCTGCAGCACAAGAAAAATTAATTGTGTACACATCAATGAAAGAATCATTAATTGGTGCATTAAAAGCAAAATTTACTGAAAAACATCCAGATGTTGAAATGGATTATCAGTCTGCTGGTGCCGGAAAATTGATGGCTAAAATTGCAACGGAAAAAGAATCCGGGAAAATTATGGCTGATGTAATTTGGACAAGTGAAGTACCTGACTTCTTCCAAATGAAAAAGAACGGCATGCTCGAAGCTTATGTTTCCCCTGAAACAAACAATATCGTTAATCCTATCCCTAATTTCGATGGTTCTTTTACCCCAATCCGCCTCGGCACACTAGCAATCGCCTACAATACGCGTTTCGTTAAAGATAATCCACCTGCTGAATGGGCTGATATCTTAAAACCTGAATATAAAGGTGCGTTTGGTATTGCAAACCCTGCATTATCGGGTACGTCATATATGAGTGTATCTTTATTAAAAGATAAATTTGGTTGGGAATTCTTTGAAAAATTAAAAGCCAATAAAGCTAAAGTAGGTAAAGGTGCAGGACAAGTTATCGATGATACCGCATCTGGTGATTTATTAGCCTCCTTAGCGGTTGACTATATTACCAACGATAAAATTAAAAAAGGCGCGCAATTAAAATTGGTTTATCCAAAAGAAATGCTCGTCATCCCTAGCCCTGCAGCGATCTTAAAAGGCACTGAACACCTTGCTGCTTCACAAAAATTTATTGACTTCTTACTTTCTGAAGATGGACAAAAAATCATTGCTAACGAAGGGACATTACCAGTTAGAAAAGGCGTTGAACTTGATGCTAAATTTGGTATGCCATCTCTAGAAGATGCTGTATCAAGAGCAATTCCTATTGACTATGAAAAATTAATGTCAGAAAAAGAAGAAACAATTAAACATTTCACTCAAATTCTTCAAGGTCGTTAATCAGTAAGGAGTTGTGATTATGGCAACAATTACATTTGAAAACATATGTAAAAAATTCGGTTCAAATGAAGTGTTAAAAGATCTTTCTCTAGTTGTAAAAGATGGAGAGTGCTTTACGCTTCTTGGCCCATCCGGCTGTGGAAAAACTGTCTTATTACGCCTGCTTGCAGGATTTGATGTGCCAGATAGTGGCCGTATTTTAATTGACGATGTGGTTGTTGCCGATCCCGCTACAAACACGGATGTTCCACCAGATCAACGTGGTCTAGGTGTCGTCTTCCAAGATTATGCTGTTTGGCCACATATGACTGTCTTTGACAATATCGCCTATCCTCTTAAATTAAAAAATATTGAAAAACAAGCTCTCCATAAACAAGTGATGGAAGTTGTCGAATTAGTCAATTTAACTGGCTTAGAAGAACGTTTACCTTCTCAATTATCAGGAGGACAACAACAGCGTGTTGCTCTCGCAAGGGCATTAGTTGCTAAACCATCTTTAATGCTCTTAGACGAACCTCTCAATAACCTAGATGCTAATCTTCGAGAAGAAATGCGTTTCGAAATTAAAGAGTTACAGAAAAAACTCGGCATTACTATTCTGTACGTAACACATGACCAAGAAATTGCCCTAGCAATATCAGACCGTTTGGCCATTATGAATGAGCATGGCGATATCCAACAAATTGGCACACCATGGGACATTTACGAACGTTCAGAAAATGAGATGGTGTTTAAATTTATGGGACTCGCAAATTTCATTCCTGTGAGATACCAAAATAATCATCATTATATTGGAGAAGGTAATCAAATTTTAAACTGGAAAAACTTGCCACCTAACTCAGGGAAATTAGGATGTCGACCTTCCGATATCATACTAAGCAAAAACAATGAAGGTTTACTAGGAAAAATATCAAGAGCCAGTTTTCTTGGCGCGGTAATGGATTATATGGTAGAGATTGATGGTGTAACACTACGAACAGAAATCCCAACTAATAAAGCATTACGTAATAATTTAATGTTCAATGAAGGTGAAAATTGCTTTATCAGTTTTCATGATTTGCTTTGGTTTGATTCTGCTAAAGAAATCTAGAGGGGTTTATTATGGCTACAACTATTCAAAATAATCATCCATTCAATATTGCTAACGTTATTCTAGCCTTATCTATCGGTATCTTAGTTATCGTTGTTGCGGTTCCTGTTTTACTTATTTTCCTCAATTCTTTTTGGGTTGATGGACAATTTAATATCACCGATGTGGTGAATATTCTTAAGCAAGAAGAAACCTATGAAGCATTACTCAATTCACTTTTCATCGCATCTGGCGTAACAGTGATGAGTACGATCATTGGTACATTTTTTGCTTGGTTAGTAACTCGAACAGATCTACCTTATAAAGGTTTTATGAAAGTGATGTTCCTTGTACCTTTTATGCTTCCTTCTTTCATTGGGGCATTAGCTTGGAAAATGTTACTTTCACCACGTTCTGGTTATATTAACCAATTCTTCATGGATTTAGGATTTGATGGACCTATTTTTAATATCTATAGCTACGCTGGTATTATGGCTGTAGAAACAATGTATCTTTTCCCATTCGTCTTTATCCAAGTCTGTGGTGCATTAGAGCGCATGGACCCGACATTAGAAGAATCAGCGAGAATCTCAGGCGCAAGCCTCTTTACCATTACACGTAAAATTACCATTCCACTCGTCATGCCTAGTATTCTTTCTGGTGCATTACTCATTATGCTCTATTCTATGGCTCACTTTGGTACTGTTGCCGTACTGGGCGTAGAAAATGGTATTTTTAACATTCCAACCCTCATTTATGAACGTATTCACCAAAGTGCGGGTAGCTTTGAAGCAATTCGTACCGGTACTGTACTTGCAACTGTTTTAGTATTCACTGCGGCACTTATTATTTGGTTACAAAACAAAATCTTAAATAAAGGCCGATTCCAAATTATTGCCGGTAAAAGCTTTAGACCTATTGAAGTAAAACTTCGTGGTTTGAGAAAACCGTTGCTTGTTATTTGCTTACTCTACATCGCCTTTACAATCGTATTGCCTACGGTCACGATTTTCCTTGTTGGTGGATTAAAAACCTATGGATTACCAATTACATGGGAAAACCTCACATTAGATAACTATAAATTCATCTTATTTGAATGGCAGTTAACAAAAGATGCAATTCGCAATAGTGTGACTCTCGGTCTTGCTGCAGCACTGATTACCATGTTTGCCGGGGTAATGATTTCTTATGTTATCGTTAAAATGCGTGTTCGCGGAAAAGGCATTCTTGAGTTCTTAGGTATGTTGCCATTCTCCGTACCTGGCTCTGTAATTGCTCTTGGGGTGATCCTTGCCTGGAGTGGTAAATTTGGCATCAATCTCTACAATACAGTTTGGATTATTTTAATTGCTTACATTGCGCGTTATATGGCTTTCTCACTCAAAGCTAACTCTGCAGCACTTGAGCAAGTACATGATTCATTAGTTGAAGCTTCTCGAGCATGTGGAGCAAGTATGTGGCAATCCTTAAAAGATATTGTTATCCCACTCGTAAGACCAGGGATGATTGCTGCTTTCTTCCTGATTTTCCTTCCAGCCCTACGTGAATTGACTGTTTCTGTTATGTTATATGGTCCTTCTACACGAACCATCGGTGTCGCAATTTATACTCTAAATGAAGACGGTGAAACGGTTTATTCTGCAGCATTAGCGGGTATTGCCCTAATAATCATTGTGTTAGGCCAAACTGTTATTAAACGTTATGCTGAAAAGAAAACTCAAAAATAGAAGGTTAGGAGTAAAAGATGAGCTATATTCAATTAAATCATGTCATGAAAAAATTTGGTGATGTTATTGCCATTGAAGATCTTAACCTTTCTATCGAAAAAGGCGAATGTTTCTCTATGCTAGGGCCATCAGGTTGTGGAAAAACAACTACCCTACGAATGATTGCAGGCTTTGAAGACTTAGATGGTGGGGAAATTAAAGTCGGTGATAAATTACTGTCATCGAAGAAAAACAATTTCTATCTCCCGCCAGAGAAACGCAATTTTGGCATGGTCTTTCAGGCCTTTGCGGTATGGCCACATATGACGGTATATGATAACGTTGCCTTTCCGTTAAAACTCAAAAATATTTCAGCCCAAGAAATTGAAAAACGAACAACCGATGCGCTAAGACACACTAATTTACTTAGTGTTGCCAAGAAAAGCCCTGATGATTTATCTGGTGGTGGAAAACAACGTGTGGCACTTGCTAGAGCATTAGCAATTAACCCAGACGTCATGTTACTAGACGAACCATTATCAAGCTTAGACCCACATCTTCGTGAAGAAATGCGGTTTGAAATTAAGGCATTACAGAAAAAATTTGGGTTCTCAATTATTTATGTGACTCATGACCAATCTGAAGCGATGGCACTTTCAGATCGTATTATGGTTATGAAGAAAGGGGCGGTACAACAAATTGATACCCCATTAAATATTTATAACAACCCAGCTAACAAGTTTGTCTTCAATTTTATCGGGTTATCAAATCAATTAAATGTAAACCTGTCATCACAAGGTATTCATATTGATAAAGTTGATGGTATTTTCAATCTTCCAGAAATGCCAAATAATGACTTACTTTCACAAGGGAAAGCCATATTAGCAAGCCGTCCATCCGACATTGAATTTGTTCAACAAGGTGGAATCCCAGGTGTTGTAAAACGTCGTTCCTATCTTGGTGAAGTGACGGATTATAATATCCAAGTTGGAGATCAAGATATTCGTGTTCAAATTGGACGACGAGATTCTGGCCCGAAAGAAGGGGAAACATGTCAGATAGCCTTTGAACATCTGCATTGGTACCCTGCTGAATAACATATCTTAAGTGCGGTTAAATTTAACCGCACTTTTATTTTTTATGATAATTAAACAAGCTTTTCTCATTATCAACTAATCTTTGATCCCGCTCACAATTTCAAAAAAATAAACTTTCTTTATTTTTCAACTCTTTCTACAATACCTTTGTTTTTATTATTAAAAACACACAATTCAATTTAACTTCAGATATCACAAGGGTCTAATTATGAAAATTTTAACTTGGCCTGTGGTTGCAGGTGCTGCACTTGGTATCGTTGCGCCACTTCTCACTTATAATGGCAATCCTGGTAATATGGGATTTTGTGCGGCTTGTTTCTTACGCGATACAGCCGGATCGCTTGGATTACACCACGCCGCCCCATTGCAATACCTTCGCCCAGAACTCATTGGATTAGTTTTAGGAGCTCTCGCTAGTGCATTCTTATCTAAGGAATTCAAACCTCGTAGTGGCTCTGCCCCACTTGCTCGTATTAGCTTAGGCTTTTTTGCGATGCTTGGTGCACTCATTTTCTTAGGTTGTCCATGGCGTGCTTATTTACGATTAGGTGGCGGTGATCTCACTGCAATTGCAGGTATCGTAGGATTATTTGCTGGCGTATTGGGTGGCATTTTCTTCGCTAATCGAGGATTCTCATTAGGTAAATCTAAGGAACAAAGCCAATCTTCGGGGTTAATCGGTCCAATCTTTGCTGTAATTTTGCTTGTTTTAGCCTTAACCCAATTTAAATTTGGTGAAAATCTCGCAATTTACACCTCTGAAAAAGGCCCTGGTGCACAACATGCGGCTATTTGGATGTCACTTGCTGGCGGATTACTTCTCGGTGTGCTGATGCAAAAATCGCGTTTTTGCACAATTGGGGCATTCCGAAACTTTGTCCTCTTCCGTGATGCGCATTTATTAAACGGTGTGATTGCATTGATTGTCTTTGCGGCAATAACCAATGCCTTATTAGGTCAATTCCATTTAGGCTTTGAAAAACAACCTATCGCGCATAATGACTATCTCTACAATTTCCTTTCTATGGCACTTTGCGGCCTTTGCTTTGCATTAGGCGGCGGTTGTCCAGGCAAACAATTAGTCAATATTGGTGAAGGAAACAATGACTCGGCATTATTTGTGCTCGGTATGCTACTGGGCGCAGCAGTGGCACATAACTTTGGTTTCGCCGCTGCCCCTACTGGCGTTCCAACCTTTACACCTTATGTTTTAATTGCCGGTTTTGCAGTTTGTTTATATATCGCATTAACCAATAAATCGGAAGCTTAATATTCATTCAGAATAAACAAAAGGAAGTCAATCATGACTTCCTTTTTTTCGTTTTCAAAAGTGCGGTCATTTTTAACCGCACTTTTCACATCATTAGAGAATATTTTTCTCACCACGGGAAAGGCTAATTAAGCCTGAACGAACAATCTCAAGTAATGTACTTTCTTCCTTCACAGCCTCAACAAAAGCATCTAATTTGTCTTTTGTACCTGTTAATTGAATTGTGTAGGATTTTGTTGTTACATCCACAATCTGCCCACGGAAGATGTCGGCTAAACGTTTTAACTCATCACGCGATGAACCTGTT
>NZ_CAJLNI010000054.1 GCF_905207935.1 uncultured Haemophilus sp.
GCAGAGGCTTCAATTAAATTGACTTGATTTAAGGGTAACGAAATGGCATTAAGTGAGGTTGATTTTCGGCTCATTTTTTATTTTTTTTTGGAAACATAGTGTGTTCTTATTGTAGGGATTTAACGGAGGGATTTCCATAAAAAATGCGGTGAAATTTCACCGCACTTTAATCTTTATCTTATTATTTTAGAACGTTAAAACTTTATCCGCCCATAATGTCCATTCAGAAACATCATCTAGAGTACCAAGGGTCACGCCGTCAATTAATTTAGCATCTAATAAACCACGTGCTTTTACGCAGCTGGTGCATAATTTAATTTCAGCACCTTGTGCCGCTAAAATATCGATAAGTTGTTGGATATTGAAACCTTCATTTGGGTTTTGCCCAGCAATACCGCATAAAATCGCATCAGAAAAGCAGAATAATTTAATATTCACATCCTTGCTGTGCTCTTCTTTCATATTGATGGCGAAACGAACAGCGTTGAAGGTTTTTTCTCCGCTATATGTGGAATCATTGACGATAAAAAGAATATTTTGCATGACGCACTCCTTGTTGTAATGCTATAAAAAGGTGTAATAAATTACGCCTTTATGAAATCAGCCAACCCAAACGAACTTGGCCACAAATAATAAAGACACCACCCACACAGGGGCATTGACCTCGCGTATTTTACCTGTACAAGCCTTCATGACGCAATAGCTAATAAAACCAAATGCAATACCTTCAGTAATTGAATAAGTAAATGGCATCATCGCTGCAGTGATAAAAGCAGGCGTTGCTTCAGTTAAATCATCCCAGTGTACACGGATAAGACTAGATGCCATTAAAATCCCAACATAGACTAATGCCCCAGCGGTTGCATAAGCTGGTACGACACTAGCCAGTGGCGAGAAGAAAATGGTAAGTAAGAATAAAACACCGACTGTCACCGCCGTTAAACCTGTTCTACCACCGACAGAAACCCCAGCGCCACTTTCGATATAAGTACTGATAGCAGATGTGCCGATATAAGAACCCACTACCGCACTCACACTATCTACATAAAGGGCTTGTTTCATTTTCGGGAAACGACCTTTTTCATCGCTGAAACCTGCTTTATCAGTAACACCTAATAAGGTGCCTGATGAGTCAAATAAGTTAACTAAAAGGAAAGAGAAAATAATGCCGAGCAAAGCGGTATCTAAAGCACCTGCAATATCCACTTTACCGACAACCGCACCTAAACTTGGTGGCATCGAAACAATGCCGTGGAAAGTCACTTGGTCATCAACTAAAAGCGCTAAACCAGTGATTACCGCGATAGAAATTAAGACACCAGAGAAAATATTACGTGCAGCTAAAACGACGATAATAAAGAAACCTAATACGCCAAGCAGAATTTTAGGATCATGTAAATTGCCTAATGCCACTAAGGTTGCAGGATTCGCTACAACCAATCCCATATTTTTAAACCCAATTAAGGCAATAAAAAAGCCGATACCTGCACCAATTCCCACACGCAATGAAAGCGGAATCGAAGCCATGAGCCAATAACGGATTTGGAATAAGGTGAGAACAAATAAACCAATCGAGCCCCAGAAAATGGTGCCCATGCCCACTTCCCAAGAATAGCCGAGCTTGCCAACTACCACATAGGCGAAAAACGCATTGAGTCCCATCGCAGGCGCAAGGGCGATAGGTAAATTACTGAATAATCCCATCGCAATAGTGCCCAGTGCAGCAATTAAACAAGTGGTCACGAAAACAACTTGCTTATCCATTCCTGCATCACCTAATACGGATGGGTTCACAAACACGATGTACACCATGGTAAAGAAGGTGGTGATACCAGCGATAATTTCGGTTTTGGTGGTACTACCCTTTTCTTTAATGGAAAAAAGGCGTTCAAGTAAAGATTGTTGCATTGTTTCCCCCTTAACTTAATTAATAACCTTGGTGATAAATCGACTCAAGTAATTTCACACCTAACAAGGCAATATTGAAACGTTGCTCATCAGCTACCGTCCAAAATTCGATACCATTTTCAACCGCACTTTGTTGGCTGATATGCAATTTTACGCTGTCTTCACCATTTTCATTTTCACCGTTAATCACAGGCGTAATAAGGCTATCGTGTAATTCAATCAATTCGCTTTGTTGTGGCTGGTAATCAAATTCATAATCTGAAAGTGCGGTCACTTTTTGTGCCATGCCGTAGAAGACAGGCACTTGAATTTGATGGAAAATCACATTGTCTAACTGTGGGAAGATTTTTTGTAATTGCAGATTTAAATTAGCCGCTTGTTGTGGAAACACATCAAAGGCAAAACGGGTTTCACCTTCTTCTAATGGCATACCATTCAGTAAACGAGCGGTTTGTCCAGCAAGTTTATTCACGGTTTCACCATCTGTATAAGACGCAGGTAAAAGTGACGTAGCAAAGACTTGAGTTAAATTTGTTTGTTGAATAATTGGTAGTAGAGATAAGGCTAATTGACTCACTTGCGGATCGGGTAAACTCACAATGTTACGTTGTCTTAATTCAGTCAGATTTTCTTCATTGATTGTAGGGACCACAACAGGAACATCAGACAATGCAGAGCAAATTCCTTTTAAATCAATCACCACACAGCCACTTTCTGCGGCTTGTGCTAATAAAGGCGCTTGGTTAATTTGGCCCGCGAAGAAAAGATAATTAACGCTGTCCCACTCAATCTCATCAGTGGCTAATTGAGCAACGGCTTTATTGCGAAAACGCACCGCTTGCTCTTCTTCAAAAGGATAAATTTCTACGATAGAAATCTTGCCAACATCTAGCTCACATTGTTCAAGTGCTTCGGCAATTTTTTCACATAGATCAAATTCTGCTGCAATAGCAATATTTAGGCTTGCGTCCATTTTTCTCTCCGCTGTAAAATGTTCTGAACCGATTCATTCTACAGAAAAAAGACGCATAAATACATAAGGAAATCAGATGACACCGGCAATTGATTTACTAAAGAAAAATAAAATTCCTTTTACTCTCCATACCTATGATCATGACCCTAACAATACGCATTTTGGCGATGAAGCCGCTGAAAAACTTGGGCTTGATCCGCACCAATCCTTTAAAACACTTTTAGTCGCTGAAAATGGTGATCAGAAAAAATTAGCGTGTTTTGTGCTTTCCACGGCAAATATGTTGAGTTTAAAGAAAGCGGCAAAATCAATTGGTGTAAAAAAAGTGGAAATGGCCGATAAAGATGCGGCACAAAAAAGCACGGGATATTTAGTCGGTGGCATTAGCCCATTAGGTCAAAAGAAACGTGTAAAAACAGTAATAAATTCGACCGCACTTGAGTTTGATACGATTTTTGTTTCAGGTGGTAAACGCGGATTAAGCGTCGAATTGGCCCCACAAGATTTGGCTAAATTACTGAATGCCGAATTTGTCGATATTATTGACGAAGAATAGAAAAAGAAAAGCCCGAGTAAATCGGGCTATCTTTTTTTATGATGTTGTGTTTATTTAAATTAGAAACTTGATGTATCTTGGAATAAGCCAACTTTTAAATCGGTTGCAGTGTAGATAACACGACCATCTACTTCCACTTCACCATCAGCCATTCCCATCACTAACTTGCGGTTAATTACGCGTTTCATATTGATGCGATAAACCACTTTTTTCGCGGTTGGTAAGATTTGTCCGGTAAATTTCACTTCACCTACGCCTAATGCACGGCCTTTACCTTTACCGCCTACCCAGCCAAGGAAGAAACCCACTAATTGCCACATCGCATCTAAACCTAAGCAACCTGGCATGACTGGGTCACCAATAAAGTGGCAACCGAAAAACGGTAAATCTGGATGAATATCTAATTCCGCTTCAATATACCCTTTACCAAACGCACCGCCATCTTCGGTCATTTTCACAATGCGATCCATCATCAACATCGTTGGTGCTGGAAGTTGCGGGCCTTCTTTACCAAATAACTCACCACGACCAGAAGCTAATAAATCTTCATAGGTGTAGCTGCTTTTAATGTTTGGTGTACAGGTGTTTTCCATTTTTTATTTCCTTGTATATATAGTTTTGCTTGGTTACAAACAATAAGTGCAGATTCTATGGGGATTTATAAGAAATGTAAACAGCGAACACTTGTTAGCTCAACTTGTCGGATCAGTCAGTAAAATTAAGATAAAAGAAAAGCGAACTCAAGGTTCGCTTTAAGAAATTAAGATTTAAAGAAATCTAACCAGTTTTTTTTCGGCGTTTCCGAACGGAAAGCAATTCTATTTTGAATTAAACGTGCAATAGGCTCTTTGCCCTTCGCATATTCTTCTTTCTCTTCCAATAAATCGCGGCCAAATAGAATTTTGGCTGTTTGATAAATATCCTCGACTTGATAGATAAAGAACTGCTCATTTTTCACCGCTTCAACCACTTCATTAGATAAGCTTAGTTGTTGAATCGTCGTCGCAGGAATAATCACACCTTGTTTACCCGTCAAACCGCGACGTTGGCAAATGGTGAAAAAGCCTTCAATTTTATCATTCACTCCACCTACCGCATGCACCAAACCAAATTGGTCAATGGTACCGGTAATGGCAATATTTTGTGGCAACGGCAAATCAGATAACGCGCTGACCAATACAGAGAAAATGGCTAGAGACGCACTGTCACCATCAATTTCACCATAAGATTGTTCAAACACTAAAGACGCAGAAAATGGTAACTGTGATGGCAACTCTAAGATACTGGCCAAGCACGCTTCAGAAATCATCATGCCTTTTCCGTGAAGGTTACCCGCTAATTCGTTTTTACGCTCCACATCCACAACTTCACCATCACCAAACTGCACTAAACAGCTGATACGAGAAGGCTCTCCGAAACAAACCGGTGTGCCCGGATATTCAATCACAGACAAGCCATTAATTTGCCCAACAATTTCACCGTTGGTTTCTACATAAATTTGTTCGTTCAGAATATCCGCATAAGTACGTTCACGTAAAAAACCGTGCTGTTCGTTCTTTTGTTTAAAAGCTTGCTCAAAATCAACCGCACTTAAGGTTTGTTTTTGTGACAACGTCGCAGCATTGAGTAACATTTCTGTTATTTTTAACGGGGAAATGCTAATTAAAAAGCGATCTTCACTCTCACGTACCAATAACTGATAAAGTTTATTCAATGCAGTTAAATCTAAATCGAGCTCATATTTTGAGGCTAATGCCAACACATAATTAGCCCAATTTTCTTGTGCTTTAGGTTGTGCAACAGAATAATAACTTTCAATTTCAGCATAATCCGCCAAGCTGTAAAGATCTTCTTCTAACTCACCTAAGGTCGCAATTTCAGTGCGATTGCCTAAAATCACCACTTTTAAATTAAGTGGATAACTTGGAATATCACAAGGCAAGGTTTTAAATGGATGGGCTGAATACCAATCAAAAGTTTGCGTTTGCAAAATATGTTTTAAGCGTTGCCATAAATCAAACTGGCTTAGCATCGTTGCTGCACTTAAAATCAAAACACCACCATTGGCTTGATGGACTAAACCTGGCGTAAGTAAAATATCTTGCGAACTCGGATGAACACGCACACTACCAAAAAGACTAAATTGATCAGCATGCAATGCTTTCAACACATCACCTTGTGCGGCAAAATTATCTGTGAGAGATTTAGCTGGCTCAGTATAAATACGAGGAAAAGAAAAAGAATCCCCCTGCTCAACTACATAATTCACCCCAAAAACTGACCGCTCTTTAGGCTGTTCTTGGCGAATAAATTCTGCTAATAAATCAGCATATTCTGCTTGATCATCTGCTTTTAAAACCAATAGAGAGCGACGCGGCTGTTTTAAAAATAAAGAAATCGCTTTTGTGGCATGTTTTTGTAATGACCAAAAATCAGCCTTTTCAGCTGAAAGTTCAGTAATCGATAATTCTGGTTGTAAGGCTTGCCAATTTAAGGCTTGTTCCGAAGATGTTGAAGTCACGACATATCTCGCTTTAATTAAATTGGCGGTATTATCGCACACTTCACACTGAGTGAAAATCCGTTATAAAAATCTACTGGAAAATTTTGTTTAAAGCGCGTATATTTATGAGGTTACCACGTCACTAAAAAGTATAATAAAACGATGAAATATCAGAAATTAGAAAACCAAGAAGCAAACTGGAAATGGATTTATCTCATTCGCAAACATCGCGAAGGGGAAAAAATTACCCGTTATGAAGAAAAAAGCTTAGAAGAAAGCAAAGTTCAAGAATTAATAGAATGTCAGAATTATCCTGAAAAAATCGAGGAATGGATTAAAAATCACCTTTCTCTTGATTTACCTATTAAGCTTGACCAGGCTATTCGAGCAAGACGTAAACGCTTTTTTAATGCTGAAAAACAATCAACGAAGAAAAAATCTATTGATTTAGAATATGGTGTTTGGCTTCGTTTGTCTAAATATTCAAGAAAAATGAAAATGACACTTTCTGAAACTATCACTTATATGATTGATGAACGTGAAAGCAAAGCATTATATGAAAGCCAAATGACGGCAATGAAAGCCGGTTTGAAAAATTTGCTCAATAAATAAGATGAAAAAAAGCCAAGGTCGAAACCTTGGCTTTTGATTATGCTAAATAGAGAAGATTTTGAAACGTTTTAGCGTTTCGCCTATTCCGCAATCGGAATAATTTTTGTGGCGTGAGATCCTTTGTCGCCGTGAATCACTTCAAATTGCACGCGTTGACCTGCTTTTAATGAACGGTAACCATCCATTTCAATCGCTGAATAATGTGCAAAAATGTCTGTATCCACGCCTTCTGCAGAAATAAACCCAAATCCTTTTGCGTTGTTAAACCATTTTACTACACCAATTTCCATAGTAGACCTCTAGGCTTCGCCCTTAATACTTAAAAACAATAAGACTCATGCCTTATCACCTCAATTGGAAATATATTCAAACATTTTATTTTTTTATGCAACAACGAAACTTTAAAAATGATACATTGATCACAAAATTTTTACTTATTTATTATCAGAAGTCTCTTTCTCATCTTTTTGATGAATTTCACGTAATGCTTTTGCCACAATTTGAATGGCTTCACCACTACTAATTCCTTGTGCCATTAATTCCTGAATTTGTTCTACTGCTTTTTGTTGTTGTTCATGGGTTAAATTAATATCTAACATTATTTCTTCTCGTTAAATTGACCAATTAAATAATTCCATCACGTGCTTCCATTGTTCATCTAAACCAGCCTTAATTTCTATTTTGGTAAAATGAATAGGATGCTCAAAAATAAGTGTATCTGCGTGTAAAAATAAACGCTGACAGCCAGAATATTCTGTTAAAGCACGATTTTGATGTAAATCACCATATTGTGTATCACCTAAAATAGGATGAAAGATATGCTTCATGTGACGTCGTAACTGATGCTTTCTACCTGTTTGGGGAATTAGCTTCACTAATGAATATCTCGTGGCTTTATAACGCCCTACCGCATAAGGCATTTCCACAATTTTTAAGCCTTCGTAATCCGTCACCGCCTCTTGAGGCGCTTTATCTTCTTGCGCAAATTTATCCGCAATCTTATCTAATTGGATTTTAAGGGGGTAATCAATCCGTCCTTTGCCTTGCAAATACCCTCGCACAATCGCTAAATAAGATTTTTGCACCGTTTTCTGTTCAAATTGCTGGCACATTAAATTTGCTATTTCACTATTTAAGGCAAATAGCAATACACCTGATGTTGGGCGATCTAATCGATGAATAGGAAAAACATGCTGCCCGATTTGATCGCGCAAGGTTTGCATTACAAATTGCGTTTCATGAGTATCAAGCCAACTACGATGCACCAACATGCCTGCTGGTTTATTGACGGCGACAAGATATTCATCTTGATATAAAATTTCTAACATTTATTGATTTTGTAATAAGGCTTCTAATTCACGTAACGGTGTTAATAATTCAACTAAAAAATCTTCTTCGGCTTCTTTAAATGCTTCCTCTAAATAAGGCGACACCGCAATTTTTGAGGGTAACGCAGCTCCACTTTCAAGTAACGCAAACATTCTTGGAATAAAAATCCATTGCAACCACTCTTCTGGCGACATGGTATCAATAGCGAAAGGCTCCTTGCTTAAAAAAGCGTCTTGTGGAGGCGGAACCGCTTGCCATAAATCAAGCTTTTGCATGGCAAGCTGTAATTGTTGAAGATGAAGTTTTGTTTGATTACGCATAATTTTTCCTATTTATAAATGAGCGGCGTATTCTACGAGCATCAAGTAACGCTGTAAAGTGCGGTCAGTTTTAACGGTGAATAATCGAAAATTCAGGATAGTTTTTATTTTCAATATTATCCTCTAAAACTCGTTCAACACTTGCAGTCCTTGGGCCGACTTTTAACCAATTATAAAAATCCTGTAGTTGTTCTTCATTGCCTTCGGCTACGATTTCCACGCTTCCATCTATACAATTTCTTACGGTGCCTTTAATACCAATTCTCTCCGCTTCTTTCCAAGTAAAATAGCGAAATCCTACCCCTTGAACTCGACCATATACGACAAATCGTTTTGCCATGACTTGCTCCTTTATTACAAAAACTTTTTAAAAATTAACCGCACTTTCCTATTCCCATTTTTTAAAATTTAGCATAGCATTACAACCATCTAATTTCATTCAAAAAATAAAAGGAGTAATTATGAAATTATGTAAGTTTGCTTTAGGTGTTGTCGCGCTTGCTGTGAGTACGAGTAGCTTAGCTGGCATGGTAACCACTTCATCAAACCTTGAATTTCTTGCAATCAACGGCCAAAAAGCCAGCAAATCCATTCTAAAAGAAAAAAAATCATTCAATGCTGAAGCTGACCAAACACAACAAGTTGTAGTACGTTTAGGTGAAATCGTTGGTACTGGTTCTAGCCAAGCGCTTTTTGAATCTAATCCAATTATTGTGACTTTCCAAAGTCCTGCTGATGATGTTGTGGTATCTGCAGAAAAAATTCGCTCCAAAGAAGATGGTGAAAAATTTAATGCTCAACCACAAATTACTGTTAAAACGAAATCAGGTAATGTGATTGATGCTAAAATCGATACCTTAAAACAAGAAGGTTTATTCCCAGCAGCTAATATTGTTAACGATTTAGCTGAATATAATGCTTCAAATGCGCCAGCGGCGGTTTCAGCTTTAGCTGCTCCTGCAGTTGGTATGATGCCTGCAGCGTCAGGAAAAGCTGCGAAAGGCAAAGTTGTTGTACAAGGTGAAAATGTTGCTGAACAACAATTACAATACTGGTTCCAACAAGCCGATAAAGAAACCCAAACTCGTTTCTTAAACTGGGCGAAAAAACAAAAATAATCGTTTTTTTACCGCACTTTGATAAAGAAGTGAGCCTTTCCGCTCACTTTTTTATCATCTAATTTTTAGTCACACAATAAGCAAGGATATCAACATGAACCAATGGCTTAATGCAAAAGTAATCGCTTCAATACCTATTTTTATTGCAGTGAATATCGCAGCGTTTGGCATCTGGTTTTTTGATATTTCTACACAATCCATGCCCTTAATTTTAGGGATTATTGCAGGCGGTTTAGTGGATTTAGATAACCGTCTGACTGGACGATTAAAAAATATTTTTTACACTTTAATTGCCTTTGCCATTTCAACCTTTATCGTTCAGCTCAATATTGGTCACCCTATCCAATATGTATTGTTGATGACCATCATCACCTTTCTATTTACGATGATTGGTGCGGTGGGAGAACGTTATCGTACCATTGCTTTTGGTACATTGGTGGTGGCTATTTATACTACCCTCACTTATATACCGGGAAATTCCGCAAGCTGGTTTATCAATCCTGTGATGATTTTATTAGGTACTTTGCTGTACAGTATTGTGACTATCATTGTCTATCTCTTTTTTCCAAATCGTCCTGTACAAGAAAGTGTGGCAAAAGCGTTTTGTGCCTTAGGTAATTATTTAGATGCCAAATCAGAATTTTTTGATCCTGATGAAATTGATGAAATCGAGAAAAAACATCTTAATTTTGCGATGAAAAACACCAATGTGGTGGAGGCTTTCAATCAAGCCAGAACAGCGCTTTTCTATCGTATACGTGGACAACATCGCCATGTTCGCACACAACGCATGATCCGCTATTATTTTTCTGCGCAAGACATTCATGAGCGTGCAAATTCAACACATTTTGATTATCGACAAATTGCGGAACAGCTCAAAAATACGGATTTAATTTTCCGCATTCAGCGTTTGCTCGAATTACAAGCGCAAGCCTGTCACGATATTACGGCTTGCCTGCGTCAGAATACGCCTTATCACTATAATATTCGCGTAGAAAAAGCATTGATGGGCACAATTCAATCCCTTGAACTTTATAGCAAAGAACATACCAATCAAAACAATGTTTTGCTAGCCCTTCAAACACTTATTGATAATCTGCAAAGCATTAACTGGCAGCTACGTCAGCTCGAGCAAGAAACCAGTGAAAATGAGCAAACTGCACAGATCCATACCGAACAAATTACGGGCTTAAAAAATATTCTTTCTGTTATTGGAAGTAATTTCACTTTTGAATCACCACTTTTCCGCCATGCTGTACGTTTGTCTATCGTGGTGTTTTTGTGTTGCGCAATTGTTGAATTTTTCCAATTTAATTTAGGTTACTGGATTTTACTTACTGCAGTCTTTGTGTGTCAGCCAAACTATTCAGCGACGAAAGTGCGGTTACGTCAGCGTATTATTGGTACGATTTTAGGGGTAATTATTGGCTCTTTATTACCTTACCTCAACCCAACATTAGAGATGAAACTAGGCTTAATGGTGGTGACCAGTACGCTCTTTTTCTTTTTCCGCAGTAATAATTACAGTTTCTCCACGTTCTTTATTACCTTGCAAGTATTGATCAGTTTTGATGTGATGGGATTTGACACACAATCAGCGCTCTTCCCTCGCCTGATTGATACCGTATTAGGTTCAGCCATTGCATGGTTTGCCGTTTCTTATTTATGGCCGGATTGGAAATATCTCCAACTCGATAAAGTGAGCCGTCAAGCGATTCAAAGTGATGCACAATATTTCTTACACATTATTAGCCAACTGCAATTTGGTAAAAGCGATAATTTAAAATACCGTATTGCACGCCGTAATGCTCATCAATATGCGGCAGCATTAAGTACCACGCTTTCCAATATGAACAACGAACCGAAGAAATATCAAGCTTATTTGCAGGAAGGTTTTGACTTGTTAAAAATGAATTATTCCTTATTGAGCTATATTTCTGCTTTAGGGGCATATCGCAATAAAATGGCGCAATTACAACAAACTACCGAATTTTTGTCAGATTTTTATCCTGTTGCGAAAAAGGTTTTATATGCACTGGAAAATATTGAAAAGCTTCGTCCAGAAATCTTTGAAAAACTCCAAAATAGCATTGAACAAAGTCTCAAAAAAATTCAGTGGGATGAAACTCAAGCCAAAAACAATGCGGTCTTTGCGTTGCCATACCAGCAACTTAACTTGATTTATCAATTGCTACCTCAGTTATATCGCTATTTTCAACATAGTCAGAAAGAACTGATTGCAAAATAAAAAAACAAAGGAAAAACTGACCGCACTACCCCGAATTTTTTATTGTTCTCAAGGCGATAAACAGGGATAATACGCCACTTATATAAAATAAATTTAGACGCAATGACACATTACATTCTACTTATTATCAGCACTGCATTAATCAATAACTTCGTTTTGGTCAAATTCTTAGGACTTTGTCCATTTATGGGTGTGTCCAAAAAAATTGAAACAGCAATTGGTATGGGGCTTGCTACGACGTTCGTATTAACCGTCGCATCATTGTGTTCTTATTTAGTCGATAATTATATTTTAATGCCACTAAATGCCACCTTCTTGCGCACATTAGTGTTCATTTTAGTGATTGCCGTCGTGGTTCAATTTACCGAAATGGTAATCAATAAAACGAGTCCATCACTTTATCGCTTATTAGGGATTTTCTTACCACTGATTACCACAAACTGTGCCGTACTCGGCGTGGCATTATTAAACGTCAATTTGGCACACAATTTAACCGAATCCGTCATTTATGGTTTTGGCGCCTCTTTAGGTTTTGCGCTGGTTTTAGTTTTATTTGCCGCGTTGCGTGAACGCCTTGTTGCTGCAGATGTCCCTATTACGTTTCGTGGCTCGTCTATCGCATTAATTACGGCCGGTTTGATGTCTCTCGCCTTTATGGGCTTCGCCGGATTAGTAAAATGATTTATCTCTTGATGTTTATTACTGTAACAGTGATTTTTCTCGG
>NZ_CAJLNI010000055.1 GCF_905207935.1 uncultured Haemophilus sp.
GGGTATAGGAATACCTATGTTGTAGTATAAGAAATAATAAACCAACTATTTGGAGTTAGATATGGCATCAGAAAATTTAAATCAATCTTCTGTTGCTCTCACACCAGTTGAAGCAACGGATTATGCTGAAAGCGTCGCTGCGTATAAAGCGCAAAAACGCCCATTTTTATCATTTCTGTCTGGTATTAGTGCTGGGGCTTGTATTGCTTTAGCCTTTGTATTCTATACGACGACACAAACAGCAAGCGCAGGAGCGCCTTGGGGATTAACCAAGTTAGTCGGTGGGTTAGTCTTCTCTTTAGGCGTAATTATGGTGGTAATTTTAGGATCTGAATTATTCACCTCTTCTACTTTAACCTTAGTTGCCCGCGTAGGCGGTAAGATAACCACAACTCAAATGATCCGAAATTGGATTGTGGTATATTTGGGCAACTTTGTGGGCGGTTTATTTATTGCTGCAGTGATTTGGTTTGGGGGACAAACCATGGCAGCAAATGGTCAATGGGGTTTAACCATTTTGGCAACCGCTCAACATAAGATTCATCATACTTGGTTTGAAGCATTTAACCTTGGTATTTTATGTAACATTATGGTGTGTGTAGCGGTATGGATGTCTTATTCCGGTAAAACTGTTACAGACAAAGCATTTATTATGATCATGCCGATTGGTTTATTTGTCGCATCTGGTTTTGAACACTGTGTGGCAAATATGTTTATGATTCCACTAGGCATTATCACAGCTCATTCTAGTACGCCAGAATTTTGGCAACAAATTGGTGTGGATCCAATGAAATATGCAGATTTAGATCTCTATCATTTCATTGTGAAGAATTTGATTCCAGTAACGTTAGGAAACATTGTGGGTGGTGCGGTTTGTATCGGCTTATTCCAACGTTATTTAACCAAAGCTCACTAATGTACTAACGAACTAAACAAGACTTATTTTTTATCAATTAAAAAAGGAAATGACTATGTCAGAACTTAATGAAGCACAAAAAGTTGCGTGGGCAGGATTCGTTGCCGGTGATTGGCAAGAAAACGTCAACGTGCGTGATTTTATTCAAAAGAACTACACCCCGTATGAAGGTGATGATTCTTTCTTAGCAGGTCCAACCGAAGCGACAACAAAACTTTGGGAAACCGTAATGGAAGGAATTAAAGTTGAAAACCGCACACATGCGCCATTAGACTTTGACGAACATACGCCTTCAACGATTACTTCTCACGCACCAGGTTATATCAATAAAGACTTAGAGAAAATCGTAGGTCTTCAAACCGATGCTCCATTAAAACGTGCTATTATGCCATTTGGTGGTATTAAAATGGTGGAAGGGTCATGCAAAATTTACGGTCGTGAATTAGATCCTGAAGTGAAAAAAATCTTCACTGAATACCGTAAAACACATAACCAAGGCGTATTCGATGTTTATACACCAGATATTTTACGTTGCCGTAAATCAGGTGTATTAACTGGTCTTCCAGATGCTTACGGTCGTGGTCGTATCATCGGTGACTATCGTCGTGTCGCACTTTATGGTGTTGACTTCTTAATGAAAGATAAATACGCACAATTCTCTTCTTTACAAAAAGACTTAGAAGATGGCGTAAATCTTGAAGCAACTATCCGTTTACGTGAAGAAATCGCAGAACAACACCGTGCATTAGGCCAAATGAAACAAATGGCAGCAAGCTACGGTTACGATATTTCTAACCCTGCAACTAACGCTAAAGAAGCAATTCAATGGATGTACTTTGCTTACTTAGCAGCAATCAAATCACAAAATGGTGCAGCGATGTCATTCGGTCGTACTGCAACCTTCATCGATATCTATATCGAGCGTGATTTAAAAGCAGGTAAACTTACTGAAACTGAAGCGCAAGAATTAGTTGACCACTTAGTCATGAAACTTCGTATGGTTCGTTTCTTACGTACACCTGAATACGATCAATTATTCTCTGGTGACCCAATGTGGGCAACTGAAACCATCGCAGGTATGGGTTTAGACGGCCGTACATTAGTAACCAAAAATACATTCCGTATTTTACACACCCTTTACAACATGGGTACTTCTCCAGAACCAAACTTAACGATTCTTTGGTCTGAACAATTACCTGAAAACTTCAAACGTTTCTGTGCGAAAGTATCGATTGATACCTCATCAGTTCAATACGAAAACGATGATTTAATGCGTCCAGACTTCAACAATGATGACTACGCAATCGCATGTTGTGTATCACCAATGGTTGTTGGTAAACAAATGCAATTCTTCGGTGCGCGTGCAAACTTAGCGAAAACATTGTTATACGCAATCAACGGCGGTATCGATGAAAAATTAGGTATGCAAGTAGGTCCGAAAACTGCACCAATCACTGATGAAGTGTTAGATTTCGACACCGTAATGACTCGTATGGACAGCTTTATGGATTGGTTGGCAAAACAATATGTGACTGCCTTAAACATCATCCACTACATGCACGATAAATATTCATACGAAGCAGCATTAATGGCGTTACATGATCGTGATGTATACCGTACTATGGCTTGTGGTATCGCAGGTCTTTCTGTTGCAGCAGACTCACTTTCAGCAATTAAATATGCGAAAGTTAAACCAATTCGTGGCGACATCAAAGATAAAGATGGCAATGTTGTAGCAAGCAACGTAGCGATCGACTTCGAAATCGAAGGTGAATATCCACAATATGGTAACAACGACAACCGTGTTGATGACATCGCTTGTGACTTAGTTGAACGTTTCATGAAGAAAATTCAAAAACTTAAAACTTACCGCAACGCTGTACCTACACAATCTGTATTAACCATTACTTCTAACGTAGTTTATGGTAAGAAAACAGGTAACACCCCAGATGGTCGTCGTGCTGGCGCGCCATTCGGACCAGGTGCTAACCCAATGCACGGTCGTGACCAAAAAGGTGCGGTGGCATCATTAACTTCTGTGGCTAAACTTCCATTTGCTTACGCAAAAGATGGTATTTCTTATACCTTCTCAATCGTACCAAATGCGTTAGGTAAAGATGCAGAAGCACAACGTCGCAACCTTGCTGGCTTAATGGATGGTTACTTCCACCATGAAGCAACAGTAGAAGGTGGCCAACACTTAAACGTGAACGTGTTAAACCGTGAAATGTTATTAGATGCAATGGAAAATCCGGATAAATATCCGCAATTAACCATCCGTGTATCTGGTTACGCAGTACGTTTCAACTCTTTAACTAAAGAGCAACAACAAGACGTCGTCACTCGTACATTCACAGAATCGTTCTAAAACACGATAAAATTTAACCGCACTTTAGCGGGAACATAAAAATTATGAGCCTGATTTTAAGTCAGGCTCATTTTTTATAGATGATATTTTTGGTAAAATTTAGCTAGATTTATTTTTTGGAAATTTATTTATGTCTGTTCTAGGAAGAATTCACTCCTTTGAATCCTGTGGAACCGTGGATGGTCCCGGTATTCGTTTTATTTTATTTATGCAAGGCTGTTTAATGCGTTGCAAATATTGCCATAACCGTGATACTTGGGATCTTGATGGTGGCCGCGAAATCAGTGTGGAAGAACTCATGAAAGAAGTGGTGAGTTATCGTCACTTTATGAATGCAACCGGTGGTGGTGTAACAGCATCAGGTGGTGAGGCCATTCTTCAAGCTGAGTTTGTTCGTGATTGGTTCCGTGCTTGTAAAGCAGAAGGGATTAATACTTGTTTAGATACTAATGGTTTTGTACGTCATTATGACCACATTATTGATGAACTGCTCGATGTAACCGATCTTGTTTTGCTTGATTTAAAAGAACTTAACGATCAAGTGCACCAAAACCTTATTGGTGTACCAAATAAACGGACGCTGGAATTTGCGAAATATCTGCAAAAACGTAATCAACGAACTTGGATCCGTTATGTGGTGGTTCCAGGCTATACAGATAACGATCATGATGTTCATCTGCTCGGACAGTTTATTGAAGGTATGACCAATATTGAAAAAGTCGAACTTCTCCCTTATCATCGATTAGGTGCCCACAAATGGAAAACCCTTGGGTTTGACTATGAACTCGAAGATGTATTGCCTCCGACAAAAGAGTCGCTTGAGCATATTAAAAATATCTTAGAGGGATACGGACATACCGTAAAATACTAAGCGATAGTGTTAAATGGTAAACAGCAAGCTTCAGTAAGCTTTAAGGAGAGAAAAATGAAAAAATTAGTATTAACGTTTTTAGGTGTAGCCCTTTTAGCAGGCTGTTCAGCTGTTCAATCGCCAGTTACACAAGAAGAGGTGACATTAACACCTCCTTCAAAAGATAGAGTAGGGTATGTGCGATTAGTAAAAGATAAAAATTACTACATTGATACCGATTCAATTTGGGTGGACAACCAAGATTTAAACCAAGTGCATTTTGATGCTGTGGTGAATTTGGATAAAGGTTTATATGTGTATCCAAATGAGAAAAGACGTTATGCGCGTTCTGTTCGCCAATATAAAATCTTAAACTGCAAGAACTACCATTTAACCCAAGTTCGTACTGATTTTTATGATGATTTCTGGGGCGAAGGTTTACGTGCAGCACCGAAAAAACAAGAGAAATACACAATCAGCTTAAAGCCGAATACAACGCTCTATGCCGCAGCACAAATCATTTGTGTGAACTCAGATAGAAAACCTTCTTTAGAGTTAGAAGGCTCAAAAGCGAAATAATCAATCAAAGTGCGGTTAGAAATAACCGCATTTTTTATATCACTGAAACTAATGCGCAAACAATAAAAAACGGCCAATATTCATTAAATATTGACCGCTCTTTTTATCTCACCATGAAAGATTATTTCACACGAGAAACGTATTCGCCTGAACGAGTATCGACTTTAATCACTTCACCGATTTGAACGAAAAGAGGTACTTTCACCACAGCGCCAGTGCTTAATGTTGCTGGTTTACCGCCTGTACCCGCAGTATCACCTTTAAGACCTGGGTCTGTATCAATGATTTCTAATTCTACGAAGTTTGGTGGAGTAACGCTGATTGGCGCACCATTCCATAAAGTCACGATACAATCTGCTTGGTCTAATAACCATTTTTCTGCATCACCGACTGCTTTCGCATCTGCAGAGTATTGTTCGAATGTTTCTGGGTGCATGAAGTACCAGAATGCATCATCTTTGTATGAATAAGTGAGGTTAAGATCCATAACATCAGCAGCTTCAACCGAAGTACCAGATTTGAAGTTTACATCTAATACTTTGCCTGAAATTAATTTACGAATACGAGTACGAGTAAAAGCTTGACCTTTACCTGGTTTAACGAATTCGTTTTCAACGATCACACAAGGCTCACCGTCTTGCATAAATTTTAGACCTGGTTTGAAATCACTGGTAGTATATGTAGCCATATTAAAAATATCCTAAAAAATAGAGATTGTTTGAAAGTGCGTATTTTAACCCGAAATATTGCGATTAGAGAAGAACAAAATTGGTTAGAAACCCTAAAAAATGCGATTTCTGATCCGAAAATCTTATTAAAAACCTTAAATTTGCCCGTTGAAGATTTTGCCGAGGACATCGCTGCTCGTAAACTTTTTGCTATGCGAGTGCCTTTGCCTTTTGTTGAAAAAATGGAAAAAGGGAATCCTAAAGACCCGCTTTTTTTACAAGTGATGACGGCTCAACAAGAATTTATTGAAGCTGAGGGTTTTAGCCAAGATCCTTTAGATGAACAGCAAAAAAATGCCGTGCCTAATATTCTGCATAAATACCAAAATCGCTTGCTGTTCATGGCAAAAGGAGGCTGTGCAATCAATTGTCGTTATTGCTTCCGTCGTCATTTTCCTTATGATCAAAACCCAGGCAATAAAACGAGTTGGCAACAAGCAATAGACTATATTGCTGCACACCCTGAAATCGAAGAAGTGATTTTTTCGGGGGGGGATCCGATGATGGCGAAGGATAGTGAATGGGCGTGGCTATTAGAACGCCTTGAAAAGATACCGCACTTACAACGTTTGCGTATTCACTCTCGTTTGCCGGTCGTGATTCCAGAACGTATTACGGATGAATTTTGTGATTTATTGCTAAAAAGCCCATTACAAACAGTGTTTGTGACACATATCAATCATCCAAATGAAATTGATGAAGAACTCGCTTTGGCTATGCAAAAACTGGCAGGCGCTAAGGTCACGTTACTCAATCAATCAGTTCTTTTAAAGGATGTGAATGATAACCCACATACATTAAAAGTATTAAGCGATAAGTTGTTTCAAGCAGGCATTCTGCCTTATTACTTGCATTTGTTGGATAAAGTGCAAGGTGCGAGCCATTTCTATATTTCAGATGAGAAAGCGTTACAAATTTATAAAGAATTACAGGCGCTCACTT
Source organism: uncultured Haemophilus sp. (assembly GCF_905207935.1). Lineage (GTDB taxonomy): Bacteria > Pseudomonadota > Gammaproteobacteria > Enterobacterales > Pasteurellaceae > Haemophilus_D. The sequence goes on from NZ_CAJLNI010000055.1 coordinate 6,384, forward strand.
CTGGCTATTTAGTACCCAAATTAGCTCGAGAAATTGGTGGAGAGCCAAATAAGACTTTATACACAGCTTAAGATCCGATAAAATACGATCCAATTTTTCACCGCACTTTTTGTGCGATCTTTAGTTTAGCAAATCGAGGTAATCCCGTGGATAATAAAAATCAACCTAACGACAATTCATCTCAAAATGAATTAGATTTAGGATTTAATCATTCAGACTCTGTGACCCCAAGAAAACCGGTTCAACAAAGTGGCTCAATTTTTGATAAAGCCAAAGGTTTATTTGGTAAAAAAGAACAGCCAGATACGCAATTCCATGTTCGTCGCGAACCAACTTTTGGCACGGCAGCAAGCCAACCTTTTTCGCCTTCTCAAGCATTTCAAAGTGAAAATGCTGAACAGTCAGCACCATCAAATGCTTTCGGAAATCAAGAGCCAGTTGAAAATGTTCAAGTAGAAAACGTAGCGGAAGAAAAAGTGATTTTTGAAAATTCTCCTGCAGAGGAGATTGTAGAGGAAGTGACAACTCAAGCCGAAACAGTTGCACCAGCCGCCGCTGCAGCTGCAAGCTTGAAATCACCTGAAAAATGGAAGGTTCTACAAATGTTACCAGAAAAACATCGTCGTTTATTTATTGCGATTTTGGGTTTAGTGGTATTACTGATCATTTTCTTCACCTTAAAACCAAACTCAGATACGGTGGAGTCTTTTGAACAACAAAATAGTAATGAAATTCCAGTTCAATTCCAATCATTGGATCAGTCTCAACCAGTTGAAACAACAGTGTTAGATAACAATAATACTACGGCTCCTGCAACAACAGAACAAACAGCAAATGATGCTAAATCAGATACACCTCCAGCAATGGAATATGTAGGTGATAAAGCAGACGCCGCTAAATCACAAACTGCAGAGCCTGCGCAACAAACTGTTGCTCAACAACCAGTAACTCAACCTGCGCCGGTTAAACCAACTCTTGATGCAACAAGTAAAGAACCATTGCTAAGAACACTGCAGCCAACGGCAGAAAAACATACCGCAACGGTTGAGCATAAAGCAGAACCTCGTCGTGAACATACACCAGTGGTTCAAGAGAAGAAACAACCTAAACCAGCAACTGAAAAAGTGACAGCTCAACCGACTCAAACCGTGAAAAAAGAGCAAAGTAAAATTCAAGAAGCTAAACCTGTTGCGACTAAAGAAACTAAAGTTCAAATTGTGGAAGCGAAATCCTCAACCAACAAGACTGTGAAAGCTGCAGAACCAGTAGCTCAAACTGCTTCAACAGGTGCAACAAAAACATTAACTGTGCCTCAAGGTGTTTCACTGATGCAAGTATTCCGTGATAATAAATTGAATATTGCCGATGTGAATGCGATGACCAAAGCAAATGGTGCAGGTAATGCATTAAGCAGCTTCAAACCTGGTGACAAAGTACAGGTTTCAGTGAACAGTCAAGGCCGAGTGAGTGAGCTTCGTTTATCAAATGGCGGTAAGTTCATTCGTCAAGCTGATGGTTCATACCAATATAAAAAATAATCTTTAGTGGGCGAGTAATCGCCCATTTTTCTAGCTGAGATTGTTTATCCTTGCTCATTTTATAAAGTGAGCAATCATAAACAAACCTTGATGGAAACAGGATTCATGTTAAAAAAAATAAGCGTAATTTGGGCCGCACTTTGGCTTTCCGCATGCTCGCAGAATGTTGAGTTAAATAAAGCTACACCACAGAAAATGAAAGTGCAAACCGTTGATAAGAAATATCAAAAGGGTTTAGCAACCGTTTACTTGTGCAAAGACAATAAAGAAGTGAGTGTGGTTCATACCAAACAAAAACAGAAAAGTAAAAAAACACTCAGTCAGGTGACTGTAACTTTTAATGATGTAACTGAAAAATTGACTCGTGTGATTTCTGAGCGTGGTAGAAATTATGCGAATATTCGTTGGTATTGGCAGGAGCGAGATGACTTCAGTCAATTACAAACTAGCGTAGGTGAAGTGCTCGCAGAACGCTGTGTTAAACAACCAAGTGAATTAAAATCAAGCAAATAATTCTTTTATGGATCTCCAACGCGGCTTTGTGTTACATCGTCGTCCTTATAGTGAAACCAGCCTTTTGGTGGATTTATTCACTGAAGAAACAGGACGTTTGACGGTTATTGCAAAAGGTGCACGTGCGAAACGTTCGGCATGGAAATCTGTCTTACAGCCTTTTACGCCATTACTTCTTCGTTGGTCAGGGAAAGGCGCATTAAAAACGCTTACTAAAGCAGAGCCAGCGGCAATTACGCTACCTTTGCAGCAAACGGCTTTATACAGCGGGTTTTATGTAAATGAGCTGATTACTCGCGTGATCGAGCCAGAAACGGCCAATCCACAACTTTTTCAGCATTATCTTCAATGCTTAACAGGCTTAGCCACTCAACCACAGGTTGAGCCTACATTACGTCTATTTGAATTTCATTTACTTAAAATCTTAGGTTATGGCATTGATTTTCTGCATTGTGCTGGCTCAGGTTTGCCAGTGGATGAATCAATGACTTACCAATATCGTGCGGAAAAGGGTTTTATCGCCTCGTTAGTAAAAGATAACTTGACCTTTTATGGCCGAGATTTGCTTGCTTTTGACCGTTTGGAATTCACTGAAGAGTCAGTATTGCAAGCGGCAAAGCGCTTTACCCGCATCGCACTTAAACCTTATTTAGGTGATAAGCCACTGAAAAGTCGAGAATTATTTACGCAAAATGTACTTTATTTAAAATAACCCCTTTCTTTGATACAAATAGATTAAAACACCATCATGGCTTTACTTTACGCTCCACAAAAAAAACAGAAAATCACACAAAGAATCGTCGCTGAAATTCAGGATTTAGATTATCAAGGATTAGGCGTAGCCAAAATTCAAGGTAAAACCTGGTTCATTGAAAATGCTTTACCAACGGAAAAAGTGGAAGCGGTAGTGACCGATGAAAAACGTCAATATGGATTAGCGACTGCACAAAAATGGCTACAAGAGAGTAATCAGCGTGTTGAGCCACAATGTCGTTATTATGGGCGTTGTGGTGGCTGCCAAGGTCAGCATATTCCGGTGGAAATGCAACGTAAAGCGAAAGAGAACGCCCTTTTTTCTCGTTTAAGTAAACTGCAAGCAGAGCCCATTCAATTAATGCCCATGATTTGTGGCGAACAATGGGCTTATCGTCGTCGAGTACGATTAAGTTTGCTATGGAATGCTAAAAACAAAACTGTTGAAATGGGATTTCGTCAGAAAAACTCCAATCAGCTAGTGAGTATTCAGCAATGCTTAGTGGCTGAGCCGGCGATTAATCATCTTATCCCCAAATTGAGCGCACTTTGGGCTCAATATTCAACTCCGAAACAATTAGGGCATATTGAATTAGTTTCAGTGGATAATGGCGTAGCCATGTTGTTACGCTATAAGGGAAATTTAGCCGAAATTGACCGCACTTTGTTACTCGAGTTTGCACGTGCCAATGCTGTGAATTTGTTTTTACAAGATGAGCAAGGTATACAACTTGCGCATGGTGAAATGCCTTATTATTCTCTGGACGATATTCGTTTATCTTTTGATATCCGCGATTTTATTCAAGTGAATACCCACTTAAATCAACAAATGGTTGAGACGGCTTTAGATTGGCTTGATTTGAATCAGGACGATCACGTTTTAGATTTGTTCTGTGGCATGGGCAATTTCACGTTGCCTTTAGCCAAACGCGTGAGAAGTGCGGTTGGAATTGAAGGGGTTTTGGATATGGTACAAAAAGCCCAATTAAATGCACAATTTAATCATATTGATAATGTTGAATTTTATCAAGCCGATTTAGACCAAACTTTTTCAGAACAACCTTGGGCAAAACAACATTTCAATAAAATTCTTCTTGACCCGCCTCGTAGTGGTGCTGCATTTGCACTGAAGGCTTTGTGTGAACTTGGTGCTGAAAGCATTCTCTATGTATCTTGCAATCCTGCAACCTTAGTACGGGATGCTGAAATTCTTCGCGATTTCGGCTATCGCATTATCAAAACTGCCATGATTGATATGTTCCCGCATACCAGTCATTTGGAGTCGGTGACATTATTTATCAAATAAGATGTAAATTCTGATAGAATAGTCAGACTTTTTTGTTGTCTTAAAAAGACAACTCGGTTGACAGGATGTCACCGAGCCATATTCATCAACAAGGGGGTATTATGGTTGCAGTTCGTGGTTCTCACTTATCAAATCCACATGATTTTGAGATCGAACAATGGTGTTCGAGCCTTAAACTTGCTGCCCCCGTAGAAAAGTCTCTGATTGATGCATGGTATTATGCCCAAGCCAAAATAGCTGAACATGCCGATCAAATGGAGAATGCAATCCTCACATTGCAATCTGGTGTGGAAATGGTGGAGATTCTGCATGAAATGAATATGGACAGCGAAAGCTTACTCACCGCTATGCTATTCCCCTTAGTAGCAAACAAAATTGTCGATTGGGAGCAAATTCAGGAACATTTTGGTCCTAAAATCACCAAACTGCTTAAAGGTGTGGAGGAGATGGATAATATCCGTCAGCTCAACGCCAGCCATTCTGCCAATGCGTCTCAAGTGGATAATGTACGCCGTATGCTCCTTGCGATGGTGGACGATTTCCGTTGTGTGATCATCAAACTTGCTGAACGTATTACGTTTCTTCGTAATGCGGAAAATCACTTTTGTGAAGAAGAAAAAGTATTGGCAGCCAAAGAATGTTCCAATATTTATGCCCCATTGGCGAACCGTTTAGGTATCGGTCAATTGAAATGGGAGCTTGAAGATTACTGCTTCCGTTATTTGCATCCAGAACAATATCGAAATATTGCCAAATTATTACATGAGCGCCGCTTAGATCGTGAGCAGTATATTGCAGATTTTGTCACAGAGTTAACCGGTTATTTAAAAGAAAATATCGACCAGGTTGAAGTTTACGGTCGTCCAAAACATATTTATAGCATTTGGCGAAAAATGCAAAAGAAACATTTGGAGTTCAGTGGCTTATATGATGTCAGAGCGGTTAGGGTGATCGTACAGAAATTGCAAGATTGTTATACGGCGCTCGGTATCGTCCACACACATTTCAAACACTTGCCAAAAGAATTTGATGATTATGTCGCCAATCCGAAACCAAATGGTTATCAATCCATTCATACTGTGGTGTTAGGAAAAGGTGGTAAGCCAATTGAAGTGCAAATTCGTACTCAGCAAATGCATGATGATGCGGAGCTTGGTGTAGCCGCCCACTGGAAATACAAAGAGGGCACGACAGGTAGCCTTTCCGCTTACGAAGAAAAAATCACTTGGTTACGTAAATTACTTGCATGGCAGGATGATATTACAGATTCTGGTGAAGTAATGGCTGAATTGCGAAGCCAGGTCTTTGATGACCGCGTATATGTGTTTACGCCGAAAGGTGAAGTGGTTGATTTACCCGCGGGATCAACGCCTCTCGATTTTGCTTATGCGATCCACAGTGAAATTGGTCACCGTTGTATCGGAGCGAAAGTTGGGGGACGTATTGTGCCATTCACTTATCACCTGCAAATGGGTGAGCAAGTGGATATCATCACGCAGAAAAATCCAAACCCAAGCCGAGATTGGGTCAA
>NZ_CAJLNI010000056.1 GCF_905207935.1 uncultured Haemophilus sp.
TTGAAAAACAACCTATCGCGCATAATGACTATCTCTACAATTTCCTTTCTATGGCGCTTTGTGGTCTTTGCTTTGCATTAGGCGGCGGTTGCCCTGGTAAGCAATTAGTTAATATTGGTGAGGGGAATAATGACTCTGCGTTATTTGTGCTCGGTATGCTACTTGGCGCAGCTGCAGCACATAACTTTGGTTTCGCAGCTGCCCCTACTGGCGTTCCAATCTTTACGCCTTATGTTTTAATTGCCGGCTTTGTAGTTTGCTTGTATATCGCATTAACCAATAAATCAGAAGCTTAACATCCATTCAGAATAAACAAAAAGGAAGTCAATTATGACTTCCTTTTTTCGTTTTTAAAAGTGCGGTCATTTTTAATCGCACTTTCCACATCATTAGAGAATATTTTTCTCGCCACGAGAAAGACTGATTAACCCTGAACGAACAATCTCAAGTAATGTGCTTTCTTCTTTCAGCGCCTCAACAAAAGCATCTAATTTGTCTTTTGTACCTGTTAACTGAATGGTATAAGATTTTGTTGTCACATCCACAATCTGACCACGGAAGATGTCGGCTAAACGTTTTAATTCATCACGCGATGAACCCGTTGCACGGACTTTCACTAATAACACTTCACGCTCTACGTGCTCATGTTCACTCAAATTGATGACTTTAAACACATCCACTAATTTGTGAAGTTGCTTTTCAATTTGCTCAAGCACTTGCTCATCCCCTACCGCTTCAATCGTCATACGAGAAAGCGTTGGGTCGTCCGTAGGTGCCACAGTTAAGCTTTCAATGTTAAATGCACGTTGGGAAAACAAGCCGACCACTCGAGATAATGCACCGGATTCATTTTCTAATAAAACAGATAAAATTCTACGCATTATTCTTTCTCCTCTTGTGGTTTGCTTAAAATCATCTCATTCATCGCCCCGCCGCGAACTTGCATTGGGTAAACGTGTTCGGTTTCATCAACGTTAATATCAACAAAGACCAATTTATTTTTAATACTGAAGGCTTCTTGTAATTTGCTTTCTAATTCATCTGGTGTCGAAATTTGAATTCCCACATGACCATAAGATTCGGCCAACTTCACGAAATCCGGTAAAGAATTCATATAAGTTTGAGAATGGCGGCCAGAGTAAATCAAATCCTGCCATTGTTTTACCATGCCTAAGAAGTGGTTGTTCAAACAAATTACCACAACAGGAATACCATATTGCGTTGCTGTTGAAAGCTCTTGGATATTCATTTGAATACTGCCATCACCCGTTACACAAACCACGGTTGCTTCAGGATGCGCAAGTTTTACCCCTAATGCAGCCGGTAAACCGAAGCCCATCGTACCTGCACCACCTGAATTGATCCAACGGCGTGGTAAATCAAACGGATAATGTAATGCGGCAAACATTTGGTGTTGACCTACATCCGATGCCACATACGCTTGGCCTTTTGTAATACGATATACGGCTTCCATCACTTGCTGCGGTTTAATTACGCCTGAAGTGCGGTCGAAATCCAAGCATTTTTTCGCTTTCCATTCATCAATTTGTTTCCACCAATCTTCTAATTGGTTTTGAGGACGTGAACCAATTTCTTCACCTAATAAGCTTAAGAACTCATCCAATACATTTTTCGCGTTACCTACAATTGGAATCGCAACAGGGACGTTTTTAGAAATAGAGGTTGGGTCAATATCAATCTGAATCACTTTTGCATTCGGGCAATATTTATCTAGGTTGTTAGTGGTACGGTCATCAAAACGAACACCAACACCAAGGATTAAATCACTTTCATGCATGGCTGTATTGGCTTCGTAAGTCCCGTGCATCCCAAGCATACCTAAGAATTGTTTGTCAGTACTTGGATACACACCTAAGCCCATTAATGATGAGGTAACCGGTAAATTTAAACGTTGTGCAAATTGTGTTAATTCTTCATGACAGCCTGCAGCAACTGCACCACCACCGACGAATAAAACCGGTTTTTTAGCCACTAATAATGCTTTTAACGCTTTCTTAATTTGACCTTTGTGACCATTTACCGTTGGATTATAAGAACGAAGCTCAACAGATTTTGGATATTCGTAAGGATATTTTAAAGTTGGGTTTACGGTATCTTTTGGAATATCTACGACAACGGGACCTGGACGGCCTGTTGAAGCAATATAAAAGGCTTTTTTCAAGATACCTGGAATGTCTTCTGCTTTTTTAACAATAAAGCTGTGTTTAACCACTGGGCGAGAAATCCCCACCATATCACATTCTTGGAACGCATCACGACCGATTAAGCTACTCATTACCTGACCTGAAATGATCACCATTGGTACCGAATCAGTATAAGCAGTCAAAATACCCGTAATCGCATTGGTCGCACCTGGTCCTGATGTTACTAACACGCAACCTACTTTACCTGTCGCACGCGCATAACCATCCGCCATATGCACCGCAGCCTGTTCATGACGGACTAAAATATGTTCAATCCCACCAAGAGTATGGATTGCATCATAAATATCCAATACGGCACCGCCCGGATAACCAAATAAATACTCAACGCCTTCGTCACGCAAAGACTGAACCACCATTTCCGCACCGGATAATTTCTTCATATTTTACTCCTAAAACTGACCGCACTTTTATTACTACGATTCGTTGTTAAAACAATAGAACCATCATACCGAAAGAAAACAACTTGTCTAGCATTGCAAAAGTCTAAAAAAACAAATTTAAAAGCATTAAAATCTAAAAAAATCAAAAAATAAAGTTTTTAATAAAGATTAAAACTAAAAAACATAGATAATTGCATTTTTATATAGAGTTTTATAAAAATAAAAAAATTTTATTCTTTTATTCAGAAATTTGAACTAGATCACATTTTAAATGTTGTTTTCTCTTATGAGTGGAGGGAAAAGAATCGATGACAAGAAAAAACCGCACTTGGAAGCCCAAAAGTGCGGTTAGATTTTAAGCGATTTTTAATTAGCCGTTATAGCGTTTAAACACTAAAGTCGCGTTTGTACCACCGAAACCAAAGCTGTTTGACATTACAGTTTGTAAGCCTGCATTTTCTTTTGTTTCAGTCACAATATTGCAGCCTTCTGCCGCTTCGTCTAATGTTTCGATATTAATGCTTGGTGCAATGAAGTCATTGTGTAACATTAATAAGGTATAGATTGCTTCGTGTGCACCTGCTGCACCTAAAGAGTGACCGGTCATTGATTTAGTTGAAGAAATCGCAGGGATTTTGTCACCAAATACATTTTTGATTGCACCTAATTCTTTCACATCACCAACTGGTGTTGATGTACCGTGTACGTTGATGTAATCAATTGGAGTATCTACCGTTGCCATTGCTTGTTTCATACAACGCTCTGCACCTTCACCACTTGGTGCTACCATGTCGTAACCATCAGAAGTTGCACCATAACCCACGATTTCTGCGTAGATTTTTGCGCCACGTGCTAATGCGTGTTCTAATTCTTCAACCACTACAACAGCACCACCACCTGCGATAACAAAACCATCACGGTTTGCATCGTAAGCACGAGAAGCTTTTTCTGGGGTATCATTGTATTTAGTTGAAACCGCACCCATTGCATCGAATTCAGTTGCACATTCCCAAGATAATTCTTCCGCACCACCAGCGAAAACCACATCTTGTTTACCTAATTGGATTAATTCAACTGCGTGCCCGATACAGTGTGCAGACGTTGCACAAGCAGAGCTGATTGAGTAGCTCACACCACGGATTTTGTAAGGGGTTGCTAAACAAGCTGACACACTTGATGCCATCGTTTTAGTTACCGCATAAGGACCAATCGCTTTCACACCGCGTGGACCACGCACTGCATCACAAGCCACTAATTGGTTATGTGCTGAACCAGTACCTGCACCGATTACAAGACCTGTACGGTCATTTGAAACTTGATCTTCTGTTAAACCTGAATCTTCAATCGCTTCACGCATAGAAAGGTATGCATAAGCTGCCGCATCACCCATAAAACGATACACTTTACGATCGATATGCTCGCTTGGATCAAGTTTGATTGTGCCGGCAACATGGCTACGCATTTTCATTTCAATAAACTCAGGCACGACTTCAATACCAGATTTACCTGCTTTTAATGAAGCCAAAACTTCTTCTTTGTTGTTACCGATACTTGAAATAATACCAAAACCAGTAATTACAGCTCTTTTCATTCTTTATTCCTTATGAGTTAGGGGAAATTTAATTCAACTTACAGTTGTTAGCTGAACGCAATTTACTATGAAATGAAAATATTGCAAGCAATAATTCATTTGTTCGACCAGTTAAGTTTTAACCGACTCAAAATTTCCGTGCTATTATAAAAGAATTTGATAAGGCAAAAAAGGGCTAACACATGTTCACCATTCAGCACGCAAAAATTTATTTTAACCAAGAAAATACGCCTGTTTCGGATAAATTCGATGACGTATATTTTTCTAATCAAGATGGTTTAGCGGAAACCCACTATGTGTTTTTAGAAGGTAATCAGTTGTGGGAACGTTGGGTTAATTATCAAGAAGCCCACTTTGTTATTGCTGAAACGGGATTTGGCACAGGATTAAATTTCTTTGCGGTGACCACGCTATTCCGTGAATTTCGTCAAAAATACCCTGATTCGCCTTTAAAACGCCTTTATTTTATCTCTTTCGAAAAATACCCTTTGCCACTTGATGCATTACAACAAGCCCATTTAGCCTATCCGCAATTTTCTCGTCTTGCTCAGCATTTACAACAACATTGGCTTAATCCTATTCAAGGTTGCTATCGTTTTCATTTTGATGAAACCACGTTAGATCTTTGGTTTGGTGATGTGGCTGAAAATCTGCCACAACTTGGCGATTATATGAATGATAAAATTGATGCGTGGTTTTTAGATGGTTTTGCACCAAGTAAAAACCCCGACATGTGGAATGAGCAGCTTTATCAGCAAATGTTTCGTTTTACCAAGCCACAAGGCACCTTTGCGACCTTTACTGCGGCAAGTGCGGTCAGAAAAGGCCTAGAAAATACAGGCTTTAATATTAAGAAACGCAAAGGCTTTGGTAAAAAACGGGAATGTCTTTCTGGTCAAAAAACGCAGGAAAAACCAACCGCACTTTCTACGCCCTGGTTTCATAGTCAGTCAGCCAATCTAAACAAGCAAGATATTGCCATTATTGGTGGTGGAATTGCTTCGCTTTGTACAGCCATTTCATTGGTTAAACGCGGAGCAAAAATCACAATTTATTGCGAAGATGAGCAAACTGCCCTCAATGCATCCGGCAATAAACAAGGGGCTTTTTATCCGCAACTGAGCGATGATAACGATCGCAATATTCGTTTTTATATTCATGCTTTCGCCTATGGTCATCAATTTCTACAATGGGCAATTCAACAACAAATCGAATTTGAACATGAGTTCTGTGGTGTCGCACTTTGTGCTTACAATGAGAAAGCTGAAAGTAAATTAAATAAAATCGCTGAGCTGAGTTTGCCTTCTGATTTATATCAGTCACTAAACCAAACTGAATTAAGCGAAAAAGTAGGTTTACCGCTACCTTTTGGTGGCGGTTTTATTCCTCAAGGTGCTTGGCTTGCACCACGTCAGTTAGTTCAGCATGCTTTTGCCTTTTTAGAAAAACAAGGTGTCCAGATTAAAACATCACAAAAAGTAACCGCACTTTCTCAAACAGAAAATGGTTGGCAAATCACCACAGCTGAAAATGAAACTTTCTGCCATGAAGTGGTTGTTTTAGCAAACGGACATAAACTCACTGAGTTTGAACAAACACAAAAACTGCCACTCTATCCTGTTCGCGGACAAGTGAGCGAAATTCCGACATCGGAAAACTTACTTAAACTCAAAACCGTGTTGTGCTATGACGGCTATCTTACGCCAGTCGATCAAGCGAAAGCCAGTCATTGTATTGGCGCAAGTCATGTTCGTGATAATGCGACTCGTGAATTTAGCCTAACCGAACAACAAGAAAACCAACAAAAAATTCAGCAAAATATCCCTGAAGATTGGACAAAAGAAGTAGATACATCAGGTAATATTGCTCGAATCGGTGTGCGTTGTTCGGTACGTGATCTCACCCCAATGATAGGGGCTGTTCCGCATTTTTCAGCTCAGCAAACACAATATCAGAATTTATTTAATTTGCGCCGCCGTAAACAGCCAATAGAACAAGCCGAAAACTACCCTAATCTCTATTTAATCGGCGCATTAGGCTCACGAGGATTAACCTCTGCACCGTTGTTAGGGGAAACACTAGCTTCCTTAATTTATGGCGAACCCTTACCAATGAGTGAAGATTTGATTCATAACTTAATGCCAAACCGCAGTTGGGTCAGACGCTGGTTGAAAGGGGCGGAGGTGAAATAAAAAAGTGCGGTTAAAATCAACCGCACTTTTTCTTAATACAAGCTTAAACGTTGTAATCGCTGTCTGGCGATTTCTTTGATTTCATCCTTTTTCGCTGTATTCATAATTTCCAAATAAAGTAATTTGGCCAAACCAATGTTGACTTGTGTTCCAATCCCTTCTTCATACAAACGAGCTAAACGGAATCGTCCTTCATTGCTGCCCGCATTTGCTGCTTTCTGGAACCATTCAAAGGCTTTGGTAAATTCTTTCTGATTGGTATAAATTTCCCCTAATGTAAGCATGGCATCAGGATCTTTTGTCGCACTGGTTTCAAATAATTTAATCGCTTGAGCGGTATCTTGTTTTACATAGTTGTTGCCGTTGAAATACATGACCGCCAAATTATTGATAGCTTTAATACTGCCTCGCTCAGCAGCTTCGCTAAACCACCAATAAGCCAACTCTTTATTTTCATCCACTCCACGGCCTAAATTATAAAGCATCCCTAAATTGCTTTGAGCTTGTAAATTACCTTCCAAAGCTAAAGGATACATAATTTCAAAAACGGCTTTCCAATCTTGTTTCTCAGCCAGTTTTTGCGCCAGATCCATTTTTTGCTGCTCCGTCATTTGCGCTTTATCGACCAAATCAATAGTTTTCATCGCAAATGCTGAACTGCTTAAGGTAAGCGTGGTGAGGAGTAAAAGTTTGGCTAATGTCTTCATCTTATAATGTCGCTATCAATAAAATAATCAAAAAAATGGCGGATGTTCCGAATTCTATTAGACCGACTTGCTTAACCGAAAGTTTCTTGGTTGGTAAATAAATGGCACGAATTAACGCCGGCACAAAAGCAAGTGATAAGACATATTGTTGGGTAAACAAGCAACCAAGCACGCAAAGCACATGGAAAATAATAGAGGCTTTGAGATAAAGCGGATTTTTACGTTCACGCATCATTGATTTGACGTAAAGCGTCGTACCAATAAAAAATAGACTTGGATACAGCGCTACCCACCAAATTTTTTCATCAAAAGTGCGGTCAGAAAAATAATAGGATCCCATACCTGCAAGGGCAAAAATCGCAATACCGGCTAAATCATTGAGAAGATTGCGCTCATCTTTTTTCTTGGTGTAATAGATACTCACCAACACAAAAGGAAACATGGCGGCAATAAAGAAAAGAATTTGCCAGTTATAAAAAATGGCAGGAAGCGCAAATGAAAAAGCTGCGACACCATAGATGATTGTCCACTTTTTATATTCCGCCATATTTTTGCCTTTAAAGAGACTAAGCATTGGGTAACTCAGCAAATACATGCTGAACCAAGCTAAAAGCAAAAAGAAATGCGCCCAAACGGGTGAAGCTAATAACATACCGTAAACAAAAGGCAATAATGCCATGACAATGGCGCCATATTGATTCGAAATCAGGAGTTTCATAGTTTTCTTTAGTTGATAAAAATTCTCAATTATTTTATCTCACAATTTCTTGATTTACAAAGTCTAAAACCACCTTTAGAATGGAATTATCTTCATCAAAAAGGAGCCATTATGTCGATTCAACGCATTCAACCAAGCAAACGCTTTTCTGAAGTGGTCATTCATAACAATACTGCCTATTTTGCAGGCCAAGTACCGGAAAAAACCGTTAAGCAAAATGCTTACGAGCAAACCAAAGAAGTCCTTTCACTGATCGATAAATTATTGGCTGAAATTGGTTCTGAAAAAAGTAAAATTCTTACCACGCAAATCTTCCTTGCTGATATGGCTGATTATGCCCAACTCAACCAAGCATGGGATGAATGGGTCGATAGCCAAAATCCACCAAGCCGAGCAACGGTAGAAGCGAAACTTGCAGATCCTGATTGGAAAGTTGAGATCGTGATTATTGCATCCGTGTAAGCACAGCTTTTTCAAAATGTGATCAACCGCAAAGAAACTTTTTTGTTTTTCCTTTAAACTAAACACTGAATTCAAAATAAGGAGTAATGTATGCAATCATGGACACCAGAAATGTGGCAAGCCGCTGTGATTGGGCTTGTGGTTGGCGTAATCTTAGGCTATTTATTATTACGTTTAACAAAAGGTTCCGTAAAAAAACAAGTTCAGACCGAAGCTGAACTGAAAGAAGTGAAAACACAATTAAGCGATAAACAAGCACAACTTGAAAAACATTTCGCAGAAAGTGCTGAATTATTTAAAACCTTAATTGGTGATTATCAAAAACTGTACCGTCACTATGCAACTTCATCTGAAGCCTTGCTTGGCAGTAAACCAGCCGACAAAGGTTTATTTACACAGCAATTAGTGACCGCCTCATCAGAAAGCAAATCTGAAGAGCCTCCACGCGATTACTCCGAAGGTTCATCTGGCTTATTAAAAACAGATAAAGAAAACCAGTAATGATTAACGGTTGAACAATAAAAAAATCAGGGATTAAATGCTTAATCCCTGATTTTTTATTAGTGATTACTCAATACTTGAGCCGGTTGTAACTTCGCGGCTCGACTGGCTGGATAAAGACTGGCGAGTAAACTCAATACCAATGCCGCCACGAGAACTAATACAACATCGAACCAATGTAATTCGCTTGGTAAGAAATCAACGAAATAGATACCATCTGATAACAGTTTTTTATCAAGTAATGCCTCTATGCCTTGAATAATCGGCGTGAGATTCAGTGCAAGTACGACTCCTAACACGATACCAATCAGACACCCTTTCATTCCTGCAAGCAAACCATACCAAATAAAGATTTGTTTAATAAAGCCATTATTTGCTCCCAGGGTTCGCATAATCGCAATATCACCTTGCTTATCTTTTACTGCCATAATTAAGGTTGAAACGATATTAAAACACGCCACCCCAATTACAAGCACCATGGCGATATACATCACAGTACGGATAAGCTGAATATCACGATACATATAGCCAAATTTTGCTACCCAGTTTTGGATATAAAGCAGTTGAGGATAATCATTCAGCATCGAATAATCCATGTCTTGTACTTTAAATGGATCATCCACTTTTAATTCAACACCGGTAATTTGATCTTCTTGATACCCCATTAATTCTTGCGCTTGAGGTAATGCCAGTAAGGCATAACTGTGATCTAACTGGCCATCTAAACGCAAAATAGCGGTCACTTGAACACGCTCACGATTAGGCTGAGCCATTTGATCTTCGCCATTTGGTTGAGAGATTAATAATGACACCCAATCGCCAGCTTTAACATCTAACTCTTTGGCAATACCAGAGCCCAGCACCAATCCACCTTCTTCTGCGAATTTTTGCCAGCCATCCCCTTCCACAAACTTACCGAGAGAACTCACTTGATCTTCAGCTTGTTTATCGACCCCTTTCACTTGAACGACTTTAAGTTTATTGCCGTTTTCAACTAAGGCAGTAAAACTCACAAAAGGTGAAAGTGCGGTAATTTTTTTGTTTGTTTTTAGACGCTCTTCTAGCTTTTGCCAATGGTTTAATGTGGCTTCATTGTCATGTGGATTTACCGTGATTTCCGTATGTGGCACGACAGCTAAAATACGCGAGTTTAATTCTCGCTCAAACCCATTCATGGCACTTAACCCCACAATCAACACCGCTACGCCAAGAGCGATACCAATTGCAGAGAATTTTGAAATTAACGCTACCAACGGATTCTTTTGCTTGCCCCGCTGATAACGCCAACTAATGAAAAAAGGCGTATTCATTATGCACCTTCCTTCAAAATACCATCTTGCATGGTTAAACAACGAGACAGTTTTTGCGCTAATGACATATCATGTGTCACCAATAAAAACGCAATGTTTTGTTCCGCATTCAAGGTTTGAATCAACTCAAAAATACTTTCTGTGGTTTTATGATCCAAGTTACCAGTTGGTTCATCGGCTAAGACGAGAGCGGGATTATTCACCAATGCGCGCGCAATCGCCACACGTTGACGCTCACCGCCCGAAAGTGCAGATGGACGGTGAGTAATTCGATGACTTAAACCAACTGCGCCCAATATTTTTTCAGCACGATCTTTTGCTTCTGTTTTATTCTGACGACCAATTAACATCGGCATCATCACATTTTCTAATGCAGTAAAATCCGCCATTAAATGGTGAAATTGATACACAAAACCTAGATTTTGGTTACGTAATTTAGCCAATTCACTTTCAGACGCTTTTTGCAAAGATTGCCCTTTAATAAAGACTTCCCCACTACTTGGCTGATCTAAACCACCCAAAGTGTGCAATAAAGTACTTTTTCCTGAACCAGAACTCCCCACAATCGCCACTAATTCTTGTGGTTTCATGGCAAAGCTTACGCCTTTTAATACTTGGGTTTGGTTCTCGCCTTCTTGGTAAAATTTATTAATATTTTGGCATTCTAATAAGTAGTTATTCATATTTTACTCATAACGTAATGCTTCCGCCGGCTCAGTTTTCGCCGCACGATAAGCTGGATAAATGGTTGATAATAAAGATAATAATAAAGAAAAGGCAATCACAATAATGACTTGCACAGGCTCAATGGATGTTGGCAAGAAAACACCGTTCGGATTGACCGCACTTAAAATTGCCCCAAGGTTTAAGGTGATTAATACCCCCAGTACGGCACCAATCAATGTCCCCACTAGCCCAACCAATAAACCTTGATAAATAAAGATCGAACGCACTTGTGATTTAGTGACACCTTGTGTTTGCAAAATAGCGATTTCCCCTTGTTTATCCACCACCATTAAACTTAATGAGGTCACAATATTGGAAATGGCAACAACAATAATTAAGCTAATCAACAAGCCCATCATATTTTTTTCCATACGAACCGCTTGGAAAAACTCCCCTTTTTGGACACGCCAATCGCTGATATGGCTCTCTTTAAAATAGGTTGGCAATTCTGTGATTTGGAAAGGATCATCCAGGAATAAACGATAGCCTTGCGCCTCACCAGGCTGAATACGCATTAGGCGACCAATATCCGCTAAATTAGCAAAAACTTCATAGCCTGACGCTTCACCATAGTCATAGTAAAGCTCACTCACCGTAAATAAACGCTGCATCGGCACGCGACCAAATGGGGTGTATTGGCTATTTTCCGTAATCATTAAGCGAACTTTATCGCCCACCGCTAAGCCTAATTTTTGAGCCAGATTATCGCCAATAATCAGCTTAAACTCACCTTGCGGTAAAAGTTGGTTAAATTGGCTTGGTTCGAAAGCGTCCAGTAAAGGATCATCTGAAAAAGACTGAATACCAATCACTTGGCCTGCACTTACGCCTTTTGCTGTTTGAAAAACAACATTCGTCGTATTAACCGGCACGGCTTTTTGCACAAAGTGCGGTGTATTTTCAAGCGGTTTTTCTGCCGAAACAGGCGCTTCTTGGCTAACAATCGCATGTGGAATGCTCGAAAGCACCTGTTGTTTTTGATAGCCTTCTAATCCGTTCATGACAGAAAGCACAATAATTAATGCCATCACACCCAGTACGATGCCAAAGCTTGCCAAATTAGCAACAAGTCGCC
>NZ_CAJLNI010000057.1 GCF_905207935.1 uncultured Haemophilus sp.
ATTCGCCAAAAAAATTGGCTCAATTTGTTGAGAAAAAGTCGCTCAATTTCACCTTACTTTCCGATGAAGATCACCAGGTTGCCGAGCAATTTGGTGTATGGGGCGAAAAGAAATTCATGGGCCGTGTTTATGATGGTATTCACCGTATTACCTTTCTTATTGATGAGCAAGGCAAAATTCAGCACGTTTTTGATAAATTCAAAACGGGTGAACATCATCAAGTTGTCTTAGATTACCTACAATCCTGTTAAAATACCTCTCAAAAACAACCGCACTTTTCTGATTTATCTCAAAGTGCGGTAAAAAAAATATTCATTTTTTTAATTTATATTTACGCTTAATTTTCCATTTGATAGAATCCACATCTAATTGAAATTCATTCTCAATTCAATTTGTGTTTTTTTATTACCCATACAAGGACTATCAAATGCTACAACTTTTTGAATTTTTAGAACAATATAGCGATTACGTAATTATCGGAATTCTACTTCTGATGAGTGTGATCATGCTCACCGCCGTAATTGAGCGTTTTCTCTTTTTAAAGAGTGTGAACGTAGCGAAATATTCCAATATTCACGCACTTGAAATTGATTTAAATCGCAATATGACGGTGATCTCCACTGTCGGTGCTAACGCACCTTATGTTGGTCTATTAGGTACGGTAATTGGAATTTTATTAACTTTCTTCCAAATTGGCCATGGTGATGGCGAAGTCGACGCAGGTGCTATTATGATGCACCTTTCTCTTGCATTAAAAGCAACCGCACTTGGTATTTTAGTCGCTATTCCGTCTATGATGTTCTATAACGGCTTAGGTCGTAAAGTAGAAGTTAACCGATTGAAATGGAAAGTATTAAACACTCAGAAAGATAAGGAATAATCGTGAAAAAATTTGATGAAATCAACATTATTCCTTTCATCGACATTATGTTGGTGTTATTAGCGATAGTGTTGATCACCGCATCCTTTATTTCTCAAGGGAAAATTCAAGTCAATGTGCCAAAAGCCAGTTCAACGGTCGCATTCAAATCGGATGAATTAGCCAAATTATTGACCGTGACGGCAGATAAACAACTTTATTTTAATGACAAACCTATCTCGCAAGAAGCGCTTGAAAAAGAGATCGCGGGTTGGAATAAAGATCAGAAAGTCACCTTAAAAATTGATGCAGAAGCCTCTTTCCAAGATTTTGTGACGATTACTGACATGTTATCGAAAAATGAAATCAAAAATGTCGCCATTGTTTCCATGAAAGATAAAGGCGCCCCAAGTAAAACAACTCAAGGGAATGAAACAAAAAATACGCCTGAAGTAGGTGGAGTTGCAAGCGGAGGCGTTGGAGTAGGACGTAGTCAATGAACAGCCAACAAACCAAACGATCATTATTAGGTTTGCTTATTTCTTTATTGGTTCATGGTAGCATCCTTGGAGCGTTATTTTGGAACTGGCATACGCCACATGAAGCGGCGAGTAATGCTCCAGGTGAAATATCCACGACGATTTCAATGGAAATGATTCAAGGGATGAGAGTGGAAGAACCCGCTCCTGAGCCGGAACCCGAACCTCAACAGGCCGAACCGGAACCTGAAAAACAGGAAGTTGTCGCGGATCCAACGAAGAAGCCAGAGCCTGAGAAGAAAAAAGAACCTGAGAAAAAGCCAGAAAAACCAATAGAAAAACCGAAACCAAAACCGAAAGAGAAGCCAAAAGAAAAACCTAAAAATGAGGAAAAAGCAGAGAAAGCGGTAGAAATGCCGAAGAATTTACCGATTGGCGATAAGAATATTAATTCAACAGCTACGGCAAATTCTAAAGCGACGACTACGGGTCAACCTGGCACAAATGGTATTCAAGGTGGTTCTGGTGCTAATACAGATGAACATAATGCCTATCGTGCGGCTATTCGACGTGAAATTGAACGGCATAAACGCTATCCAGCACGCGCAAAAATGATGCGTAAACAAGGTATTGTTAACGTCAGTTTTAGTGTTGGAGGAGATGGTTCTCTGTCTGGAGAGCGTGTCACTAAATCTTCTGGTGATGAAAGCTTAGATAATGCAGCACTTGAGGCAGTAAGAAGCGCGAGACCTGTCGGTCCAAAACCAGCTGGATTTGCATCTTCAGTAAGTGTACCAATTAGTTTCACCATTCAATAAATAAAAAGGCGAACATCATGTTCGCCTTTCTTTTTGCTAATTTTAATTAGCCCATACCGTATTTTTTCAATTTCTTACGCAATGTACCACGGTTGATACCGAGCATATTAGCTGCGCGGGTTTGGTTACCACGGGTGTATTGCATAATCATATCTAACATCGGGTGTTCAACTTCCGCTAATACTAATTCGTAAAGATCATTCACATCTTGACCATCTAATTGTGATAAGTAATTGCGTAAAGCTTGTTTTACAGAATCACGTAATGGTTTGTTTGTTACTTGTGATTGAGAGTTTAAAACTGAAACGGTTAACGCTTCAGACGGACTACGTTGTTGTTCTAACATTTTTCTTTATCCAAAATTGAATTTAAAAAATCTTCCAGCACAATTAACTGCTCTTTCGGTTCATTAATTGCGTTAAAAGTCTGTCTAAAAACGGAATCGGGTTGAATTCCCTGTAAATACCAAGCCACGTGTTTACGGGCTATTCGATAGCCTTTTTGCTCACCATAGAACTGATGGAGTTCTTGAATATGACGCAAAATATGACCGCACTTTTCACGCAAACTTGGTGTTTGAATTATCGAATCATGTTCCACTAAAGCCTCGACGGCTTGAAAAAGCCATGGATTGCCTAGTGCGGCACGACCGATCATTATTGCATCGGCACCTGTATACTCAAGTACCTTTTTCGCTTTCGAGGCAGAATCAATATCACCATTCGCAATGACTGGAATTGAAATTGATTGTTTCACTGCTCGAATATTGTCGTATTCCGCTTCACCTTCAAATAAGCATTCTTTCGTCCGCCCGTGAATGGTTAAAGCCTGAATACCAGATTGTTCTGCAATTTTGCCGATTTGCACACAGTTTCGGTTTGCCTTATCCCAACCTGTGCGAATTTTTAACGTCACAGGCACATCAACAGCATTCACGACTTCTTTCAAAATTTTTTCCACTAAATCGGGAAATTGAAGAAGTGCAGAGCCCGCCAGCTTTCGATTTACTTTCTTTGCGGGACAGCCCATATTGATGTCGATAATTTCAGCGCCATAGGCTACATTAATTGCTGCAGCTTGGGCCATTTCTAAAGGATCAGAACCTGCGATTTGCACCGCATTTAATCCTAGCTCTTCACTATGTGCTAAACGAAGTTTCGATTTCTCTGTATGCCAAACTTGTGGATTAGTGGACATCATCTCTGAAAACGTTAATCCCGCACCGTAATGGGCACATAAACGTCGAAAAGGTTGATCCGTGATACCCGCCATGGGTGCCAATAAAATACGATTTTTTAATTCATAAGAACCAATTCGCATTTTATGTTATCCCCAATTACAAGTCCTAATCTCTAGCAAGTCAGGCAACAGCAGTCACCGACAAGGGGTGCTATATTACGCATTTTTCTTTTTTTTGCAAAGGGAATTTTGTTCAAAAAATGCACTTTTTTAATTGACAAAAAGAAATTAAGCCGATTTTAATTTACCTGTAATACGGCACCATTCCTCTTTCACCGCCACAGGATCTAAATCAAAGGATTGTGTATAAGCATCGCATACCGATTGTGCTTGCGTTTCTAAAATGCCTGATAATCCAAGATCGCCCCCCTCTTTCACTAATTGAGATATAATCGGGTAAAGTTCTTTTAATGGACCTGCAAGAATATTCGCCACAACGATATCCGCTTTTAAATCTGCAGGTTTATCATCGGATAAGAAAAGCTGAAGACGATCTGCCACCCCATTCTGTTCCGCATTATTTCGACTGGCGAGAATCGCTTGTGGATCGATATCAATACCGATTGCATTTTTTGCACCTAATTTAAGAGCAGCAATGGCAAGAATTCCTGAGCCACAGCCAAAATCGATGACGGTTTTGCTGGTTAAATCCAAACCATCTAACCACTCTAAACAAAGTGCGGTTGTCGGGTGGGTACCTGTCCCGAAAGCTAAACCTGGATCAAGCATCACATTAACCGCATTTTGATCCGGCACCTCACGCCAGCTTGGGCAAATCCATAAACGTTGACCAAATTGCATTGGGTGGAAGTTATCCATCCATTCACGTTCCCAATCTTTATCCTCGATTTGCTCAATTTTGTAAGCGGTGTTTTCATCTAAATGATGTGCTTGTTTAAGCAAACTCACAATTTCATTCATATCGGTTTCTGCATCAAACAATGCAATCACATCGGTATTTCCCCACAGACGCGTTTCGCCCGGAAGTGGTTCAAAAATCGGCGTATCTTGGCTATCCATAAATGTGACCGAAACTGAGCCTATTTCTTCTAAAAAGTCGCTAATTTTCTCGGCTTTTTCATTTGTACTATTTAAGCGAATTTGAATCCACGCCATCTTATTTTCCTTTTAATTAATTTCTTTATGTAACCATCTGGGTAATAAACTTACGCCTAGGGCTGAAACCACAATAATGATAATCCCAAGCGCTGAAACAAGTGAAACCTCTTCGTTGAGTAATAATACTGCCAAAAAGACACCAAAAATCGGCTCAAGTGCGGTCAAAATTCCCGAGATTTTTGCATCCACTGAATTTAAGCCTTTATTCCACAACCAAAAGGCAAACCAACTGCATGCTACGCCGAGATAAATCAAACCGAAGAAACCAAGCCAGTTAAAATGGATATCCCAGCTTTCCGTCAGTAATAAAGTAAATGGCAGCATGGTGATGGTCGCTAATACGATAGAAATCGATGTATAGGCTTGAGCAGAAACCGTTGCTACCACTTTTTTCGTCCAACGTAAACAACAAGCAAATACAATACTTGCCGCAACCACTAATGAGCAGCCCAATAAGCTAATTTCACTTGAGCCTTCATTGCCCTGCCCACCTAGAATTAAAATGGCCACGCCTAAAAAGGCAAAAGCGCCACACAACCAGTGATACCATTTCGCACGATCTTGAAAGAAAAAATGCCCAATAAAAATCACACATAATGGCTCTAATCCAATCATGGTCGTTGCGCTCGCCGCGCTCGTATATTTTAAGCCAATAAATTGTAGCAAAAAGGTTGCGGTATAATTAAAAAAACCTAGCCACCAAAGCTGTTTTCGCATCGGTTTAGACACGCCTTTCCAACGACGAAAAAAGAGTGGCATCACAATAATCGCCGCCATCAATAAACGGGCTTGGATCATCAAAATGGTATCCATCATTGTAAAGGTGTATTTAGCGGCTACAAAGGCACTACTCCAAATAAACAATGCTAGAATTTGATAAACCATAAAATGCGGTCCATTTTTACTATTTTTTTGTGCCGAATTGGTTACCCAAGATGAAAGCTATCAAACCAAATACAAGTGCAGGCACAATCGCATTAAAACCAAATAATTTGATGCCAAATTGAGTCAGCAACACAAAACTGCTCAATCCCACCACCATCGAGCTTATTGCACCTGCTGCATTTGCTTTATCCCAATAAATGCCTAATACAATCACCCAAAGGAATGCTGCTTCTAATCCCCCGAAAGCAAATAGATTCAACCAAATAATCATATCCGGTGGATTGAGTGCGGCAAGAATTAACAACACCGATAAAATCAGTGTGATGACCGATGAAATACGGCTAATTCGTTTTTCATTCTTCGCGGCTTCAGGTTTGCTTGCAAGATATAAATCTTTCACAAAAATTGAGGAGGATTGAATGAGTTGCGCATCAACTGTGGACATAATCGCCGACATTGGTGCGGCTAAGAAAATCCCTGCAACAATAGGAGGAAGCACTTCCAACATTAAGGTTGGAATGACTTTATCTGACACCGTTAAATCTGGCACAACGGCACGTCCTAAAGCACCCGCCAAATGCATACCAAACATAATGACTGAAAGGACAATCGTACCAATGAGCATGCCTCGATGTAAGGCTTTACTGTCTTTGAAAGCCATACAACGCACTGCTGTATGTGGTAAACCAACCACACCGAAACAGACTAGGATCCAAAATGATGCCATAAATTGAAAATCTAGCATCTCATTCGGGCCGTAAGGACTCACTAAACTCGGATCAATTTCAGTTAATTTATTGACCGCACTTTCTACACCACCGAGATGGTAAACAACCCCGAATAATAGCACGATTGTACCCAAAATCATTACCGTACCTTGAATTGTATCGGTTAACACGACGGCTCGAAAACCACCAATAAACGTGTAAATTCCAACTGTTAAGGCAAAAATAAGTAAGGCATGAGTATAAGGAATCCCTATCGTGGTTTCGAGCAATCTTGCGCCACCAATAAATTGCACAACCATGGCGGCAAAAAAGGCAAGCAACAATGCTAGACTGGAAATCCAAACGAGATATTTATTTTTATAACGATAGAGAAATAAATCATTGATAGTAAGCGCATTGGTTTCGCGAGAAAGTAATGCAAACTTTTTGCCCAATGCACCTAAGGCTAACCAAACAGCCGGTACTTGGATCATGGCGAGTAATACCCAACCTAGCCCATATTTATAAGCTGCCCCAGGTCCACCAACAAAAGAACTGGCACTAGCATAAGTGGAAGCCGTTGTCATCGCAAGCACAAAGCCCGTCATGGAGCGATTTCCTACATAATATTCCGTAAGGAAATCACCTTTACTGCGTTTTACATAAGCAAATAATGCCGCACCAAAGATAAAGACTAAATAGATAGCTAAGGGGAGAATAATACCTAAATTCATTATTTATTCTCCTTTGACTCAACATCTAGCGGAATATCTAAAAAGACAATTTTGACAATCCAATACCCAATGACGACAAACAAAATAGGTAAATAAATGCAGGATAATTCAAACCACAACGGAAAACCTATCGGCCCGAGTGCCCCTTTTGGTAAATAAGCACAAATACACCATCCTATGACATAAAGAATAGCTAAACCTAATGCCCAGCGAGCCTCCTTGGCTGCTTGTTTATAACGTTGTGATAAATCCATTATTAGCTCCTGTTAGAATATTTTACCGTCAATAATTATATTAAACGATAAACAAAAAAGGCAGAAATATTCTGCCTTTGCCTAGAAAATTATAAATTAATCATACATCCCTAATTTCTTCTCTAAATAGTGGATATTTGCACCACCTTTTTGGAAGTTTTCATCTTCAAGAATGAGTTCATGAAGTGGGATATTTGTTTTGATACCGTCAATGATCGTCTCTGATAATGCATTTTGCATACGACGGATTGCGACATCACGAGTATCACCGTATGTGATTAATTTTGCGATCATAGAATCATAATGCGGAGGAACGGTATAACCGCCATACACATGAGAATCCCAACGAACGCCTAAACCACCTGGTGAGTGCAAGTGTACCACTTTACCTGGAGATGGTAAGAATGTTTTTGGATCTTCTGCATTGATACGACATTCAATTGCATGACCTTTCACTTTAATATCTTCTTGTTTATAAGAAAGTGGTAAACCAGTCGCAATACGCAATTGTTCTTTCACCAAATCCACACCAGTAATCATTTCTGTTACTGGGTGTTCGACTTGAATACGAGTATTCATTTCGATGAAATAGAACTCACCATTTTCATATAAGAACTCAAATGTACCTGCACCGCGATAGCCAATTTCAACACAAGCCTTCGCACAACGAGAACCAATATCACGACGGACTTCTTCGGTAATGCCTGGTGCTGGTGCTTCTTCTACAACTTTTTGGTGACGGCGCTGCATAGAACAATCACGCTCTGCAAGATAGATTGCGTTACCGTGTGTATCAGCTAAAACTTGGATTTCAATATGGCGTGGATTTTCTAAATATTTTTCCATGTAAACCATGTCATTATTAAATGCTGCTTTTGCTTCAGCTTTGGTCATCGCAATGGATTCTTCAAGTGCATCTTCGCTACGAACCACGCGCATACCACGACCACCGCCGCCGCCAGATGCTTTGATAATAATTGGATAACCAATACGTTTTGCAATTTCTTTATTTTTCGCGATATCGCTGCCTACTGGACCATCTGAACCTGGTACGCAAGGCACGCCCGCTTTTTTCATTGCTTTAATCGCAGAAACTTTATCCCCCATTAAACGAATAACGTCCGCTGTTGGGCCAATAAAGATAAAACCAGAACGCTCAACTTGCTCTGCAAAATCCGCGTTTTCAGAGAGGAAACCATAACCAGGGTGAATTGCATCCGCACCGGTTACTTCTGCTGCAGCAATAATAGCAGGAATATTTAAATAACTTTTTACAGATGGCGCAGGTCCGATACAAACTGTTTCATCTGCAAGTAATACGTGTTTTAAATCACGGTCAGCGGTAGAGTGAACCGCCACAGTTTTAATGCCTAATTCTTTACAGGCACGCAAAATACGCAGTGCAATTTCACCACGGTTAGCAATCACAACTTTTTCTAACATAACAATTTCCACTTGGGTGAAAAAATGGCGAGAAAGCTCGCCATTTCAGATTGATAGGGATTATTCGATAACGATCAATGGTTGATCAAATTCAACCGCTTCGCCATCATTTACTAAGATTGCTTTAACCACACCAGCTTTATCAGCTTCGATACGGTTCATCATTTTCATTGCTTCAACGATACAAAGTGCATCGCCTACTTTGACTGTTTGTCCCACTTCAACGAAAGCTTTAGCTTCTGGGCTTGGGCTACGATAGAATGTACCTACCATTGGTGAACGCACTTGGTGTCCTGACACTTCAGCTGCAGTCGCTTCCGTAGGTACAGCCGCTGCAGGTGCAGGTGCTGGTGCTGCTGCCGGAGCCGCAACCGGTGCGACTGGCGCCGCTGCATATTGAATTGCAGCAGGTGCAACAGCTGGTGCCGCACGACTAATACGTACTGTACCTTCTTCTTCTTGCACTTCTAATTCAGTGATACCCGATTCTTCTACTAATTCAATCAGTTTTTTGATTTTACGAATGTCCATACGCTCTTCCTAAAAATATTAATGAATTTTCAACCGCACTTTCAAAATTCACTCCAAAGTGCGGTCATTTTGAAACCTGTTTTTTGTGTCGGCAAGATTACCGCAAAATCACGCACTTTGCGATAAATTTCTGCGAAAATCTGTAAATTTTGTGAAATTTTATGCTTTTTTATTTAAAAAATCTAACGCGAATTGGAGAGCAAACTCATAGCCTTTCGCACCTAAGCCACAAATCACCCCTTCAGCCACATCACTAAAGTAAGAATGATGACGGAATGGCTCACGTTTATGTACATTAGACAAATGAATTTCGACAAAAGGAATTGACACCGCAAGCAACGCATCGCGCAATGCAATACTGGTATGCGTATAAGC
Source organism: uncultured Haemophilus sp. (assembly GCF_905207935.1). GTDB lineage: Bacteria > Pseudomonadota > Gammaproteobacteria > Enterobacterales > Pasteurellaceae > Haemophilus_D. The sequence goes on from NZ_CAJLNI010000057.1 coordinate 9,444, forward strand.
TGCCGGGTTAATTAAAATAAAATCCACTTTCTGAAAACTTTGATGAATCTTATTAATTAACTTTTCTTCGCTATTTGCTTGGAAACACTCCAAATTCACATCATGCTGCGCAGCAAGTTTACCCACATTTTCTTCAATGGCAGATAATGAAAGTGAACCATAATGTTTTGGTTCCCTTGCACCCAACATATTCAAGTTCGGGCCATTTAACAGCAAAATATTGAATTTTTTTGACATTTTCACATCCTTTAACTTGTGCGAATTATAGCGATTTTTTATGTAATGGTGGTCGTATCTCTATACGATTTTGGTAATAAATTCTGAATTTAGATCAATTAACGGTAAATCTGAGCCCGGCCATGCTCGTAATACTTGATGTTGCATCAAATTCAATGTATCCAGTCCAGGTGTTACATTGGGGGTATATTGCGCTGCAATACGAGCAAGTTGTGTCAATCCAAGACTACTTTCAAGGCTCGAGCTGATCACGGCTTTTATGCCTAAACTATGCGCTTGAGCAATCAGCTTTTGACAATCTTGCAACGAGCCAATCAATGTTGGTTTAATCACAATGGCGCTTAAGTGCGGTTCTTTTTCTACAAGAAAATCTGGCTCACGCACACTTTCATCCCAAGCAATATTTATGCCTGTTTGATCTGCAAACTGGCGGCTTTCTTCACGGGTTTTACAAGGTTCTTCCAAAAATTGAATACGAGATCTATGTTGCGGTTTTACTTTCTCCGCAAATTTTAAAGCTTTTTCCAAGGTCCATTGACGATTCGCATCTAGACGTAATTGCAAATCAGGAATGGCTTCAAGAAACATATCTGTAATCAAACCATCACGATTCGCTTCATACATACCGACTTTAATTTTAGCCACTTTGTCACCGGGCATTTGATTCAGTTCTGCATATAATTCATCAGGATCGCCATAGCACAACGGTGCAGTATGATAGTTACCTTCCTCATTTAAATAACGTTTCATCTCATCCATCGCCGTGCTAATACCGAAGGCAACAGAAGGATAACAACCATCAAGGGGGACTCTTGGCGCTTCGCAGCTTGCATGACACCAATTCGTCAGCCATTCAATGGCTTGCTCTTGCGCTTGTTCGATGGTTTCTTCGCTAAACCCAGGTAAAGGTGCAATTTCACCCCAGCCATCACGGCTGCAAGCAACACGTACAATCAAACCTTCTCGACGTTTCAAAAAGCGTCCACGTAAAATTAATTGGCTGTCGACGGGAATAGAATAACGATAAAGATTAAATGATTTGGTTTCCATCTTATTCTCCTTGATGGTAAAAGTGCGGTTAAAAACACACAGATTTTTAACCGCACGTATTCTATTTAAAAGGCACTTGTTTCATAAATAATTTACGTTTTACTCTCATAAATTCGTTTATGATTCTTTCAAAGACTGAAAATTTCGTTTGATTTTCACAAACCGACTCTCGACCTTTTTGCAAACTACTTTCAAAAGGCTTATCCGGATTCACAACAAAATCTTGCACACAAATCCCTGGTGAAAGCTGAACCACTTTATAATCCTTTAAATTCAAAAAATGCTCAAAGATAAGAGAATCAATGGCCACTTCAAGGGGTTTATTTTTCACCTGTTCGAGAAGATATTTAGCGCCTTTCGCTGTCACGGTATAACCCGCCGTTCCTGATTGCTTAAATGTTATGGGATAAATCTTTCTATCATACTTTGCTGGTCTAGGCGCGCGAAATACCATTCTTCCATTAGCTTCAAGCTTCAATACATCAATATCATCAGGCAAATAATCGACTTCTAACAGCTCTTTTGCATTCTCGCCTAAGTAAATATCATCTTCAAAAATATTGATATAATCTAAGTTCTTTTCTAATGCTAAATTCCATAGTGAGATATGACTTAACGCACAACCAATTTCCCCATCCCATAATTTAGCTTCTGAAGAGCGATCTAAAATAATATTAAATTTCTTTGCAACATCCTCAATACGATCTGGCGTCACTGCATCAAAAAATGAAAAAAGGATATTTTGCCGACCAAATTCTTGTTCAATGTGTTTGCGACGTTTTGTTTCTCTGGTTAAGCTAATCACATAATTATGTTGTTTCACACAGGACATAAAATAATTCTAAAATATGAATAAGGATTGAGATATATCACGACAAGGCGGTTAAAAACACACAGATTTCTAACCGCACTTTTATGGCCAAATTAAGGATTACGTCTGAATTTGCTAAAGTCTGGTGCGCGTTTTTCGTTGAACGCGTTACGACCTTCTTGCCCTTCTTCAGTCATATAGAACAACATGGTTGCATTACCCGCGAGTTCTTGTAAACCTGATTGACCATCACAGTCTGCATTTAATGCGGCTTTCAAGCAACGTAATGCAATTGGGCTGTTACGTAACATTTCACGACACCAAC
>NZ_CAJLNI010000058.1 GCF_905207935.1 uncultured Haemophilus sp.
GCATTTAAAATTGTTTTTTTATTCTTTCCTAATGGAGTGATTATCGTGAACGCATTGAGAAAAAGCCTTATTCTGGCGACTTCTTTCGCAGCTTTAGGTGTATACAACTCAGCGATGGCTGAAATGGTATATAAGCCTGTTGACCAACCTGTGGAAGCACCAAACCCTAATTTAAAAATCGAAGCAGTGAATGAAAAATTTGCTGAGAAATATCCTAGCCAATTCAATTCGTGGAAAGCGACTGAAAAAGGTGACAAAATTATCTACGCCGACGAACAAGATCCTCGTTTAATCGTGTTATGGGGCGGCTATTCTTTTGCAAAAGAATATAACGCACCTCGTGGTCACGTTTATGCAGTAGAAGATGTACGTAATATTTTACGTACTGGTGCGCCCAAAAATGCAAATGATGGCCCACAACCAATGGCATGTTGGACTTGTAAAGGTCCAGACGTTCCTCGTTTAATTGCAGAATGGGGTGAAGATGGTTACTTTGGTGCCAAATGGGCTAAAGGTGGACCAGAAATTGTCAACTCGATCGGTTGTGCTGACTGTCACGATACGACCTCTAAAGACTTTGCTGAAGGCAAACCTGCATTACGTATTGCTCGTCCACACGTTCTTCGTGCATTAGATCACTTAAATAATGCACTTCAAGCAAAAGCAAAAGCTGAAGGTAAAGAACAAGCTAACTTAAGCTTTAACACAGCTGCTCGCACTGAAAAACGTGCTGAAATCTGTGCAAACTGTCACGTTGAATACTACTTCGCAGGCGACTTAAAACAAGTAACCTACCCGTGGAACAACGGTCAAACTGTTGATGACATCGAAAAATACTACGATGATATCGGCTTCAGTGACTGGACTCACTCTCTTTCTAAAGCACCAATGTTAAAAGCGCAACACCCTGACTTTGAAATTTGGTCTTTAGGTATGCACGGTAAAAACGGCGTAACTTGTATCGACTGTCACATGCCTAAAGTACAAGGTAAAGACGGTAAAGTTTACACCGACCACCAAATCCAAAACCCATTCGATGCATTTGATACCACATGTGCAAACTGTCACGATCAAAGCAAAGAAAAACTTAAAGACATCGTTGCTTCACGTAAAAAAGAAGTGAAAGATGTAATGGGTCGTTTAGAAGATCAAGTTGTTCGTGCTCACTTTGAAGCGAAAGCAGCATGGGATGCTGGTGCAACTAAAGAAGAAATGGAACCTGCTTTAATGGATATCCGTCACGCTCAATGGCGTTGGGACTACGCAGCAGCAAGTCACGGTGGTCACATGCACGCACCTGATGTAATGCTTCGTGTATTAGGTTCTGGTATCGACAAAGCAGCGGATGCACGTGCTAAACTTGCAGCAATCTTAACTAAACATGGCGTGAAAACTCCGGTTGAAGTACCAGATATTTCTACAGCTGATAAAGCATGGAAAGTAATGGGTATTGATATCGAGAAAGAACGTCAAGCGAAAAAAGAATTCTTAGAAACTGTTGTACCTCAATGGGTAAAAGAAGCGAAAGCCAATGGCAAATTAGCTGAAGATACCGCAACAAAACAATAAAAAAAGAACCGCACTTTGTAACTAAAGTGTCGAAGTGCGGTCATTTTTAACCATATATTTGAGGTAATCAGAATGAATTTAACTTCTTTAATCAGCAAATCGGCAAAATCCCTCGCATTGCTTGCAATGCTTGCGGCAATGCCAATGGCTGCAAGTGCGGAAGAGATGGCAAAAACACCTGCCTCTCAACTCACTTATGAGCCACAATTGGATAACCAACGTGACCCAAACCAATATTGTGCGAAATGTCACAAATTTGACCAAGTTGATAAAAACCAAACTTTAGATCAATCTGGTGGTGAATTACACTTTGGTAAATTCCACGGCGCACACTTAAATCAAAAAAGCCCTAACACAGGTAAACCGATTAACTGTGTAAACTGTCACGGTAATATTTCGGAAGATCACCGTCGTGGTGCAAAAGATGTGATGCGTTTTGATGGCGATATCTTTGGTGATAAAAAACCAATGTATACCGCGCAAGAACAAAACCAAGTTTGTTTTGCTTGTCACCAACCTGCAAAACTTCGTGAAAAACTTTGGGCGCACGATGTTCACGCAATGAAATTGCCTTGTGCAAGCTGCCACACATTACACCCGAAAGATGATGCGATGAAAGGTATTCAACCGAAAAATCGTGTGAAACTTTGTGTAGATTGCCACGGCGAACAACAAAAACGCAAAGCGGCAAAAGACACACAATCACAAACGCAATCAACCGAACAAAAGGATAAATAATGACAGCTTGTTCACGCCGAAACTTTGTTTCCGGCATGGGGGCATTAATCCTTATGACGGGAACATCAGTTACCTCTTTAGCGAAAGAGGAAAAGGCGGATAAACCGAAACGCTATGCAATGGTACACGACGAAACAGCTTGTATCGGCTGTACCGCTTGTATGGATGCTTGTCGTGAAACAAACCACGTTCCTGAAGGCGTTTCACGTTTGGAAATTCTCCGTAGCGAACCTTATGGCGAATTCCCAAATCAAGAATACGAGTTTTTCCGTCAATCTTGCCAACATTGTACAAACGCCCCTTGTGTGGCTGTTTGTCCAACCGGTGCATCATTTATCGATCCTGAAACAGGTATCGTTGATGTAACTAAAGATCTTTGCGTGGGTTGCCAATACTGTATCGCAGTTTGTCCTTATCGCGTACGTTTCATTCACCCAGTACACCGTACTGCGGATAAATGTAACTTCTGTCGCGATACAAACTTAGCAGCTGGCAAACAACCTGCTTGTGTAGAAGCTTGTCCAACCAAAGCATTAACCTTTGGTGATATGAATGACCCAAGCAGCGAAGTTTCCCGCAAAGTGAAAGAAAAACCGGTTTATCGCACGAAAGTGGAATTAGGTACTCAACCAAATCTTTACCATATTCCATTCCAACACGGGGAGCCAAGAAGATGACATTAGATTATCCTGTTCCGTTTCACACACCTAATTTGGTGTGGGATTCAACAATCGCTATCTATTTGTTCTTACTTGGTATTTCTTCCGGTGCGGTACAATTAGCGATTGCTTATAAACGTAGTCACAAATTAGAAAATCCTAGCAAAAACTGGATTATCCGAGCGGCCGCCGTTTTAGGTTCTGTGCCAACATTAATTGGTTTAACCCTGTTAATTTTCCACTTGGCACGTCCTTGGACATTCTGGAAATTGATGTTTAACTATCAATTCAACTCTGTAATGTCTATGGGGGTAATGTTATTCCAAGTTTATATGCTGTTCTTGGTATGTTGGTGTGCGGTTATCTTCAAAGAAGATATCATGGCGTTCATTCAACGTTTTATGCCAAAACTTGGCTTCGTCGGTAAAATTATCAATGTATTAGAACGTTTAACTGGTCCTGTAGAAGTTATTCTCTTCATCTTAGCCGCTGTGCTAGGGGCTTATACTGGTTTCTTACTTTCAGCATTGATCAGTTACCCAATGTTGAATAACCCTGTTCTACCAGCGTTATTCCTGGCTTCTGGTACCTCTTCAGGTATCGCAGCAACCTTCTTATTTATCCTCATTGCAGGTAAATTAAAAGGTGATAGCCATGAATCACACTTCATTCATAAATTTGAAGTGCCAATTATGGTGACTGAACTTGGTTTATTAATCTGTTTCTTTGTTGGTCTACACTTCGGTGGTGGTCAGAAAGTGGTTGCATTACACAATGCACTTTCCGGCTTCTGGGGTGCAGTGTTCTGGATTGGGGTATTCTTAATTGGTATCTTAATTCCTCTACTTGCGAACCTTGCAGTAAAAGACAACTTAAAATACAACAAGAACTTTATTATCCTTGTGTCAATCTTCGACTTAATCGGGGTTCTCTGCTTACGTTACTTCATCTTGTATGCAGGACAACTTACCGTTGCGTAAGGATAAACTTCTTATTTAATCAAAAGGCGTATACAATACGCCTTTTGTTTATTTAAAAGACTAAAGTGCGGTTAATTTTACGTATGTTTTTCATGCTTAAAATTAACCTTATTTTGTCAAATACAACCATTAATACTGAAGAATACTATGCTCCCCGAATTCGGATTTCTATCACTACTCTTCGCCACCACTGCCGCACTCTTACTTTCTATCGTGCCGCAAATTGGTATTTGGCGAAATAAACCCTCTCTCACCAACACGGCTTGGGGATTAAGTTATTGCTTCGGTATTTTTACGAGCGTTTCAATCGGTATTCTTGCCTACTCTTTTGCAACAGATGACTTCACTTTGGAATACGTGGCAGCGCACTCCAATTCTCAACTACCGACATTTTTTAAAGTCGCCGCCACCTGGGGCGGACATGAAGGCTCCATTTTATTTTGGCTTTTCACATTAAGTCTTTGGTTAGTGGCTTTTGCCTTTTTCTCTCGCAAAAATGACCGCACTTTTTCTGCACAAACCCTTTCTTTACTCGGCTTAATTTGTCTTGGATTTGCTATTTTTATTTTGTTCTATTCCAATCCATTTGGACGTGCTTTTCCTGCCCCTGCGGAAGGGCGAGATCTCAATCCAATGCTGCAAGATATCGGCTTAATTTTCCATCCACCACTGTTATATGTGGGTTATGTGGGCTTTGCTGTTAACTTTGCCATGTCCATTTCTGCCTTGATCTTTAATCATTCTGCACAAGCAATCGCGCGTGCAATGCGAGCCTGGGTACTCGTTTCTTGGTTATTCTTAACGTTAGGCATCGTGCTCGGTGCATGGTGGGCATATTATGAATTAGGCTGGGGAGGCTGGTGGTTCTGGGACCCAGTAGAAAACGCCTCACTAATGCCGTGGTTATTAGGCCTTGCGCTTTTACACAGCTTAATGGTGACTGAAAAACAAGGTGCTTTCAGCTATTGGACAACACTCTTTTCCCTACTCGCTTTTGCATTCAGCGTATTAGGCACATTTATTGTCCGCTCAGGCGCATTAACATCAGTTCACGCTTTTGCCTTGGATAGTTCTCGCGGTTATGTGTTATTACTTATTTTCTTCTTACTAACTGTTGGTTCTTTGAGCTTATTTGCCCTACGCACAAATACCAATGAAAGTGCGGTCAAATTTCCGCTTATTTCTAAAACCGGAGCGATTTTAGGCTTAAACATCGTATTGACCGTGGCAACCGTCAGCACATTCTTAGGCACTTTCTATCCAATGCTATTCCAAGCCATGAGTTGGGGCAGTATTTCCGTGGGCGCGCCTTACTTTAATAGTATTTTCTTGCCATTGCTCACGTTAGTGCTTTTTGCCATGGCGGGCACTCTTTGCTTAGGCTGGTTTAAAGCCGATAAGAAACACTTTTTCAAACGCTTGTTATTACTTATTCCCGCTGCAGTAATTGCTTATGGCATGATTTGGAACGCGTTGCAAAATGATGACGCATTACGTTTCCATTTCTTTGCTTATGTATTACTTACCCTCGCTATTTGGGTATTATTCGTCACCTTATGGCAAAATTGGACAAAAGTAAGACTTGCCTATTTCGGGATGATTCTTGCACACTGCGGCGTGGCGATTGCCACAATGGGTGCCGTAATGAGTAGTTACTTTGGTAGTGAATTAGGTGTTAGACTCGCACCACAACAAAGCCAGCAATTAGGTCAATTTGAATTCCATTATGATCGTTTTTCCAATGAAATTGGACCAAACTTTACCGCTGAAGTTGCTTTCTTTAACGTGTCAAAACAAGGCAAACCTTACGCTGAAATTGTACCTGAACGCCGCTATTACGACGTTCGTACCATGACCATGAGTGAAGTGGGTTTAGATGCTGGTCTTTGGGGCGATTTATATATTGTGATGGGTGATAACTTGGGCAACGGTGAATTCACGTTCCGCTTGCATTATAAACCGCTTATTCGCTGGTTATGGCTCGGAGGCATTTTAATGGCACTTGGCGCATTATGTTCAGCCATCAATTTGAAGAGAAAACGCGATGAATAAAAAGTTTATTTTGTTTTTACCACTGATTTTATTATTGAGCGTTTGCTTACTGCTTTTTGTTGGTTTGCATAAAGATCCAAAACAAATTGCCTCTGCACTCATTAATAAGCCCGTGCCGGAATTCTATCAAGCAAATCTACTTGAACCGAGTCAAATCGTCAGCCCAAGAAATTTCCCAAAGAAACCTTTCCTGCTTAATGTGTGGGGAAGTTGGTGTGGCTATTGCCAACAAGAACACCCTCTCTTGATGGAAATTTCAAAAGACGTGCCCATTGTGGGCATCGACTATCGTGACAAACCACAAAATGGTATTGCGATGCTCGAACGCATGGGCAATCCATTTATACTCACTATTGACGATAGCCGTGGTGAATTTGCGATGCAATTAGGCGTAGATGGTGCACCAGAGACCTATATTGTCGATGAACACGGCATGATCCGTTATCGTCATTCTGGCTATATGGATCGTGAAACGTGGCTTACCGAAATCAAACCAAAACTTGATGAATTAACAAAAAAGTAAAATGAAAAAATTAACCCGATTTCTGACCGCACTTTTACTGACTTTCGCCCTTTTTGCTCACGCAGAAATGGTGGATACCTATGCGTTTAAAAACCAAGCCGATCGTACTCGAGCTGTTGAACTGGCAAAATCCTTACGTTGTCCACAATGTCAGAATCAGAACTTAGTTGAGTCCAATTCGCCGATTGCTTATGACTTGCGGATCGAAGTCTATAAAATGGTAGATGAAGGAAAAACGAACCAACAAATTATCGATACGATGACTGCACGTTTCGGTAATTTCGTGAACTATAAGCCCCCTTTCCAATGGAATACTGCACTCCTCTGGTTATTACCTATTTTGCTATTAATTGGTGCTTTTGCGTTAATTTTGTTTTCCACCAAAAAATCAGATGAACCTATACCACTTGAAAATCAACCTCATACAGCGCCTAAAGAGGAAAAAAGTGCGGTTAAATTTGAAACCAAATCCGCTATTTGGGTCTTTTCAATCTTATTGATTCTTCCTTTAAGTTATTACTTCTCCCTTGATCGTTTTGAGCGTGTTCAACAAGGCGAAAAAGAGATGGTTGAGCTTGCCAATAAAAAAGCCGATACATCAATGGTGCATCAAAAAGAAGATATGGTGCTCAAAATTCAAAATAAAATTCGAGAAGATGTGAATAACCCTGAGCTTTGGGCTCAGCTTGGTGATGCCTATATGCAAAATGATGAATTTGATCATGCGCTCATCGCCTATAGCAATGCAGAAAAAATTTCAGGCATAACACCGGCTATTTTAGGCTTAAAAGCAACCGCACTTTATTATCAAGCAGGTCAAAATATCACACCACAAATCCAGCAAATAATGGATGAGGCGTTAAAACAAGATAAACATGAAATCTCGGTAATCACATTATTGGCGACTGAAGCTTTTAAAAATCACGAAGCTGAAAAAGCCAAAGCTTATTGGCAGCAATTATTAGATTCAGGTAATGCTGCCGTGGATCGCCGTACTGTCATCCAACGAATCAAAATGATAGACTATTTTGAAAAAGGACAAACCTCACAATAAGCTATGTCTCATTATTCAGAAAATATCATTATTGGAGCCGGTGCTGCCGGCTTATTTTGTGCCGCCCAGTTAGGCAAGCTGGGCAAACAAGCCACCATTTTTGATAACGGTAAGAAAATTGGTCGAAAAATTTTAATGTCTGGCGGTGGATTCTGTAATTTCACCAATATGGAAATCACATCTGGCCGTTATATCAGCCAAAACAAACACTTCGTCAAATCCGCCTTAAAACGTTATACACAATGGGACTTCATTGCTTTAGTCGCTGAGTACGGCATCCCTTACCACGAAAAAGAATTAGGTCAGTTATTTTGTGATAATGGCGCGGAAGATATTGTGAAGATGCTCGGAGCCGAATGTGATAAATACGGTGTCAACATTCAACTACGAAGCGAAGTGAATGATGTTGAAGCCGTTGAAAACGGCCCTAGCGTACAGTTCAAATTAAAGGTAAATGCAGTTGAATGGCAATGCCAAAATTTGATTATTGCCACGGGCGGGCTCTCTATGCCTGGCTTAGGCGCTTCGCCTTTTGGCTATCAAATTGCAGAACAATTTGGGTTAAATGTGATTCCTCCTCGAGCAAGTCTTGTGCCATTCACGTGGCGAGAAAGTGAAAAATTCTACTCGGCACTCTCTGGTGTTTCATTAGATGTGGCTGCAACGAATCAGCACAAAACCTTTACTCATCAAATGCTATTCACCCATCGTGGCTTATCAGGCCCTGCTATTTTACAAATCTCCAATTATTGGCAACCTGGTGAAAGCATTCATTTAGATTTATTGCCTTATAACAATATTCGACATCACCTAGATGAGATGCGTCAATCTTCGCCAAAATTGCAGTTAAAAACCGTATTAAGTCGCTTATTACCGAAAAAATTAGTCGAGCTTTGGCTAGAACAAGGTCTGATTCAAGATGAAGTGATTGCAAACTTAAGTAAAGTGCGGTTAGAAAATTTAGAGAATTTAATCCACAATTGGCAATTCATTCCTAATGGCACTGAAGGCTACCGCACGGCTGAAGTCACAATGGGTGGCGTTGATACTCATGAGATTTCGTCAAAAACGATGGAAACGACAAAGATTAAAGGTCTCTATTTTATCGGTGAAGTATTAGATGTTGTCGGCTGGTTAGGCGGCTACAACTTCCAATGGGCATGGAGTTCTGCAGCCGTTTGTGCGATGGGAATTGCTGAAAGCTAATATTTCTCTGTATTAATTATTTTCATCATGAGTGAAAAAATCATTACTTTGATCATGAAATATCCTTACGTTAAAATTATCATGCTAAAATTAAAAGAAGAATATAAACATGACATCAAAAACACTTCCTTTCCACGCTGATACTGTGGGCTCATACTTACGTTCTCAACCTTTAAAAGAAGCCCGTGCAAAATTTGCAGCAGGCGAACTTTCTCGTGAACAATTAACGGAAGTTGAAGATCAAGAAATTGCTAAATTAGTACAAGCACAATTAGATGCAGGTATCCAAGTCATTACGGATGGGGAATATCGCCGTGCATTTTGGCACATCGATTTCTTAGAAAACTTAAATGGCATCGAAGGTTATCACCCTGAACACGGTTATAAATTTAATGGTGTGGAAACCAAACCTTACAATACTCGCTGCTGCGGTAAAGTATCTTGGAATCCAAACCATCCATTTATCGAACATTTCAAAAAATTAAAAGACATTGTTGGGGATCGTGGCGTTGTAAAATATACCATCCCTAGTCCAAACCAATTAATGTATCCAATCCAATGGGATACGGGCGTTTATGCAACACGTGCAGAATTTGCCAAAGATGTTCAGCAAGCTTATAAAGATGCAATTAAAGCCTTCTATGATGCAGGTTGCCGTTATTTACAATTTGATGATGTGTATTGGGGTTCACTCTGTAACAATCACTTAAAACCAGAATTTGAAGCAGATAAAGCACAAGCCCTTGAAAATATTCAAGTTGTATTAGCCGCTAAACCTGCAGATATGGTTATCACAACGCACGTTTGCCGTGGCAACTTCCGTTCAACTTATTTACTAACTGGCGCATATGACCCAATTGCGGATGCGTTATTCGGTCAAACCCAATACGATGGCTACTTCCTGGAATATGATGATGAACGTTCTGGTGGGTTTGAACCATTAAAACACTTTGCCAATAATCCACACAAAGGCCGTGTTGTATTAGGTTTAATCAGTTCAAAATTCCCTGAATTAGAAGATAAAGCGACTATTAAAGCTCGCATTCATTAAAGAAGCTACTCAATATGTTCCACTTGAACAGCTTTGCTTAAGCCCACAATGTGGTTTTGCGTCAACAGAAGAAGGGAATATCATGACGGAAGCACAGCAATGGGCAAAAGTCCGTTATGTTGAAGAAATTGCTAAAGAAGTATGGGGTGAAGATTAATTCTTTTCATAAAAATACGCTGTTTTTAACCGCACTTTTATAGACTGAGAGCGTAGCAATACGCTCTTTTTTACTGCTTCCTTTCAACAAATAAAAAAAGCTGATGTTATTTACATCAGCTTTTTCATTATCAATTTATCACTAGATTTGCGTTAAATCGACGTTTTTCGTTTCTTTTGAGGCTAATAATGCTAGCAAGGTTAAGAATGCATTAATGGCTAAATAAATCCCCACGCCCATTAAGCCATAAAGTGCATTGATTTTTAATGAAATCATTGCCGCAATGGTTGCTCCGATAATGGATGCAATGTTGTAGGCTAAAGAAGCGCCAGAATAACGTACTTCCGTTGGGAATAATTCAGGTAATAACGCCGCCATTGGGCCAAATGTCATGCCCATTAATGCCATACCAATTACTAAGAAAGCAAATACAGAAGCTGGTGTACCGTTTCCAAGGAATAATGGCATACATAATGCAAAAATTAAAATGCTGACCGTTGTCCAAATCAACCATTTACGACGACCGATTTTATCTGCATAAAGACCTGAAATACTGATAAAAATCGCAAAAACAATCGCGCTTATTAAAAGTAATCCCGTGAAGGTATTGGCAGGAATGCCTAACCCCATTGGATAACCCGCTTCTGAAAGGGTTGACGGTGTACGAGAATACGCTTGTGCAAAGGCCGTCATAATATAGAATAAAGAATAAGTCGCCACCATAATAAAGGTACCAATCACCATCGGTTTAAAGTGTTTAGTGAATACCACACTCACCGGTGCTTTTAATTTTTTCCCTTTTTCTTCTGCTTCAATGAACACATGGCTTTCATGTAAGGTTAAACGAACATATAACCCAACTAAAACTAAGGCTAAAGAAGAGATAAATGGAATACGCCATGCCCACTCAACAAGGGCTTGCTGGCCCCAGAAATAGCTCACTAAGAAGAAGGTCGCATTAGCCACAAATAAACCAATTGGCGCACCTAATTGAGGGAATGTACCATACCAAGCACGTTTTCCTTCTGGTGCATTTTCTGTTGCTACTAAAGCGGCGCCACCCCATTCACCACCAAGACCAATTCCTTGACCGACACGGCAGATACATAACAAAATCGGTGCCCAAATACCAATTTGAGAATAAGTCGGCAACAAGCCGATAATAACCGTAGAGCCCCCCATTAAAACCAAAGAGGCGACCAAGGTTTTCTTACGACCGATCTTATCACCGAAATGCCCAAATAAAGCGGAGCCAATTGGACGAGCAAAGAACGCTAAGGCTAATGTGGAAAGAGAAAGTAAATCATCTGAAAGCGGATCACCGCTATGGAAGAATTGCGTGTTAAAAACTAATACTGCCGCAGCGGCATAGATATAATAATCAAAGAATTCAATTGCAGTACCCACCATAGATGCCAAAGCAACCTTAAATGGATCATTACGAAGTTGTGAGGACATTTTGCTTCCTTAAGAGTTAAATAAAATGAAAGGGCTAAATCCTAGCATGTCCCTTAAGATTGAGCAATTTTTAATACGATATTTTCGGTTTTTTCAGCAAAAGATATTGGGTTTTCTAAATGTGCATTATGACCTGCATCAGGAATAATCGTTAAATCAAGTTGATGATCCTCTGCCATTTGGCGAAACTTCTGATCTCGTTCACCACAAAAATAAAAAAATGGCAGCAAACTTGACCGCACTTTCTCTCGAAAATCAGGCTGTTTGGCAAGGCTAGTGGCTAATAACATATTGCCTATATTTGCCCCACAATTGGCTTTTCGCTTTTCAATTAAT
>NZ_CAJLNI010000059.1 GCF_905207935.1 uncultured Haemophilus sp.
TGTAACAATACTGTAATGAATCTTATTCTTATCAAGTGCAAAAGACAAGGTTAAAAAATTATTGTGCATTATGCATTTATGGCAAGCATATTGCTGCCAATACCAGTTGAACTACTGCCAATATACAAGCCCAAATACCGTACGCTAGATAATACTCTACAAGCATATCAATCGCATTATGCCCACTGTTTAAATAAATCAAATCGAATAATGTGGCCAAGAGCGGAATTAAAAAAGGCGGCATCAAAAGTGCCAGTAACAAATACCGCGAATAGTAGTTACTTGCTTTTTCCTGAGTGATGTAAAAAACAAACGTTGTAATCGCACTAGGTATAAATACGATAAAAAAAGTATAAAAAAATACCCATACCACGTCATCTGATGAGCTGCCATCCATTGAAGCAAGAAATAAATCAACGACGACTGCGCATACTAATGCAATAAAAAAACTCCCAATAAAAAAACGTCGTATGGCTTTTTGCTGTTCACTTTGTTGTTCATTATTCATTTTTATATTTCCTTTTTTAATCAAAATTAGTAATTCTAATAAGTAGATAAACAAGTAAAAATAAATTTTCCTACTTTAATACTACTTAAATGCTGCAATATATTCTTTTTCGTTGAAGCCAATCAATGCCTTACCATCTTGCAAAATAATCGGGCGTTTGATTAACGTTGGATTTTCAGCTAATACGGAAAGTGCGGTAGATTTCGAGAGTGTATTTTTCACATTTTCATCAAGATTACGCCACGTTGTACTACGCTTATTGACTAAATTTTCCCAACCAAATTGTGCTTCTGCTTGTTGTAAGAATTGAGTATCTAATCCATCCACACGATAATCATGTAATTTATGTTGAATATTATGTTCAGTTAGCCACTTCAATGCTTTTTTCACTGTATCGCAGTTTTTAATGCCATAAACGATAATCATATTCTCACCTCTAAAAATAAAAAATCCTCGATTTCATTTAGAACGAGGATTTTAACTGCTACATGAATTAATCACAAATAGATTAACCTATACAAACTTATACATCCAAAAGAAAAAGTGCGGTGAAAATCAACCGCACTTTTCAAAAGGGAAATTAGAATTCGTAACCTACGCCCACTTTAGCGCCATAGTTATTCACTTTAGTATCGTCAAAGCTACCTAAACGGTTATATTCTAAACCACCGTTTGCATATACTTTTTCTGCTAATTTATATTTAGCACCCGCAACTACACCATAACCCACTTTGGTTTCAGAAGAGCTTTTATAGCGTTGATCCGCACGTTCTTCAAATTTGAAACGGTTTGCAGCAAGACGAGCACCAACATAAGGTTCAATTTGAGAGTTGGTATCGAAGTCATAGAATACTGTCGCACCTAAACCTTGAACTTTAGTGCCTTGGAAGTTACCGTGATGTGTATAATCACCTGCTACACGTACATTACCTAATTTGTAACCTACTGCAACACGTGGCTCAATTTTAGTTTTGCTTGAACCACCATTGGTTAATTTAGTTCTTGAAAGACCAAGATCACCTTCTGCATATAAACCGGCATTTGCAGTTGAAGCAACCGCTAATGCACCGACAACGATAGCTAATAATGATTTTTTCATTGGATAACCCCTGTTATTTGATTGAAAACACTAGAAATATACCACGCTGCTTATGAATTTTCACTATGAAAAACCAATTTTCCCTGACATTTTCGACATAAATAGGCAATTTTATCTCGTTGAATGCGATTATGCCGACGAATCGTTAAATAATGGGTCTGACATTCGCATTGATAAGCAAACATTTTGCCTTGCACATTCTCTACATCAAATTGATGACAAGTATCAGCTGGAAGATTAAATAACTGCGTCATCACCGCTTGCCATTCCTGTCCATGCGGTTTCACTCGACCAAATACTTGATACACTATAAGATGGGCTAATTCATGGGGAACAACCTGATGAATAAATTCATCTGAGTTCTCGAGTAGCAAAGTGCGGTTAAATTTAATCTCATTTTTCTGCAAGTATGCAACGCCAGCCTTTACACCTCGCAAGTCATAACTGATTGTCGGAATAGGAAATTTCTGTTGAAAGTGACGTTCAGCCAGTTGTAATGTTTCTGCAAGCTTGCGTTGCACCTGCATTTTTAAATGCCGAAACTGAGTTTGAGATGACATCATCATGTTAAGTAAACAAAAACCGCTAATTTAGCGGTTTTTATCATACACATTTTATTTACTTATTTAAGACCGGCTGCAGCTCGCAATTCTTCTGCACGATCCACTTTTTCCCATGGGAATTGTTCACGGCCAAAGTGTCCATACGCGGCAGTTTGGCGATAGATTGGTTGAATTAAATTTAACATTTTAATTAAACCATAAGGACGTAAATCAAAGAATTCACGCACTAACTTAACCAATACTTCGTTTGATACTTTTCCTGTACCAAAGGTTTCCACCATGATAGAGGTTGGCTCAGCCACGCCAATTGCATAAGAAAGTTGAATTTCACAACGATCTGCAAGACCTGCTGCAACAATATTTTTGGCCACATAACGCGCGGCATAAGCGGCTGAACGGTCTACTTTTGATGGATCTTTACCAGAAAATGCGCCACCACCATGACGAGCTGCCCCACCGTAAGTATCGACAATGATTTTACGACCCGTTAAACCACAGTCGCCCATTGGACCACCAATCACAAAACGACCAGTTGGGTTAATGAAATATTTTGTTTGTTGAGATAACCATTCACTTGGCAAAATTGGCTTGATGATTTCTTCCATCACGCCTTCATAAATTTCTTTTTGTGACACTTCTTCACTATGTTGTGTAGAAAGCACTACTGCATCCACACCCACGATTTTGTTATCTTCATATTTTAAAGTGACTTGGCTTTTCGCATCAGGGCGTAACCAGGCTAGTTTTCCGCTTTTACGTACTTCCGCTTGTTTTTCCATTAAACGATGCGCATAAGTAATCGCCGCAGGCATCAAGACTTCCGTTTCATTTGTCGCATAACCAAACATGATCCCTTGGTCACCCGCACCTTGATCTAATGGATTCTCACGATCCACACCTTGATTAATATCCGATGACTGTTTGCCAATCGCATTTAATACCGCACAAGAATTGCCATCAAACCCCATATCTGAATGTTTATAGCCAATATCACAAATCACTTGGCGAGTAAGGTTTTCAATATCAACCCATGCTGATGTAGTAATTTCACCACCGACTAACGCCATCCCTGTTTTTACATAGGTTTCGCAAGCCACACGAGCTTTAGGATCTTGTTTTAAAATTTCATCAAGTACCGCATCAGAAATTTGATCGGCAATCTTATCTGGATGTCCTTCTGAAACCGATTCAGAAGTAAATAAATAGCTAGACATAAGTTCTCTTCTTTTGGATGTATTGACGTATAGACGTCTATAATACGCTTTTTTGACTAATAAGCAAGCATTCCTATCAAGTATTTTTAAAATGTGACAAGAAGAATCTAAGCTTTACGACAAAATTCAGCTCATTAATGCATTAAATGGGCGACAAGCGCCCATTTATTTACCTGATTTTACTTCACTAAATCCAACATTTCTTGCGCATTCGCCAAGGCTAGTTCTGTAATTTCACTGCCACCCAGTAATCTTGCAAGAGCTGGAACTCTCTCTTCTTGAGAAAGTGCGGTCATTTTAGTTTCTGTTTTATCATCAACGGTAAATTTCTCAACATTAAATTGATGATGTCCATGACATGCCACTTGTGGTAAATGGGTCACACAAAGTACTTGGCATTTATCGCCTAATTGGCGCAACAATTTACCCACTACACTCGCCGTTTTACCGCTAATCCCAACATCCACTTCGTCAAAGATCAGCGTTGGAATCGCCGATTGATCTGATGTTAAGACTTGAATCGCTAATGAAATACGAGACAACTCACCACCTGATGCCACTTTTGCTAGCGGTTGTGCCTGCTGTCCTAGATTACTGCGTAAAGTAAAGACGATATTATCAGCCCCATTTGCCGTCACTTTAGTTAAATCTGAATTCACTTCAACGAAAAACTCGGCATTCTCCATTGCAAGCCCTTTGATAGAATGTGTAACCTGTTGTGCTAATTTCTCTGCAGCTTGGCAACGGCTTTCATGTAATTGTTTTGACGTATGTTGCATTTTCTCAAAGGCAGCTTTTTCTTCTAAAATCAGGCGTTCTTCACTTTCTGAAAAATCTAAAAGTGCGGTCAATTCTGCTTTTAATTTTTGATGCCACTCCACCAACTCCTCAGGTTTGACATTATGCTTGCGAGCGAGTTGTAAGGCTTGACCTAAACGTTGTTCAATCTCTTGTAACAACATCGGATCTTGCTCAATATGAGAAGCAAGATGCTGCACTTCACTTGTCGCCTCTTGCACTTGAATAAGTGCATCATTCAACATTGTTTGAACGGAAGCATAGCGAGGATCTAATTCGCTTAATTCATCAATGTACTGCGTCGCACGATAAAGCATAGAATCGATACTCACCGTCTCATTTTCACTGAGTAGCTGTAAGGCTGATTGTGATAACTGTGTCAGCTGTTCGCTATTTGATAGACGACGTTGATCCTCTTCCAATTCTAAATATTCATTTGGACGAAGGGCAAACTCATCCAACTCTTCTACCTGATATTGTAAAAGTTGTTTCTTCGCTTCATTTTCGGCAACTTTTTGTTGGAAATTTTTAACTTGCGTTTGAAGATTTTTCCATACTCGATAATCTTCTCGCATTTGTGCGAGTAAATCATGGTGATGTGCAAATGTATCCACCAACTGAAGCTGATAATCATTTTTCAATAATAATTGTGAAGCGTGCTGCCCATTAATATGAATAAGATGTTGTCCTATTTCTTTTAATTGGGAAGCCGATACTGGCGTGCTATTGATAAAGGCTTTAGAACGCCCATCAGCATTAATGACACGACGTAGAATACAATCGGAGGGATTATCAGGATCTTGCAATTCTTGCTCTTGCAACCATTGATAAGCGGGATTTGTTGGTTCAATAAAAAATGTGGCGCAGATTTCAGCTCTTTCCTGCCCTTCTCGAACCATAGACGTTTCAATACGCTGCCCCAAGCATAATCCCAACGCATCAATAGCAATAGATTTTCCTGCGCCGGTTTCCCCCGTGATCACAGACATTCCTTTCGCCAATTCAATCTCTAATTGACGAACAATTGCAAAATTATTGATGGTAAGTTGGGTTAGCATAAAAAATCTCCTTAACTGTATATCCATATATTATAACTGATATAATATACAGTAAAGAGATTTTTAACTTTTTGGATTAGAAATTTTTAAGCCAGCCTAATTTCGTGCTTAATACATTGTAATAATTATAATTTTTCAGGTGTAATAAGCGTAGCTTGTGCGGGCTTTTTTCAATATGCACCACATCATCTGGGCAAAAATCTAGTGCAATTTGACTATCACAGCCTAATTCCAACTGTGAAGTGTTATGTTCTGCAAAGCGAATTGAAATTTTACTGTCTCCATCAATTACTAATGGTCGAGAAGAAAGCGTGTGCGGGAACATCGGCACAAGGGCAATCGCATTTAAATTTGGCGTTAAAATCGGGCCGCCTGCGGAAAGCGAATAAGCCGTTGAACCTGTTGGAGTGGAAACAATCAAGCCGTCTGAACGCTGAGAAAACGCGAATTTATCATTGATGTAAACATGGAAATCAATCATGTGCGCAATTTTAGCTGGGTGAATCACCGCCTCATTTACGGCATTACCACTAGAAATAATTTCGCCATTGCGTTCAATTTTAGCTTCCAATAAAAAACGCTCTTCGACAAAAAACTCGCCGCGTTCCAAACACGCTTCAAGCTGTGCATAAGCATTTTTCGGGTCGATATCGGTCAAAAAGCCCAAGTTACCTCGGTTAATACCAATCATTGGAATATTATATTTAGCCAAAATGCGAGCACGCCCTAGCATATTGCCATCACCACCGATTACAATCACGAGTTGAGCTTGCTCTCCAATTTCTTCAACCGTTGCTAACACCTCTTCCGGTAAACCGAATTTTTCCCCCACTTCTTTTTCAACTAAAACTTGATATCCTCGCTCTTTCAGCCATTGATACAAGTTTTTATGCATTTGCAAATTAATGTCGCGACGTGGTTTTCCCATCAAGGCGATGGTTTTAAATGATTTGACTAATTCATCCATAACTATGATTGCTCCCAAGTACAGACTTCCTGATTTTTGACCGCACTTGAATTTAAAATTTTAACCATTATATTACATAGCAATTCAGTTTTGCTAAAATAGCACTAATTTTTGATAAATGGAGAAAAAGATGTCAGAACAAGCACAAAACTTAAATGAAAATGAAGAACTTGTTGAAGAAGTTCAGCAGGAAACCACAGCAACGGAAGATCCGTTAGAAGAAGCGATTGCCCGTGTACAAGAACTTGAAGAACAATTAAAAGCACAAGTAGAAGAAACCTCTAAAAAAGAGCAAGATTTATTGCTCCGTACGCGTGCAGAAATTGATAATATGCGTCGTCGTAGCGAACAAGACATCGAAAAAGCACATAAATTTGCGCTCGAAAAATTCTCAAAAGACATTTTAAATACCATTGATAACTTAGAGCGTGCGCTTGCCACACCAGCCAATAAGGAAGATGAAAACATCAAAGCCCTATTCGATGGCGTCGAGCTGACTTTAAAAGAGTTACTCTCAACGGTTTCTCGCTTTGGTGTCGAGCCTGTTGGTGCAGTAGGTGATACCTTTAATCCAGATCTTCACCAAGCTATCTCTATGCAACCAGCAGAAGGCTTTGCAACGAATCAAATCACTACCGTTTTACAAAAAGGTTATACCTTAAATGGTCGAGTGATTCGCCCAGCCATGGTAATGGTTGCAGCTTAATTTCTTTTCTATGACTTAAAGAGCGGACGATTTTTCGTCCGTTTTTTTTATTGCCAAAAATCTTGACATAGATCAAATTTATTAAAAAATAATTTGAGAATAATTATCAACAAAAACACTCTTTCCTCCCAGGTTTAGCAAGGTTTCACCTTAATTCCAGCCATCAAAAAACAGCAAATAATACTACATATTGTGTGTTGATCTGTTAAATAAAACTATATATAGTGCTTTCGTTTTTTTTTAAAGTAGCCTATATAGGAGTCATAAAATGAATGCTTTCTTCGTGATTAAGCGTGATGGTTCACGAATTGGGTTTGACCTACAACGTATTACTAATGCCATCAAAAAAGCGGCAAGTGCGGTCAATATTGTTGATGAAATGTATATCCATGATCTGAGTCAGCAGATTAATACTGAAATTTTTAGTCACTATCAGCATGAAATTGATATCAACCAGATTCAAAAAATCGTTGAAAATCACTTAATGACAAGCAAGTATCCACAAATTGCACGTGCCTATATTGAATATCGTCACGATCGCGACCTTGCTCGTGAAAAACGCAGTCAATTAACCAAAGAAATTGAAGGGCTGATTGAGCAAAGCAACGTCGAATTGCTTAACGAAAATGCGAATAAAGATGCGAAAGTGATCCCTACCCAACGTGATTTACTGGCGGGTATTGTGGCAAAACATTATGCCAAACGTCACATTCTGCCAAGAGATGTTGTTGAAGCCCATGAAAAAGGCGAAATCCATTATCACGACTTAGACTACGCGCCATTTTTCCCAATGTTTAACTGCATGCTGGTTGATCTAAAAGGCATGCTTTCGCATGGTTTTAAAATGGGTAATGCCGAAATTGAACCGCCTAAATCTATCGGCACAGCAACAGCGGTTACTGCACAAATTATTGCTCAAGTAGCCAGCCATATTTATGGCGGTACAACCATTAATCGCATTGATGAAGTGCTTGCGCCTTATGTTCAACTCAGTTTCGAAAAACATTTAAAAAATGCTGCACAATGGCAAATTCCAGATGCTGAAGGTTATGCAAAAGCACTAATTGAAAAAGAATGTTTTGATGCGTTTCAATCCCTTGAATATGAAGTTAATACGCTCCATACGTCAAATGGCCAAACGCCATTTGTCACCTTTGGTTTT
Source organism: uncultured Haemophilus sp. (assembly GCF_905207935.1). Lineage (GTDB taxonomy): Bacteria > Pseudomonadota > Gammaproteobacteria > Enterobacterales > Pasteurellaceae > Haemophilus_D. Next base: position 8,076 of record NZ_CAJLNI010000059.1, read on the forward strand.
GGCTTAGGCACAAGTTGGCAAGAACGTTTAATTCAACAGTCGATTTTGAAAAACCGTATTCGTGGTTTGGGTAAAAATCATAAAACACCGGTCTTCCCTAAACTGGTTTTTACCATTAAAAAAGGCATTAACCAAAACGAACAAGATCCGAACTATGATATTAAAAAACTGGCATTAGAATGCGCATCAAAACGCATGTATCCAGATATTTTAAACTATGATCAAGTGGTTAAAGTCACTGGCTCATTCAAAGCCCCAATGGGTTGTCGTAGCTTCTTGGGAGCCTATGAAGAAAACGGTCATGAAGTGCATGATGGTCGCAATAATCTAGGCGTGGTGAGTTTAAATCTACCTCGTATTGCTCTTGAAGCACAAGGAAATGAAGAAAAATTCTACCGCACTTTAAATGAACGCTTAGCCCTCGCGAAGAAAGCCTTGCTTACACGTATTGCTCGCCTAGAAAATACTAAAGCCCGTGTCGCGCCAATTCTTTATATGGAAGGTGCTTGCGGCGTTCGATTAAAAGCTGATGATAAGGTTGCGGATATTTTCAAAAATGGCCGAGCATCAATTTCTTTAGGCTATATTGGCATTCACGAAACCATCAATGCACTGTATAAACAAGGGCATATTTTTGACGATGAACAACTACGCGAAAAAGGCATCGCGATTGTGCGTCGTTTAAGTGAAGCAGTCAAACAATGGCAGAAAGAAACTGGCTATGCATTTAGCCTTTATTCCACACCAAGTGAAAACTTGTGCGATCGCTTCTGTCGTTTAGATACCAAACAATTTGGTGTCATTGAAGGCGTTACCGATAAAGGCTACTACACTAACAGCTATCACTTAGATGTAGAGAAAAAAGTGAATCCATACGATAAATTAGACTTTGAAATGCCTTATCCTGAATTAGCAAGCGGGGGCTTTATTTGTTATGGCGAATACCCAAATATTCAACATAATCTGAAGGCACTCGAAGATGTGTGGGATTATAGCTATGATCGCGTACCTTATTACGGCACCAACACGCCAATTGATGAATGTTACGAATGTGGTTTCACCGGAGAATTTAATTGCACAAGTAAAGGCTTTGTTTGCCCGAAATGCGGTAATCATGACAGTGCAAAAGTCTCTGTAACCCGACGAGTTTGCGGTTATCTCGGCAGTCCTGATGCTCGCCCATTCAATGCGGGTAAACAGGAAGAAGTAAAACGCCGTGTAAAACATCTATAATGGTCATTTCGTTATTATGATAAAATAGCTCATCAAAAGTGAGCTATTTTTATTTCAATAAAGAAGGAAAATACAATGCCAACACTTGCTCAGATTACCCAATCCATCATGCAAGATCCCGATAATCAATCCTTTACAGTAAAGGGTATAGAACCGCTTTTTGCCGCGCCAACTACCGCTCGTATTAATATTGTCGGACAAGCGCCAGGAATTAAAGCCCAAGAAAGTCGTTTATACTGGAATGATAAAAGCGGTGATCGCCTGCGTGAATGGCTGGGCGTGGATCGTGATACCTTTTATCACTCCGGTATGTTTGCAGTCATCCCGATGGATTTTTATTACCCAGGCAAAGGCAAATCGGGTGATTTACCGCCACGCAAAGGCTTTACAGAGAAATGGCATGCACCAATTTTAGCAAACTTACCCAATATCGAGCTCACCATTCTTATAGGGCAATATGCACAAAAATATTATTTACCAGAAAACGAGCTTAATGTGACTGAAGCGGTTCGCCATTTCCGTGATTTTCTCCCTCACTTTCTCCCGCTCGTTCACCCTTCTCCACGGAACCAAATCTGGCTCAAGAAAAATCCATGGTTTGAACTAGAGATTATCCCCGTATTACAAAAGCAAGTTAAAGCGATTTTATCTCGTTAATTTATCTCGCTAAATTGATATTCAACTATGAAGTGCGGTCAAAAAGCATCCAGTTTTGACTGCACTTTTCTTTTATTATAATCAATTTTTAGTATGCATTATTTCCTGACTGAGGCCTGTTATGCTAAAATCGCCGGCCTTAAAAATATAGGAAAAAATATGCAAGTAATATCTGTCACAAAATCTCAGCGAAAAGCATGGAATAAACAAACTATTATATTCCTTTCTGATGTAGCTCTCTTTTTTATTCTACTCAATACACTTCCTTTTGCCCCTGCTGAGAATAAAGGATTATCTTTACTCGCATTTGTGGCCATTCTATGGCTCACCGAAGCAGTTAGTGTAACCATCACTGCATTATTCGTTCCAATTCTATCTGTTCTATTAGGATTAGCTGATAGTCGCGAAGCCCTCGTAGCCTTTGCAGATCCAACTATCTTTTTATTCTTCGGTGGTTTTGCACTTGCAACAGCATTAAATGTGCAAAAGATCGACCAAATGATCGCTAATAAAATCATGCAGTTAGCGCGGGGTCGGTTATCTGTTGCTGTACTCTATTTATTCGTCGCAACAGCATTTTTGTCCATGTGGATGAGCAATACCGCTACTGCTGCAATGATGATCCCACTTTCAATGACTATCTTAAGTCAGTTAGACCGCAATAAAGATCACAATACTTATGTATTTGTGTTATTGGGTATTGCCTACAGTGCCACTATTGGGGGGATGGGTACGCTTGTGGGAAGCCCTCCTAATGCCATCGCTGCCTCTCAGCTTCATTTAGGTTTTGCTGACTGGTTAATGTATGGTACGCCAGTCATGTTAATTTTGTTCCCTGTAATTATTGGTTGGTTATACCTTGTTTTTAAACCCAAACTTGGCCTTCGTTTTGATGCGGAATTTGCCAAAATTCACATGACGAAAAAACGTATTTTAACCTTAACTATCTTTGTGACCGTGGCAATTCTTTGGATTTTTGGTGGTTACATCAATCCAATTCTTTCTCAATTATTAGGTTTACCAAAACCCATTGGCAGTTTTGACAGTATGGTTGCCCTATCGGCTGCAATCGTCATTTGTGTAACAGGTATCGCAAGTTGGAAAGAAATACAAGACAATACAGAATGGGGGGTGTTGTTCCTTTTCGGTGGCGGTTTAACCTTAAGCTCAGTATTGACTCAATCTGGCGCAAGCAAAATCATGGCAGATGGCATTGTCTTCATCATTGAAGGAGGCCACTACTATGTGATGGCATTAATTGTTGCAGCCTTTATTGTCTGCTTGACTGAATTTACGTCAAACACGGCAAGTGCAGCCTTACTTGTTCCAATCTTTATTTCTATCGCACAAGCACTGAATATGCCACCTCTTGGTTTTGCGATGATTATCGGCTTAGGTGCATCTTGTGCCTTTATGATGCCGGTTGGTACACCGCCGAATGCAATTGTGTACTCCACAGGCTTTGTTAAACAATTCGAAATGATCCGCGTTGGTAAATTTATTGATTTAACCTGTATGGTCATTATTGCAACCATTGCTTATCTATTC
>NZ_CAJLNI010000060.1 GCF_905207935.1 uncultured Haemophilus sp.
CCACTTCTTTTTGTAGCATGAAGTGCATATCTTGAATCACATCATGATACTTAAATAAATGGAACATCAATGGGGTAGAAATGTTGTAAGGCAAGTTACCAAATACGCGTAACTTCTGACCTTTTTCCGCTAAATTCTCTTTTGTATAAAGCTCACCAAAATCAAATTGCATCGCATCTGTTTCAATGACGGTGAGCTTTTGATGTAAAAATGGATGATGGCGTAAACGTTCGGCAAGATCTCGGTCAAGCTCGACCACTGTAAGATGATCGACAAGCTCTCCAACAGGCTCCGTTAATGCACCAAGCCCTGGGCCAATTTCTACTAAGAATTGATTGGGTTGTGGATGAATTGCCGCCACGATACCTTGAATCACAGAAGTATCATGTAAAAAGTTTTGCCCAAAGCGTTTACGGGCTGTATGGCCTAAGTGTTTTTTTGAGTTCATAAAATAGTCTAGTAAATGATAAAGTTTGTGGTTTATATCTTTAAATATCTAGCCACTCTGGTTTTATTTCTCTCGGGGAGATCTCATTAACATTATCATGGTAATGAATAATATGGCATGCATTCTTAGAATTTGGATGCCAATGTGTAAAATTTTCTTTGTCTTGCGAGTAAAAACAAATCATAGGTTTATTTAACCCTGAAGCAATATGAATCGTTGATGTATCAACCGAAATAAGTAGGGCACAGTTTCTAATCAACTCAATGGTATGGTAGATCGTTGTGTGAGGATTTGGGTAAACAAATACATCATCAAATTGATTAGCGATTCTACTTAAATGCTCATGAGTATCTGGTGTTGAGAGTAAGACCAATGGGCATTTACGATGATTTCTAATATATGCTAAGTAATCTATAACGTGAGTATCGTTAAATTTTCTATTTTTTCCCGCACCATAGAAGTTAATTGTAATGTAATTATTTAACTTGTTATCAGTAATAAATTGAAGAATTTCTTCTTTGGTTGAGTCATCTTGCGGAATGTCATAGCTATCATCACTTAGACTGATGTTTGACTGAGCTAAAGCCTCTTTATAAATTTCTGAAAAATGGCCATCTTTATTAATATTTATATTAAAAATATTATAATCTGCTTTTCTATAGCCGATATAATTACGGGCATTGAGTATTCTCAATAGCAACAAGTCTCGGTTTCTAAGTACAAGAGTTGGATCAATGACAACATCGTATCTTTCTTTTCTAATAAACAGTGCCGTCTTGATGTAGTCGAGAATATTTCTTTTCTTTACAAGATAAATCTCATCAATGTGATGGTTTCTTTGAAACAGATAAGCGTTCTGTTTCGTGCAGATGACACCAATTTTTATCAACGGGTTAAATTTCTTTATTTCCCGAAAAACAAAAGAACTAACGATATAGTCGCCAATTTTCCCATCTTGTCGCAAAAATAAGAAACTCTTAGGATGTTCTAAACTTTGGGGATTAGCTGCTCTTGATGATTTATCGAGTATCCATTTCCCTATTTTTAACCTTAGTGCTTTTAGCTTATTCATATCGATGTTCAATTTTGTCTATCTCTGAGTCACTGTTTAATCCTCTAAATACACATGGTGGTTCAATGCCATAGGCATCAACACGTGTTTTTTGGATTAATCCCGTCAGATAATCAGCAGGCAGTCTTATTGGATAAGCGTAGTTAAGTAATTTTTTAGCGCCCGATAGTGTAATTAAATAAGCGGTTGCATAGATAATACATCTTCTTGAATTTTTTGAAGGTGACTTGTAATGTGCAAGTCTATATCCTTCCACAATCCGTTTCTTAAAGAAATGGGATTTAACTTTTCCGTGATCAAAAAAGATCAGCTCATGATTTTTATTAATTTTATTGAGCGTATCCTCAATAATTTCCTTAAAGTGCTGTGAAACGATCGCATCGTCTTCAAGAATAATGGCACTTTCAATATTATTTTCTACCATGTGCTCATAAACTTTAATATGGCTTATTGCACAACCAATTTCGCCGAGCGTTAAGGGCTTTGGTGATAAATAGTGTTTTGGATAGAAATCATAATCAACAGATTCTAATACGGAAGCGGGCAGCTTCTTTCCATCTGCCGCATCAAAAAAAGTAAAGTCTAACCCCAAACCAGAAAGGCGTTTAGCAATATTTTCTCTTCTTGTTGAATTTTTTAAACTAATTACAAATATTTTAGGTATAGCCATAAATAACCCTTGGGTTGAAGTCATTGTTTTACATACAGATTGAGGAACATCATAGTAAAGTTTGCTTTAGCCTTTTAGATAGGGGGCCACTTTGGGAAAGGTGATACTGCATAAGGCTATATCTTATTGGTCTCGTATGCTAAATTAAATTCTTTACCTAATTGACTTTAGTGGAACATTATAATCGAATTATTGAAAAAATAATGGGGATTTCAACAAAATACCATTTTAATCTTTCGTCTAACATTAAAAACGGCTATAATTCGCCCGTTTTTCATTTATAGCCGCAAAAAGTGCGGTCAAAAAATCATTATTTTAGAGGATAAAATGGCAAAAGAAGATTGCATTGAAATGCAAGGCACAATTTTGGAAACCTTACCAAATACCATGTTCCGCGTTGAGTTAGAAAATGGTCACGTGGTGACTGCACATATTTCTGGCAAAATGCGTAAAAACTATATTCGTATCTTAACGGGCGATAAAGTAACCGTAGAAATGACACCTTATGACTTGAGCAAAGGTCGTATCATTTTCCGTAGCCGTTAATTTAGAAATAAAAGAAAAGCCGATATGTTGATATCGGCTTTTTTTGTTTGAAAAGCGTACAAATTATTTGAAGTCTGGAAAAAAATCTGTATAATCAGCGCCCTTAGCCACGTTCATTTTTTCGTTCCTTGCCTTTGCAGATTGGTGGCTAATCTACGTCAAAGGCTGATTAACCCGTAAGGAGCAGTAATGCGTCACTACGAAATCGTGTTTATGGTTCATCCGGACCAAAGCGAGCAAGTACCAGGTATGATCGAACGTTACACAGGTTCTGTTAAAGAAGCTGGTGGTCAAGTTCATCGCCTAGAAGATTGGGGTCGTCGTCAATTAGCGTACCCAATTAACAAATTACACAAAGCACACTATGTGCTTATGAATGTAGAAGCGCCTCAACAAGTCATCGACGAGCTAGAAACGACTTTCCGTTATAACGATGCTGTATTACGCAGTCTTGTTATCCATACTAAGCACGCCGTAACCGAAGCGTCCCCAATGAAAGCGGCTAAAGAAGAACGTAAACCTTTAGCTGAAGTTGAAAACAACGATTTTGAGGATGCTGAAGAGTAATTCAAAACTTGATAATCGCTTCTCGTTAATCGGCACAGTGTGTCAATTACCCAAGCGAAGCAAAAGCCCTAACGGGATTGCGCATTGCCAATTTTGGCTGGAACATCGTTCCGAACAAGTCGAAAGTGGTTTATCACGCCAAGCGTGGTTAAAGATGCCAGTTCAAGTCAGTGGCAATCAGTTAATAGAAAAAACTCAAAGCATTACGGTCGGCAGTAAACTTCTTGTGGTGGGGTTTATTACTTCACATAAAACCTCAAATGGTTTAACGCAGTTAGTATTGCATGCCGAGCAAATCGAATTTATAGATTAGGAGACAGCCAAATGGCACGTTATTTCCGTCGTCGTAAGTTCTGCCGTTTCACAGCGGAAAATGTTGTTGAAATCGATTACAAAGATATCGCTACATTAAAGAACTACATTTCTGAAAGCGGCAAAATTGTACCAAGCCGCATTACCGGTACTCGTGCGAAGTACCAACGCCAATTAGCACGCGCAATCAAACGCGCTCGTTATTTAGCGTTATTACCTTACTCTGATTCTCATCACAATTAAGAAGGAGTTAGGAAATGCAAGTAATTCTTTTAGATAAAATCGTTCACCTAGGTAACGTAGGTGATCAAGTTAATGTTAAATCTGGTTTCGCTCGTAACTTCTTAATCCCTCAAGGTAAAGCAGTTATGGCAACTAAAGCTAACATTGAACACTTTGAAGCACGTCGTGCAGAGTTAGAAGCAGCGGCAGCAGCAAGTCTTGCAGCAGCTCAAGCTCGTGCAGCACAAGTGACTGCATTAGGTTCTGTAACTATCGCATCTAAAGCTGGTGAGGAAGGTCGTTTATTCGGCGCAATCACTACTCGTGATGTAGCAGAAGCAGTAACTGCAGCTGGTGTTGAAATTGCGAAAAGCGAAGTTCGTTTACCAAACGGTCCAATCCGTACTCTTGGTGATCACGATGTTCGTTTCCAACTTCACGGCGAAGTATTTGCAACATTAGATGTTATCGTTGTTGCAGAATAATTATCAAAGTATTTGATAAAAGAAAACCCGATGTAATGTCGGGTTTTTTGTTTTTCTAGATTAAGAAAATATTTTGGTTATTCGTCGAGAATAAAAAAGTGCGGTCATTTTTGACCGCACTTTTATTATCAATTTAGTGTTTTAAATTACAAACCTAATACAGCAAATAATACCCAGATTGTGTAAATCATGGCTAAACCGTAAAAGATAAATCCGCCTGCGGGCACGTGAATTTTAAGATCGTGCATTGCATGATGGATACGGTGTAAACCACACCACATTGGGAAAATGGTTAAAACTAAGATAACTAATTTTCCGATCCAAGAATAAGCGAATGTAATTAAGTTATGTGGATCAATTAATCCAAATGGTAACAATAAACCAAGGATTAAGATAACCACAGGGAAGAAAATCGCACTGACAGTCCCGCCAGCACCAAACATTAACCATACTGGTGGTTCACCAGAGCGTTTTGGATTTTGTTCGACCATTTTTTCTCTCCCTACATATAAACTAAAATTAATGCGATAACACTAATCACAGCTGTAACTGCCCAAAGTGCATTTCTTAACACGTGATGTGGTAAACGCTCATTTTTAACAATGATGTTCATCACTTTTGGTGTCATCACGAAATAAGTTGCAGTGTGATATAAAGTCGCAATTAATGTGATGATATTTAAGAACACCACAATTGGATTTCTTAAGAAGCCAATGAAATCAATAATGCCTAGACCTGGAACAGGATTGCTTGCAAGGCAAAGTACACCATAAAGCAATACAATGCAGAACCATACAGCAAAGATAGAGGTTGCTTCGCGCACCATATATGCTTTGTAGAAATCCAATTTTTGCCACCAAGTAGCCGTCATTGGGCGAACATATTTTTTGCGTTTACTTACTGTTACTGACATATTCTTCCCCTTAGCCTTTTGGTTTTAGCATTGAGATAACATAATCTTTGGCACTTTCCACTTTGCCTTGGTTGATTGCAGAAGCTGGATCCACGTGTTTTGGACACACTTCAGAACAATAACCAACGAAAGTACAGCTCCAAACACCGTTTTTACCATTTAATAATGGCATACGTTGTGCTTTACCATGGTCACGGTTATCAAGGTTGTAACGGTGTGCCATTGTAATCGCTGCAGGGCCTAAGAATTCAGGGTTTAAACCAAATTGCGGACAAGCGGCATAGCATAAACCACAGTTGATACACATTGAGAATTGACGATATTTTTCAAGCTGTGCCGGCGTTTGTTTAGTACGGCTTACTTGCAATTCTTTTGATGGATGTGGTTTACCATCTAATGCTGGTGCTTCGTTACCAATAATATAAGGTTTAATTGCCTCTAAACTTTCGATAAAGTGGCTTAAATCAACCACTAAGTCGCGTTCAATAGGGAAGTTTGCTAATGGTTCAATACGCATATGGCCGCTGTAATCACGTAAGAACGTTTTACAAGCCAATTTTGGTTTGTTATTGACCATCATCCCACAAGAACCGCAGATCGCCATACGGCAAGACCAGCGATAAGAAAGAGACGGTTCAAGTTTATCTTTAATGTAACCTAACGCATCTAAAAGAGAAGTTTGGTTATCATAAGGTACTTGATAAGAGCTTAAATGTGGCTCTTGATCATTTTCTGGGTTGTAGCGTAATACTTCTACAGTCATTACCGGTGAATTAGCCATTTGCTTGCTCCTTAGCTTTCGCAGCCGCTTCTGCCGCTTCTGCTTCAGCACCATAAACACGTTTTGCTGGTTGAGATTTAGTGATTTTCACCGGACTGTATTCAATACGCGGTGCATCATCGCCATTGTAGTAAGCAAGGGTGTGTTTTAAATAATTCACATCATCACGTTCAGTGTAGTCTAAGCGTTGGTGTGCACCACGAGACTCTTTACGTTCAATTGCAGAGTTGGCAATAGATTGTGCTACATCAAGGATGTAACCTAATTCTACGGTGTAAAGCACATCGGTATTGAATACGCTTGAACGGTCTGCAACACGAATACGTTTATAACGTTCTTTAAGCTCAGCAATTTTATCTACTGCTTTTTGCATGCTTTCTTGGTCACGGTAGATACCACAACCTTCTTCCATTACGGTACCCATTTCGTCACGGATTTCAGACCAAGATTCATTACCTTCTTGGTTATAAAGCGCTTCAAGGCGAGCAACAACATCTTGTGCTTGTGCATCAACTGCTGCACGGTTTGCCGGTTGTGCTTCTGCTGCACGTTGTGCGGCATATTCACCTGCAACACGGCCTAAAACCACTAATTCTGCAAGCGAGTTAGAACCTAAACGGTTTGCACCGTGTAAACCAGAAGACGCACATTCACCCACAGCAAATAATCCTTTAATGCGAGTTTCGCTGTTGAAATCGACTTCAATACCACCCATGGTGTAGTGAACAACCGGGCGAACTGGAATTGGTTCATTAACTGGGTTTACACCTTCATAAGCACTGGCTAATTCACAAATGAATGGAAGACGCTCATGTAAATATTTTTCACCTAAGTGACGTAAGTCAAGGTGAACCACATCAACACCTTTTGCCGTTTTTAAGGTGTTGCCTTTTTTCCATTCTTGCCAGAATGCTTGTGAAACTTTATCACGTGGACCAAGTTCCATATATTTGTTTTCAGGTTTACCGATTGGCGTTTCAGGGCCTAGACCATAATCTTGTAAATAACGGTAGCCGTTTTTATTCACTAAGATACCGCCTTCACCACGACAACCTTCAGTCATTAAGATACCGGTGTTCGGTAAGCCGGTTGGGTGATATTGGACGAATTCCATATCACGAAGAGGAACACCGTGACGATATGCCATTGATAAACCATCACCAGTTACGATACCGCCGTTGGTGTTGAATTTAAATGCACGACAACCACCACCAGTTGCAATCACAACCGCATTTGCGTTGATTTGAACAAGTGAGCCTTCCATCATATTCATCGCAACCATACCGCGAGCATGGCCATCATCAACTAAGATGTCTAAAACGAAGTGCTCGTCAAAACGCTGAATTTGTGGATATTGAATGGATGTTTGGAAAAGAGTATGTAATAAGTGGAAACCGGTTTTATCTGCTGCGAACCAAGTACGTTCGATTTTCATCCCACCGAAACGACGCACATTCACATCGCCATCTGCTTTACGGCTCCAAGGGCAACCCCAACGTTCAAGTTGAGTCATTTCCACTGGAGAATGTTCAACGAAGTATTCCACCACATCTTGTTCACATAACCAGTCACCACCGGCAACGGTATCGTGGAAGTGTTTATCGTAGGAATCTTCCTCTTTAATTACTGCGGCCGCACCACCTTCTGCTGCAACCGTATGGCTACGCATAGGATAAACCTTAGAAACTAATGCGATCTTTAAGTTAGGGTTTGCTTCTGCTGCTGCAATTGCTGCACGTAAACCGCCACCACCGGCACCAACAATAGCAATATCGACATTAACCGTTTGCACGATATCCTCCAATCATATAGAAAGTAAAAAAATAAAACGCCCTAAATTAATAGGAGCTTGTGGTAATTCTGCCACTTTTGTTTACAAATTAGTAACTTTTTTTCCCGAATAAACAGATAAAATATCAAAAGTGTGATCTAACTCAAAAAAGTTAATTTTTTATATATTTATAGATGATAACCGTTTGCGTTTAAGAATGATTTAGTCGGATTATTGAGTTAAAAATCACTCTTGTTTACAATAGCCTAATTCATTTTAAAGGTGAAAACGGAGAAAAAAATGACCGCACTTAGCGATAAAAAAACAGAATGGCAACCTTCCGCATCAATTAAAAACTTATTGGCGCGTGCCAAAATCATTGCGGATATCCGCCAGTTTTTTACTGAACGTGGATTATTAGAAGTGGAAACCCCTGTTTTAAGTGAATTTGGCGTAACGGATCTTCACCTTTCCACCTTTAATACGGAATTTGTTGCCCCTTTTGATGAACTCTCGAAAACGCTCTGGCTTTCTACCAGTCCGGAATATCACATGAAGCGTTTATTAGCGGCAGGCAGTGGACCGATCTTTCAAATTGGCAAAGTATTTCGTAATGAAGAAGCAGGGAATCGCCATAATCCGGAATTCACCATGCTTGAATGGTATCGACCGCACTTTGACATGTATCGTCTGATGAATGAAGTGGATGATTTGCTACAACAGATCCTCGATTGTAAACCGGCAGAAACCTTAAGTTATCAGTTCGTCTTCCAAGAATATGTAGGATTAGATCCATTATCTGCGACTCGTCAAGAACTGGTGGAAGTGGCACGTAAACACAACTTTATGGCAGATGAAGATGAAGATCGTGATACCTTATTGCAATTTCTATTCAGTGAAGTGGTAGAGCCTAAAATTGGGCAAGAAGTCCCTGTTGCAGTTTATCATTTCCCTTCTTCCCAAGCCGCACTTGCACAACTTAGCCCAGAAGATAGCCGTGTGGCAGAACGTTTTGAGTTCTATTATAAAGGATTAGAGTTAGCCAACGGTTTCCATGAGCTCACGGATGCACGCGAACAACAATACCGCTTTGAAAAAGACAATCGCCTGCGCGAAAAAGCAGGTTTGCCACAGCGTGAAATTGACTATCGTTTTCTAGGGGCTTTACAAGCAGGCATACCAAATACATCCGGTGTGGCTTTAGGTGTCGATCGTTTAATTATGATTGCATTAGGTGCAGAAAGTATTAAAGAAGTGATTTCATTTTCGGTGGAATGTGCTTAGTTTGCTCAAAAAATATCCTTTTTTGTTCAAAAAATGTGATCTCGATCGGATTTTAGAAAATTGGAAGAGATCCTCCCATTGACACTATAGGTTTATTTTGTAATATTTGCGACGTCTATTTCGGAGATTGAACTTTTTATGAAAAATTGCTTCAATCAAAAATCATAGGTAACAACCAAAAGGAATAACAATTATGAAAAAGACACTAGCAGCATTAATCGTTACTGCATTTGCCGCTTCAGCAGCAAACGCAGCAGTAGTTTATGACAACGAAGGTACTAAAGTTGAATTAAACGGTTCTCTTCGTGTAATCATGGAAAAAGCGGATAAAAAAGAATATGACGCCGCTAACCACTCAACTAAAAAATCTAACTCTGCTTTACGTAATGCAGGCTCGCGTTTTGGCATCACTGTAAAACATAACTTAGATAACGATTTCTATGCGTTAGGTCGTGTAGAGTTCCGTTTTGATGATACAACTTCTCGTGATAAATTCGGTGGTGTTTATGCTAAACGTGCTTATGTAGGTTTAGGTAGCAAAGCAATCGGCGAGCTCAAATTTGGTCGTCAACTAACCATCGCGGATGATTTAACTCAAGCGAATGACTATGATTACGGTTTCATTCCAAAAGAAGAATATATCCCAACTGCGGGTACAGGCGTAGTTCGTTATGACTATAAAGGTATCGAAGGTTTACAATTAAGTGCAAACTATAACTTTGGTCAAACAAATGACGAAAAAGGCAATCCACTTAAACCAGGTATCAAAAATGCTTACGCTGTAGGTGCATTATATACAGTGGGTGATTTAGATGCGCGTTTAGCTTATGGTCACACAAACTTTGAAACTGGTGCATCATACGCTCACCGTTTAGATGGTGTTTTAGCATCATTAGGCTATAAATTTGGTGATTTCACATTAACTGGTGACTTCGCTTATGGTCATGAAAAATTTGATGATGAAAAAACAAACAAATTCTATGTGGCTCCAGGTTTCGCATATCAAGTTCTTCCTGCGTCTAAAGTATATGGTAACTACCTATATGAACGCGTAAAAGGTGAAAACACTAAAGATAAAACTCACGGTTTCTTACTTGGTGCAGATTACCAACTTCATAAACAAGTTGTATTATTTGTAGAAGGCAAATATGTGACTACTAAAGAGTACGTTAACGATACTTACGATGGTAAAACTAAAGACAGAGCTATCGGTGTAGGTATGCGTGTATTCTTCTAATCTTTGATTAGAAAAAATCTGAAAAGGCGAATCGAAAGGTTCGCCTTTTTGTTTGAATCTCATAAACTATTTTTAAATCTCCCCAACTCTTTTTAAATCTCCCCAAACCCCTCTTTACGAAAGAGGGGCTTTTTATTATTAGAGGAAAAGATGTTAAAGGTTTGGATAGATAAAATATTTAATTAGAAAATATCTATTAAGTGAGAATAGGAAAGCATTTATTTGCCAATAAAATCCCCCCCTCTTTCGTAAAGAGGGGGTAGGGGGAGATTCAACTAGTTCAATTTATCGAAAGTTCCCCTAATCCTTTTTTACAAAAGAGGGGCTTTTTTTATGATGTGTTGCTTTTAGTAGTTTTATTGGAAATATATTTGAGATAGCTAAGAACGGAAGGTACTTATTTACTATTAAGCTCCCCCTCTTTACAAAAGAGGGGCTTTTTTATGATGTTGCTTTTAGTGATTTTATTAGGAATATATTTGATAGAGTTAAGAACGGAGAGCATTTATTTGCCATTAAAATACCCCCTCTTTCGTAAAGAGGGGGTTAGGGGGAGATTTAAACGATGCTAAATATACTATGAGGTTGAAATAACTTCTGCCAAATCTCCCCTACCCCTCTTTGCTAAAGAGGGGATTAAATTCAAAAAGATACAAGGAGCATTATGAACATCCTCATCATCGGAAATGGCGGTCGTGAACACGCCTTGGCTTGGAAAG
>NZ_CAJLNI010000061.1 GCF_905207935.1 uncultured Haemophilus sp.
ATCCTCCTTCTACAAATGCAAATGTAGAAAAACAAATCGATGCCCAACAACAAAAACAACAAGCGGAACAAGAGGCTGCTATTTTAGCCCAGCAAACGCAATCAGCGAATGTGCGTTTAGAGGCCGAAAAAGAATCGTCTCCTAGCTTTCCACAAAATGAAGCACAATGTTTTCCCATTAATCAATTAGCACTCACAGACTATCAAGCTGAAGAATCCACTTCATCAACAACTCCTCTTAAACTTGCTGAACCCAGCCAATTTTCTTGGGCATTAAAATCAGTGTATGCTGAACGTGATTTTGCGCTACCGGCTTGTATTGGTTCAGAAGGGATTAACGTATTACTTCGTCGTATTCAAAATCGTTTGATTGATGCAGGTTATGTGACAACACGTGTTGTGGTTGAACCGCAAGATTTGCGTTCAGGCGTGTTAGTTTTAACGGTGATACCAGGTAAAGTGGGTCGTATTCAATTACAAGACCAAAGTGCCATTCCATTTGCGACACGCGGTACGCTGTGGTTTGCTATGCCAATGTCGCAAGGGGACATGTTAAATGTACGCAATATTGAGCAAGGATTAGAAAACTTAAAACGTGTACCAAGTGCTGATGCCAATATGGAGCTTGTACCAAGTGAAAATGTAGGGGAAACCGATATTGTGATTTCCTATAAACAGACATTGCCTTTTCATTTAACTTTAGGTGTAGATGATTCAGGTAGTAAAGCAACAGGTCGCTTACAGGGCTCAGCGACATTTTCTTGGGATAATGTGTTAACGCTGAACGATATGTTCTATATCAGTGGTACACGTAGTTTTAAGCGTAATAGTGACGATGCGGAAGGTGATTATGGTAGTAAAAACGTAACACTCTATTATTCTATTCCTTGGAGAAACTATCTTTTAACTCTTTCAGGCTCTAAATATTCTTATCATCAAACAGTCGCAGGGGCTTTTGAGTCTTATGTCTATTCTGGCGAAAGCCAACAAATGAAAGTGAATTTAAGTCGCTTACTCTCTCGTGGTAGTCAACATAAAACGTATATCAATGGTGCATTATGGACGAAAAAATCTCATAACTATATTGATGATACAGAAGTTGAAGTACAACGTCGTCGAACAGCAGGTTGGGAAGTGGGGATTAATCATACTCACTACATCAGCGACCTTGTTTTGCAGATTTTTGCTGGTTACAAGCGTGGTACAGGCGGTAATAAAGCGCTACCTGCACCAGAAGAAGAGTTTGGTGAAGGGACTTCACGCATGCAAATTATTACAGCCGGACTTGATTTAACGTATCCATTTACGATGGGTAATCAACCATTTCGTTTCAATACCAGTTGGAATGGTCAATGGAATCGCACACCTTTAACTCAACAAGATAAATTTAGTATTGGTGGGCGTTATACCGTACGAGGGTTTGATGGTGAGCTTTCGCTTTCGGGTGAAAAAGGTTGGTTATGGCGTAATGAACTTGGTTGGGATATTGCCAATAAAGGGCATGAGCTTTATTTAGGTATAGACCAAGGTAAAGTACATTCTAGTCAAGATGAGCTTCAAGTAGGAAGTAGTCTAATTGGTGGGGTGATTGGTCTTAGAGGCAAATTATGGGGAATTAACTATGATTATTTCGTAGGCAAACCGATTAAAAAGCCAGAAGGATTTAGAACCAGTAATGTGACTACCGGATTTAATGTAAGTTACCGTTTTTAATACTTATTTATCCAGATTAATTGAAATTAAACAGAATTTAAACAGAATTTAAAATTTAAAGGAAATTGAGAAAATGAATAAACGTCATTACAAAGTTATTTTTAGTCGTGTATTAAATCAACTTGTTGTGGTATCTGAACTTGCCAAATCACAGGGTAAAGCACAAAGTGAGAATATGAGCTCAGAACAGGCAAAAACAGGGTTGTTTTCAACCGCACTCTCACTCAACCCTATCCATTTTAGCTTAATGCTAGCATTAGGCTTTGTGTTCCTTTCACCTTCAGTTCAAGCTGAAGATATGGCTATTCGTGCGGATAAATCAGCACCAGGTAATCAACAGCCGACAGTATTACAAACAGGTAATGGCATCCCACAAGTTAATATTCAAGCACCAAGTCAGGCTGGAGTATCGCGTAACCAATATTCGCAATTTGATGTTGCAGAAAAAGGAGCAGTGTTAAACAACGCTCGTAAAGCAGCACAAACGCAAATGGCTGGCTGGGTACAAGGTAACCCGAATCTTGCTCGTGGTGAAGCGAAAGTGATTTTGAATGAAGTCAATTCAGCGAATCCAAGCCGTTTAAAAGGCTATGTAGAAGTAGCGGGTAAAAAAGCGGATGTGGTGATTGCGAACCCGAGTGGCATTCAGTGTGATGGCTGTGGTGTGATAAATGCAGGGCGTGCAACGTTTACTACAGGTAAAGCAGAAGTTGAAAATGGTGAATTAAAAGGCTATCGCGTACAGGGTGGTAAGGTCTCTGTAGGTCAAAAGGGGATGGATACCTCTAAAGCCGATTACACCGATATTATTGCGGATAAGGCTGAAATCAAAGGTGGTGTGTGGGGTAATAAAGTTAAGGTTACCACGGGTAAAAACAAGGTAGACCGCACCAATGATTCGGTAGTTTATGTTGGTGATAAAAATACAAACGAAACTGACCGCACTTCAGAGAGCCAAAATGACCAAGCTCAAGCTTACAGTGTAGATGTGGGCCAATTAGGCGGGATGTATGCTGAGAAAATCCATTTAGTGGATAACGGTCAGGGTCTTGGTGTGCGTAATGCGGGGCATATTGGTGCTGCTGCAGGTGATGTGAAGATAGATAGCCAAGGGAAAATTATCAATAGTGGTACTATCAGCTCGACACAACAAGCTGAGCTCAGTGCAAAGAAAACGATTGAGAATACCGGGAAAATTGAAACTAAGCAAGGTAATGTATCATTGCGCTCTCAAGCTAATGTAGCACAACATGGTTCGATTGTTTCGCGTCAGGGCGGGATCTCAGTTCAAGCTAAGGATAAAGTTACTCAAACAGGTGAAACTGTAGTGAAGGGTAATGTTGCTTACCAAGCGAAGAATATTGAGGCTAGTAAAGGTGCGTTAATTGCCGCAGGTGTAACTGCTCAAGAAACTACACAAGGTGAGACTCGTTCATTAGATAGTCAAAGTGCCCAAGGTGCTAGCATTACGCTCTCAGCTGAAAATTCTGTTTCATCTAAAGCTCAGCATCTAGCGAGTGGTCAAATTAATGCTAAAGCAGGTACTCTTGATTTATCTGAAAGTCAATCAACAGCTGATAGTATTGCTTTCCAATCTACTTACTCACCTTTAAATTTGAAGCAAGCAACATTATACAGTGAGGGGAATACTACATTAATCAGTCCAGACGCTATTCTAGTGGAGAATACTAACCTAAATGCAGGGCATTTTTCGATAGATACCGCACAACTTAATAATAAGAAGAGTAGCTGGATTCAGCGTGGTAAAGAGGCCTTTTCATTGAATTTGAAAAAAGGGTTAGATAATACTGAAGGGAAGATTGCTGCTGAAGGTTTGATCTCTATTCAAAGTCCGTTAATCCAAAATAATCAAGGTGTGATTTGGTCAAACCAAGGTGTGAAACTTAACACGAATGCAGGACATATTGAATCTCAATCTGGTTATTTATTTGGGAAAAATAGCCTTGATATTAGTACCTCAACATTAAATAACCATAAAGGTGAAATGTTAGGTGGACAAGTTTTATTGACTGCGCAGCAAGTTAATAATGAAGATGGAAAACTGATTGCTGGAAATCGTGCGGATTTATCAGTTAATCAATTTAATAATCAACATGGTATTGTTTATAGCCAGGGTCAATTATCGTTAAAAACAGAGAATTTACACAATCAAGATGGCATTATTTCATCGGTTTCTCGTGCGACATTGCTTGCAAATGATTTAAATAACCTTAAAGGAGTGATTCAGGGAGAGTCTGATTTAACGATTCAAACCCAAAATTTGAATAATACACAAGGTGATATTTCAGCGAAAACAGCAGCGATTTCTTCTGCTGCAATAAATAATGCACAAGGTGTAATTTCATCTCAGGATTTAACATTATCTGGTACAGATTTAAATAACAAAGGTGGAATTATTCAAAGTGTAAATTCAACATTAAATTTGACCGCACTTGATAACCAAGCTGAAGGTGATAAAGGCTCTTTGGTTAGTGCAACAAATCGTTTAGTGTTAAATGTTACAAATGTAAATAATAAAAATACAAAAGCTAAGCAAGATACTCCTACTCAAGGTATTCAAACAGCTAATTTAGTAATGGATGCAGAGCATATTGAAAACCAATCTGGTGGTATTTATGCAGGAAAATCAGCAAATATTACAGTTAATCAATCTCTTGATAATCAAAAAGGTGAGATTTTATCAACTGGTCGAGTTGATATTGTAAATCCAGATTTGACCTTAGTTGTAAATAATGCACTAGGGACAATTGAATCAGTGATTGGAACGACATTGCAAGCTAAAACATTAGTTGATGAGGGGTCAATTAGTACAAAAGGAGATTTGGGTATTGAGTTAAATGATAGCTTTACCCTAAATAAAGCCTTTGGTGTAGGCAATAATCTTACTTTTAAAACAAAAGGTGATTTTGTTAATAACTCCAACCTTGTGGTAGGTAATTCAGCATCAGTTGAAGGATCTACTATTCAAAATAGTGCTAATGCAGAAATTTCTTCAATAAATACACGTATTCAAACTAATAAGCTAAATAACTTTGGCTTAATTGATGGCGATACCACAGTGATTAAAGCCAATGATGTAAATAACATTGGTACGGCACGTATTTATGGAGGACACCTTGCAATTCAAGCAAACAATTTAAATAACCTTGAGAATGCTGACGGAACAGCGGCGACAATTGCTGCTCGTGAGAGACTTGATTTAGGTGTTGGTAATTTAGTAAACCGTAACCATTCACTTATTATGAGTTTAGGTAATATCTATATTGGTGGACAGTTAAATGAAAATAATCAAGCAACTGGTTACGCAAATAGCATTGATAACGGTAGTGCGACCATTGAAGCTTTAGGAAGTGGTTGGATTAAAACCCATAGTCTGCTAAACCACGATTTACATTTAAAGTTAGGACATAAATATACTAAAAATCATTTTGTTACTTATTCCCCGTTTGATAGCAGTGCGACTTATTATGGTAATGAAGGAGAAAAAGGTGAGGGCTATTTAGATCATGTTAATAATAGTCGTCATAATAGCAATCAATATTTTCGTTTCAATGATGGACGTCAAGCAGTGGCAGCTCAAAATTGGCTGAAACAAGATTACATTCGAACCACAGATACTAATACCATTGAACACCAAGACCCAGGTAAATTGCTTATCGGGCAATCTTTACATTTGGAAGGGGGGGAGTATACGAATAAACACTCCAGAATTGTGATTGGTGACACTTTATATTTAGCAGATAAAGCGATTAAGGAACCCGTTAGTACAGTAAGCCAAGGATTACTAAAACTTGATAATATTGATGTTGATGGTGAAATTCATCGTCGAGATATCGGTTTGAAAAAAGATATTAAAAAAGAACATCGTTATCATGGTATGAGAGGTAAAAAAGTTTGGGCTGTGTATGGACGAAATGAACAAAAAATCGACCGCCTATTACCTGTCGAACCGTTTAAATTTGGGCTGGAACTTTTAAAAATAGGTGAGCCGGTGGAGTCTACTGGCGCAATTGTTGGGAATAAATCAGATTTCCAAGGCATTTCATTAGCGGAGAAAACACCTTTAAATACAGATTTAAATGTTCACCGCGTTAACCTGGAAGCAATCACGTCTGGAGTGATGAAAAATAAAGATAACCTTGATATCAAAACACATTTACCAGATATTTCATTGCCACAGGCAAGCCTTTATAAAATCAACCCCGCAGTATCAGGACAGTTTTTGGTTGAAACAGATCCGCGTTTTACACAGAGATCAAAATGGCTTAGCAGTGACTATATGTTTAAACAGATTCATAACGATCCGAAAAATATTTTGAAACGTTTAGGGGATGGTTTCTATGAACAACGTTTAGTTAATGAACAAATTAATCAACTTACTGGCAGACGTTTCCTTCAGGGGTATTCGTCAGATTATGAACAGTATAAAGCCTTGATGGATAATGGTGCGCAATATGCGAAGAAACTTAATTTGATCCCTGGCGTGGCATTAACGGCTGAGCAGATGAAACAGCTCACCTCAGATATGGTATGGATGGTAAAACGTGAAGTAACGTTAAAAGATGGTTCGAAAAAAGAAGTACTTGCACCACAGGTTTATGTAGTGGGCCGTAATGCAGATATTGATAGTCGAGGCGCAGTGATTTCAGCCAACGATGTAATTGTCAATATTCAAGGCGACATTCAAAACAGTGGAGTTATTTCGGGGCGTAATTTGACCCATTTGGCGGCAAATAATATAGAAAACCTAGGCGGAAAATTGCAAGGACGTGAGCTTTACTTAAAAGCGAAAGAAACTCTTAATAATCTCGGTGGAGAACTCAATGCAGAAGATCGTTTAGTGGCTCAAGCTAAAAACATTAACATAGAAAGCCGCACGAGTGAAACCGAGGATACTGGCAATTTTTACCGCAAATCCCTTGTTCAGCAAGCCTCAATTAATGTGGGTAGAAAAGATGCAGCTGACAAGGGGCAAAAAGGCAATGCTCTTTTAATGGCAACGGAAAATATCACAGTAAAAGGCGCTAACTTTAATATTAAAGGTGATGCTGTATTGCAAGCGGGTGATAAATTAAATCTCGACACGATTGAAACCCAAAACAAAGAACATTATGTCTCTAACGCTGATAATTATTACAAGCTTGATCAAAAACAAGAAGTTGGCAGTCAGTTAAATGTGACTGGAAACTTTGATGCTATAGGTAAAAGTGCGGTTGAAATGAGAGGCGTTTCTGCAACCAGTAATGGCACCATGAATGTGATGTCTGAGGGGAATATTAATATCCAAGAAGCCCGTTATAAAGAGCAGCTTTCTAGTGGTTCAAAAAGTAAATCTAGAGGTTTAACAAGCTCAACGACAGAAGTTTATCGACATAAACACGATTATGATGTTGCGGAAGCCTCAAATTTGGATGCAGATAAAATTTATATTCATTCGAATAAAGGAAATGTGAACATTCAAGGTTCAAATGCTGTAGCTGAAAATGGATTAGTGATCAAGGCTAATAATATTGATATTCGTGAAGCTGAGAACCGAGTTTACTCTGATGATTATTATAGTAAGAAAAAATCAGGCATGTTGGGAGGTGGTATTGGAGTAACCTTTGGTTCTCAAAAACAAACCACGGAAAGTGATCAGACTAAGCTTTATGCACAAGGTAGCCAAGTAGGTAGCTTGAACGGTAATACTACGATGATTGCCGATAATAATTATAGACAAACAGCGAGTACGGTCAGTGCAGTAAAAGGTGACGTAAATATTCTGGCAAAAAAAGTTCAAATTAAAGCGGCAGATGATAAATACGAAACCAATAATAAACAAACTTTTCAACAAAAAGGTTTAAATATTGCGATTACTTCTCCTGTTCTTTCTGCTATTCAGGCTGTACAGGGCGCGGTGCAATCTACTAAACAAGTGGGTGCTAGTAAGCACGATCGTGTAAACGCAATGGCTGCAGCCAATGCAGGTTTTGATGCTTATCGTGCAGGCGATAGTGTAATGAAAGCGGGTAAATCTATTCAAGATTTTATGGATAGTGGCAATATGGATTCTGTCGTAGGTGTTCAAATTACGTATGGACAACAAAAGAACGAATCGAGAACCCATATCGAAGGTAATACTGCAGCAAAATCTAAAGTAAATGCTGGTGGTAAGGTGAATATTGGTGCGACAGGTGCGGGCAAGGATTCTAATATTAGCATTGAAGGTTCTGATGTTTCTGGTAAACAAGGCACGTTTTTATCGGCTGATAATCAAGTGATTGTTAAAGCGGTTGAGCAGAATCATAAAGAGCGTAGTACCAATAAATCGAGTGGCTTTAATGCAGGAGTTGCTATTAAAGTTGGCAGTGGTGTAGCTGCTGGGGCTACTTTCGGCGGTAATTACGGAAAAGGTTACGGAAATGGTGATGAAACCACTTCTGTCGCTAGTCATGTAGGTGATAGCCAAAGTAAAACAGTGATTAATGCAGGTGGTGATGTCACTCTTGCAGGCAGTCAGGTGAAGGGTAAACGTGTTGAATTGGATGCGGAAAACCTGAATATTGAGAGTTTGCAAGATAAATCTAGCTACCATGGTAAACAGATGAATATGCAAGGTAGTGTGACAGTAGGCTATGGTTTTGCCGCAGGTGGTAGTTTTAATAAATCGAAAATCAATGCTGATCATGCGAGCGTGAATGAACAGGCTGGAATTTATGCCGGAGATGAAGGTTATGATATTAATGTTAATAAGCATACCGATCTTAAAGGTGCATTGATTACGTCTACCCAAAAGGCAGAAGCTGATGGTAAAAACCATTTTAGCACTGGTAGTCTGACTCATTCAGATATTGAAAATCACTCAAATTATAGTGGCAGCAGTTTTGGTGTAAGTGGCAGTGTGTCAGCTAACTTTGAAACACCATTTGGCGAAAATGGTGCAGCTCAAAGTACAAAACAAGCCACGGATAAAGATGGAAATCTGCTTTATACCGATAAAAATGGCAATACAACCGTTAATTCTAAAGGAGTAGATGGACAAGAGAACACCAAAAAATTGGCTGAAGGTAAAGAGTCTCTTCAATTCTCCTATGGCATGGGCTATGGTAAAGATTCCGATAGCCAATCTAGCACAACAAAAAGTGGTATTAATACACAAAATATCATTATTAAAGATGAAGCAGAGCAATTAAAACGTACAGGCAAAACGGTACAAGAAGAAATTACTGCGATTAAAACAGATATCACTACAGAGAGTGCACAAAGCCAAAGTGGCAAATTAGAGAATCGTTTTAATAAAGATGATGTTCAAAAAGAACTTGATTTCCAACGTGAGGTGACAGAGAAATTTGGACCAAATGTCGCGGAAGCAGGAAGTTTACTTGCTAATAAATTTGGCGAAGAAGCGAAAGCGAAGCGTAATGAAGCCGCAATTGCGTTAGAAGAAGCAGAAAAAGCCAAGGCAGAAAACAACAACGAAACTAACCAAGCTTTAGTCAAACAAGCACGAGATAATTTTGAGACAGCGAGTCGCGAAGCCAAAGAATGGGAAACAGGTGGAAGTCAACGTCTTGTCATTGATTCAGCATTAAATGTTATCAGCACCGCTTTAGCCGGCAGACCGGCAGCGGAAGTGGTGGCTTCAGGATTATCACCTGCGGTGAATAATCAAATTAAGAAAGCGACAACAGATGCGAAAGGTAATGTGAATACCGCGCTCAATTTGACAGCTCATGCACTTTGGGGCGCGGTAGAGGCTTATGCAGGCAATCGTAATGTTGCTGCGGGTGCGGCAGGTGCTGCGGGTGGAGAGGTTGCGGCTCATTTCCTTGCCTCGACACTTTACAATAAATCACCTGAAAAGCTCAGCGAAGAAGAAAAACGTACGGTATCTTCTTTAAGCCAAGTGGCGGCAGGTATTGCTGGTGGTAGTTTATCAGATAGCTCTGATGGGGCGATTATTGCAGCTAAAACAGCGAAAGACTCTGTGGAGAATAACAGCATGGCTGATGACGTTCATCCTAGTAATGAGCGTAAGCAAAACATTGAAATGTATGCCAAGGTTTTATTCAATGGAGATGAAGATAAAGCTAAAGAATATCAAGAAGGCCTAGAGCTTGCTGAAGCTCAAGGGCAAATTGATAGTATTAAAGAAACAGCGGATGCGGTTGTTAATTTAGATGATACCGTAGTGTCTTTATGGGAAGCTATTTCAAATCCAAAGAAAACCTATAATAATGTTGTGGTCTCGTTGAAAGATTGGGATGAGGCTTATGCGCTTGCTCTTCAAGAAAATCCCAAACTCGCGGGTGAAATGCAAGGTTACCGCCAAGGCAAAATGAAAGGTGTTTCAACTGGAGGAGTTGTTCTAAGTGGTACGGGATTGGCGTTAGTTAAGCCAATGGGAGCACTGAAAAACGGTGTGGTTGATTTTACTAAAAATCAAGTAAATAGAGTAGTTAATCACACTGTTTTGAATCGAGTAATTAATGAAGTGGATAATATCGCTGTATCAACTGATAAAGGATTTATCAATGGCACTAAAGTTTGTGGAGCAAGTTGTGAAATAAAAGCGACTAGCAAAGCTGAGCAAGCTTTAATCGATGATATTGTCAAAAATGGTGATATTAAAGGTGGAAAAACAGAGTCGTTAATTCATGGTTTAGCAAAACGCTCAGGTTATGAACCATTACAAGGAGGAAAATATGGCTCAAATAATGGTTTTGATCATGTGTTAGTAGGCAAAGATGGTTCAGTAGTCATTATTGATAGTAAGCAGATTAAAAATAATGGCTCTATTCAAGTGAGTTCTAAAGGGGCAGGGGATACTAATCAATTGTCAGAAAAATGGATTAAGGAAGTTGTGTATAAATTACCTGAAAATGATCCAACAAGAACTGCGATAATAAAAGCTATTGATAATGATAAATCTGTAAAAACTATTATAGCAGGTGTAGATAAATCAAATGGTAAAGTTGTGTTATTACCAGTTAGAGTTCCTAATAAGAAGTAGTCATACGAGGTCAATATGGAAAAATATAAAGTTTTTTTAGGTAGTGATATTGCAAAGACTTACAGTGATGCTAAAAAATTTACCTTGGAACGGGTTAATTCGTTTTTAGATAATTCTTATCTCGTATTATTTCAAAGAATAAAATTAATTGATGAGTTTCGTGGAGATGTGTTTTTTTCAATTGGTTTATTAGATGACTATCACCGCGCATTAGCCTCTAAGCATTTATTAGAAAATGATATTTCAGGATTTAAAGAAAATG
>NZ_CAJLNI010000062.1 GCF_905207935.1 uncultured Haemophilus sp.
GCATCGTACATTTGATTTACGTCAGTGAAGAATTCAGGTAACGCATCTTTACGCACGGTGTATGGGTGTAATTCCACTTTGTATTGTGCAAGTTCTTTCACTAATGGGGTGTATACGATATTGCCTGGTTTAGATTTTTCTTTATCCACTAACATGTACCAGCCTGGACCAACGCCATCAGCATATTTCACCACTTCTGCCATTGCACCTGGTTTGAACATCCAATCGTAATCGTAGTTCACCCATTTGCCTTTCGCATCTTTTTCTTCAGTTTCATGCCAGTCGGTGTATGCCACTAATTGAACAAGTTTTAAATCCATGCCCATTTTTGGTAGCAATTCGTTTTTGATACGTTTTAACTCATTGAAGTCGAAGGTTTGTAAGTAAACCATGTCAGATTTCTTGTCGTAACCGTATTTTTTCAACACTTTAAGGGTTTCAACTGCAATGTCTTTGCCGTTTTGGTGGTGGAACCAAGGTGCTTTGATTTCAGGATAGATACCCACTTTTTTACCTGTGGATTTTTCTAAACCTTGGATAAATTCTAACTCATCTTCAAAAGTATGGATTCTGAAGTGTGATTTCCAAAGTGGGAAACGGCCCGGATATACTGCAACTTGTTTACCGTCTTTAGTTTCAAAGTTTTCAGTCATTTCTAAACTTTGAATTTCTTTTAAGGTGAAGTCGATTACGTAGTAACGACCATCTTTACGATGACGATTAGGGAATTTTTTCGCGACATCAGTTAAGCCGTCTAAGAAGTGGTCATGGATAACAACTAAACGACCATCTTTTGTCATCGCTAAGTCTTGTTCTAAGTAGTCTGCGTGTTGTGCAAATGCAAGCGCTTTAGACTCAAGTGTATGCTCTGGTAAGTAACCACTTGCACCACGGTGAGCAATGATAATTTTGTCTGATTTCATAGTGTCCACAGAAGAGTGTGCGCTACATCCTGCAAGTACGCCTGCAGCTAATAAAGAAAGCGCTAAAGTTTTGAGTTTCATGGTGTGTTCTCCTTGATTTACTTATTACATCTTGGTTTCATGTCGTAAAAATAGATTTCACTAATTTCACGGTCATATCCTGGATAAAATCCTTTTGGCATCCCTAACACAATTTGTTTGCCTCGGTTTGCATGGACAAGTAGTTGTTTCGTTTTTGGATTCACATTCAAGCCTTCGACTTCGCCGACATCTCGAATATCATCCAATGTTTTTTCTAAAACAACTCGCGCTTCATTATTTTTATCTGAGATTTCTACACGATAAATATGATCGGGTTCTTTTTCATCTGCCGTACCGTCATCAGCGGTGACATAGAGATCGCCGTTATAGGCATAAACCCCTTGAATCCATTGTGGAACAGGTTGTAAATGTACTTTACGTTTATATTTGCCGGTTGAAAGGTCATATTCATATAAATAACGGCCGCTTTCCTCACCCACCCAAGATGCCATCCAAACTGAATTGTGAACGGTATCTACGGTTATGCCGGAAACTTCGACTTGACCTGACTCAGGATTAAAATCAACTGATCTTTTTAATGCGAGGGTTTCGGGATCATGAATCGCAATTTGAATATTTTTACCTACGCCGGCATCAAACCATTCGGAGGAAACATAAAGTTCATTGTTGTAGATATCAATGTCGCCAATGTGATTGGCTTCCTTTTGGTAGCCGACAAAAGGATCTTTATTTTCTTTAATCAGTTTCCCATTCATATCGTATTTAGCGAGCGTTTTACTGCCTGATACATATAAATATTTACCATCAGTGGTAATGCCTTGACGTCCGTTGACTTCGAGCATAAGTATAAGCGGGGAGAGCTGAACGATAGGGCGCTTCACAAGTTTGATCGGCTAACGCTACATTTGCCATAACTGCCGCGCCTAACATAATGGTTAATTTATTCAATTTCATCACATTATCTCCTTTTAAAGTGCGGTTAAAAATTCAGTTGTTTTTTGTAATAAAAAAGGCGGCAAGCCTTCGCCTGTCGCCTTTAATTTATGGATTATTTAGTACCGTAGGTATCGCCTAATCTTGCTTTGTGTTTGCCTTCTTCAACCATTACGATGAAGAGTAATAATACCGCTAAGACACCACCACCGATCATGACGTAGAAACCGCCGTCCCAGCCGTAATGTTGTGCTGCCCAACCGATAACAGCTGAAGCTGACACAGTACCACCTAAGTAACCGAATAAACCGGTGAAACCTGCTGCTGTACCTGCTGCTTTTTTCGGTGCAAGCTCAAGAGCGTGTAAGCCGATTAACATTACAGGACCGTAGATTAAGAAACCGATTAAGGTCATTAAGATGAAGTCAGTTAATTGATATGGGTTTTCATACCAAGCTGAGTAGTTTGCAAGCTCTGCTTCAGGTGTAGCTGGGTTCATCCAGTATGCTACAACTGCGGCTGTAGTTAAGATCATGAAGATGAAACCGGTTAAACCACGTTTACCTTTGAAGACTTTATCTGATACCCAACCACATAATAATGTACCTGGAACTGCTGCTAATTCATAGATTGTGTAAGCCCATGCGGTACCTTTGATGTTGAAGTGTTTCACTTCACTTAAGTAAACCGGAGACCATTTTAATACGCCGTAGCGGATTAAGTATACGAATACGTTAGCAATCGCGATGTACCATAACAATTTGTTTTTCAATACATAAGTTACGAAGATTTCTTTTGTGCTTAAATCGTTTTCGTAAGTTTTTTCGTTATAGTCATCTGGGTAGTCATTACGCCATTTTTCGATTGATGGTAAACCACAAGATTGTGGAGTATCACGCATCACGAAGTAAACTGGAATTGCACAGATCATTGCCGCAATACCCGGATAGTAGAGGGATTGTTGCCAAATATCTTTTGCTTGTGCTTCGACACCATGAGTGCTGAAGAAGACGGCACTTGCTAATAGCACCATTGCACCCGGCATCATACCACCGATGTTGTGCGCGGTATTCCAGATAGATACGATAGTACCGCGTTCTGATTTAGACCACCAGTGTACCATTGTACGACCACATGGAGGCCAACCCATACCTTGGAACCAACCATTTAAGAAGATCATTACCCACATGATGGCAATGCCTGAAGTTGCCCATGGGAATAAACCCATCATGGTCATACAAAGACCAGAAAGCAATAAACCAAATGGTAAGAATACACGAGGGTTCGAACGGTCAGACATACCTGCCATTACGAACTTAGATAAACCATAGGCAAGACCGGCAGCTGAGCCGATAACACCTAATTCCGCTTTTGAGTACAAGCCGGCTTGAATTAAACCAGGTTGTGCCAAGTCAAAGTTTGCACGTACAAAATAGTAAGCGGCATAACCAAAGAAGATCCCTGCAAACACTTGCCAACGTAAGCGTTTATACGTGGAATCAATTTTCTCCGCTGGAAGTTCCGCAATATGCGGAGCGGGTTTAAATGGTCCAAACATAATTTCTCTCCAA
Organism: uncultured Haemophilus sp.; assembly: GCF_905207935.1. Lineage (GTDB taxonomy): Bacteria > Pseudomonadota > Gammaproteobacteria > Enterobacterales > Pasteurellaceae > Haemophilus_D. Next base: position 3,470 of record NZ_CAJLNI010000062.1, read on the forward strand.
AATCATTTTAATTATGAGTCCACCCCCATGATGGGGATAGCGTGCATGATAAAATAAAAATAGAAATTAAAAAGAGAAATAATTCAAAAATGTGATGCATTTCACAAAATATTTTTTAACAAATGAGCGAATTCGAAAATTGTGTGATCTATCTCACAAAACAGCTTTCTTTTTCGCTCAGAATGTTGTGAATTTAACCGCTCTCCCATACAATAGCCATGGAATTTGTAACAGTTTTTACGTTTCTTTTTATTAATATTTTGGCTTTGGGGGTAACAATGGGATTATCGCCTAATATGTATCGTGATGTGGGAGATTTTTCCCCTATCTCGACGGATGTGATTATCATTGGTGGTGGTGCGACAGGTGCGGGGATTGCTCGTGACTGTGCATTGCGTGGAATTAACTGTATTTTATTAGAGCGTCGTGATATTGCGACAGGCGCAACAGGTCGTAACCACGGTTTGTTACATAGTGGTGCGCGTTATGCCGTAAACGATCAGGAATCAGCAGAAGAATGTATTAAAGAAAATAAAATTCTGCGCAATATCGCTCGTCACTGTGTGGATGAAACGGAAGGTTTATTTATCACCTTACCTGAAGATTCCCTTGATTATCAAAAAACCTTCATCGAAAGTTGTACCAAATCCGGTATTGAAGCTGTCGCCATTGATCCTAAACTAGCCAAAATTATGGAACCATCGGTAAACCCTGATTTAGTCGGTGCTGTTGTTGTGCCAGATGGTTCAATCGATCCTTTCCGTTTAACCGCCTCCAACGTGATGGATGCCACCGAAAACGGCGCGAAAATGTTTACTTATTGTGAAGTGAAAAATTTAATTCGCGAAGGTGGCAAAGTGATTGGGGTGGATGTTTACGATCACAAAAATCGCGTAAATCGCAAATTCTTTGCGCCATTAGTCGTCAATGCAGGTGGTATTTGGGGACAAGGCATCGCAGAATATGCGGATCTCAAAATTAAAATGTTCCCAGCCAAAGGCGCGTTACTTGTCATGGGGCACCGCATCAACAAAATGGTGATTAACCGTTGCCGTAAACCGGCGGATGCGGACATTCTTGTACCGGGTGATACCATTTGTGTTATCGGTACAACCTCTAGCCGTATCCCTTACGATCAAATTGATAACATGGAAGTTACCCCAGAAGAAGTGGATATTCTGTTCCGTGAAGGGGAAAAACTGGCTCCAAGTTTGCGTCATACTCGTGTATTACGTGCTTATGCTGGCGTACGTCCGTTAGTCGCCTCTGATGATGACCCATCTGGTCGTAACGTAAGTCGTGGTATCGTGTTACTTGACCACGCAGAGCGTGATGGCTTAGACGGCTTTATCACTATCACTGGCGGTAAATTAATGACTTATCGCTTAATGGCTGAATGGGCAACGGATCTTGTTTGTAAAAAACTCAATAAAACAGCACGTTGTACAACTGCAGAGCGTCCATTACCGGGTTCAAGTGAAAGCCGTGCAGAAACCAATCAGAAAGTCATTTCTCTTCCAAGTACGATTCGTTATTCAGCCGTATATCGTCATGGTTCTCGTGCTACCCGTTTATTAGATAAAGAACGTCTTGATCGTTCAATGGTGTGCGAATGTGAAGCAGTAACAGCGGGTGAAGTACGTTATGCCGTGGATGAATTAAATGTAAATAACTTAGTAGATTTACGTCGCCGTACTCGTGTGGGTATGGGGACTTGCCAAGCTGAGCTTTGTGCATGTCGTGCGGCTGGCTTAATGCATCGTTTTGAAGTGGCAACACCTCGTCAATCGACCACACAATTAACCTCTTTCATGGAGGAGCGTTGGCGCGGTATTGTACCTATTGCATGGGGAGAAGCGATTCGTGAAGCTGAATTTACTTCATGGATGTATGGCAGTGTGTTGGGCTTAAACGATGTTCAACCGCTTGAAACTGACAAACAGCAAGGGACGGATAACAATGAATTTTGATGTAGTGATTATTGGTGGTGGCCTTGCAGGTTTAACTTGCGGCATCGCCCTACAAGAACAAGGCAAACGTTGTGTCATTATTAATAACGGCCAAGCAGCGATTGATTTTGCATCTGGCTCATTGGATTTATTAAGCCGTTTACCAAATGGTGCGTTTGTTAAAAATATTCCTGAAAATTTGACCGCACTTTCCGCTCAATTACCACAACACCCTTATAGCATTATGGGTGCTGAACGCGTATTAGCGAAAGCGCAAGATTTCGAAAAATTAGCGGAATCGTTAAATTTAGATTTAATTGGCTCAAGTGCCGAAAATCATCTTCGCGTTACCGGTTTAGGGAGTTTACGTGGTGCATGGCTTTCACCAAATAGTGTGCCAACTGTACAAGGCGAAACCCCATTCCCGTATAAAAAAATTGCGGTTCTAGGCATTGAAGGCTATCACGATTTCCAACCAGAATTATTGGCAGATAACCTTACACTCAATCCACAATTTGCACATTGTGAAGTGAAAACGGGCTTTTTAAATATTCCAGAATTAGATCAGTTACGTGCCAATTCCCGTGAATTCCGCAGTGTAAATATTGCACAAGTTTTAGAATATAAACTGAAATTTGATGATCTGGTGGCTGAAATGAAAGAAGCCGCGAAAGGTACAGAAGCGATTTTCTTACCAGCTTGTTTCGGTCTGGAAAATCAAGAGTTTATGGAGTCACTTCGCAAAGCAACAGGCTTACCATTATTTGAATTACCAACCTTACCGCCTTCTTTATTAGGTATGCGTCAACGTATTCAATTACGTCATCGTTTTGAGAAATTAGGCGGACTCATGATGAATGGTGATAGTGCATTAAAAGCGCATTTTCATGGTAACAAAGTTCGCGCCATTCAAACTCGCCTGCATGAAGAGGAAGAAATCACAGCAGAGCATTTCGTCTTAGCATCGGGCAGCTTCTTTAGTAAAGGTTTAGTTTCGGAATTCGATAAAATCTACGAGCCCGTATTTCATTCTGACATCATCGGTGTGGAAGGCTTTAAAGATACCGATCGTTTTACTTGGACAGATCACCGTTTCTCTAATCCACAACCGTATCAATCTGCAGGTGTAGCGATTAATGCACAATGCCAAGTGCAAAAGAGCGGTCAATTTTTAACGAATTTATATGCAGTGGGTAATGTGATTGGTGGTTTTAATGCGTTAGAACTCGGTTGTGGCTCAGGCGTGGCAGTGGTAACCGCACTTGCTGTTGCGGATGAAATTCTTCACAACACACATTAAGGAGGCGTTATGAACATTCAACAATTAATTGAAAATGCAAAACAATCCCTTAATGCACCACAACATCATAATGCCTTTGATGAAAGCTTTGAGAGCTGCATTAAATGTACGGCATGCACTGCGGTATGTCCGGTTTCACGTCAAAATCCAAACTATCCAGGTCCAAAACAATCAGGCCCAGATGGTGAGCGTTTACGCTTAAAATCAGCGGAGCTTTATGATGAAGCATTGAAATACTGCACTAACTGTAAACGTTGTGAAATTGCATGTCCGTCTGATGTGAAAATCGGTGACATTATCGTTCGCGCAAGAAACAAATACCTTGCTCAACAACACAAGCCAGCAGTGCAAAAATTACGTGATGCGATTTTAAGTAACACCGATATTATGGGTTCACTTAATACACCGCTTGCACCAATTGTGAATACGATTACGGGCTTGAAAGCGACAAAATTTGTGTTGGAAAAAGCGTTAAAAATCAGCCGTCATCGTACGTTACCAAAATATTCCTTTGGTACTTTCCGTAGCTGGTATATGAAAAAAATGGTGGAAAGCCAACAAAAATTCGAACGTAAAGTGGCGTATTATCACGGTTGTTATGTGAACTATAATAATCCACAATTGGGTAAAGAATTTATTCAAGTGTTCAATGCAATGGACATTGGTGTGGTGTTATTGGAAAAAGAAAAATGCTGTGGCTTGCCATTAAGCGTAAACCAATTTCCAGAACGTGCGAAAAAAATCGCACAATTTAACACCGATTACATCAGCAAAATGGTAGATGAAAATGGCTTGGATGTGATCAGTGAAGCATCAAGTTGTACCTTAAATTTACGAGATGAATACCATCATATTTTAGGTATCGACAATGCGAAAGTTCGTCCGCATATTCACATGGTGACACCATTTTTATATCAACTCTTTAAAGAAGGCAAAACCTTACCGCTTAAACCATTGAAATTGCGTGTGGCTTATCATACCGCATGTCACGTGGATAAAGCGGGTTGGGCGCCATACACCTTGGAAGTGTTAAAACAAATTCCAGGCTTAGAAGTGGTGATGCTACCATCACAATGTTGTGGTATCGCAGGAACATACGGTTTCAAAGAAGAAAACTACGAGGTTTCCCAATCTATCGGTAAAAACTTATTCGATAATATCAATGCAGGCGGATTTGATTACGTGATCTCTGAATGCCAAACTTGTAAATGGCAGATCGATATGTCATCTAACGTGACTTGTATCCATCCATTGACGTTATTGTGTATGTCGATGAATCAAGCTTAGTGAAAAGAGCGGAAACTGATAAAAAAGTGACCGCTCTTTTTGTTATTCAATCCAATATGGAGAATTAATTATGCAAAAAATCTTCAAGGTTTCCTTACTTGCTGTGCTTTCATCTCTTGCAGTCAACAGCTTCGCCAGCACGGCAGAAGTGAAAGTGCTTGAGCCTCAATTAAATTATCAACAACTTCTTACTCAAAGACAGGTTGTGGATGAGTTGCTTGAACAAGCAGTGAAAATCCAAAACTCACCGGCTCGTGTTTCAAATGCAGGTTTTACCGCGAAACTTCCTTCCAATATGGAGCGTATTGCGGATCTTTTATTAGAAGCGTATAAGCTTGAGCCTTATCGTGTAGATTTTTTGTTTGGTGCAGCGAATGCCAATATTTATAACGGCAATACAGATAAAGCCATTGAGCTTTACCAAAAAGTGCTTGATGTAGCCCCAGATGATGTGAAAGCTCATGCTTACTTGGCTGCATGGAATCGTTTTAAAGGCAATCAAGCGGAAGCGACAAAACATTTAGATCGCTTAAAACAACTTTCCCCAGAAAGCGCAAGTAAATTAGAAAAAGTCTTTGCAGTGATTGATAAAGCGGCTAATCAGCCAATTACCGATAAACTCGAAACCAAGTTACCAGAGCAATCGGCGATTATTACGTTGGGATACGCTTTAAACCCAGATGGCAGCATGCATGACATTTTGGTGCAACGTTTAGAGAAAACCTTAGAAATTGCGAATCAAAATCCAGATGCGTTAATTATTGTGACGGGTGGGGTGCCACAAAACAATAAAACCGAAGGGGATTTAATGAAGCAATGGTTGATTGAGAAAGGCGTGGATGCAAGCCGTATTTATTCGGATAACTATGCGCGTTCAACAGTCGAAAATGCGCTTTTCTCTCGTTACTCTTTAGCGAAACACAAAATCAAACATGCCGTGTTGATTAGCTCAGGTAGTCATGTTCGCCGCGGACAAGCGTTATTTGAAATTGCGACGCAGGAATCAGGTCCACAAGGTCTTGTGATTGAAACGGTAGCAGCATTAGATAAACCGTTAGATCAATTACAAAAAATTACGGAGAAAGACTTGCTGGGTATTTATCGTGACAGCTTAAAAACAATGGGATTGCCAATGTTTAACAGCGGTGCATTGCAAGATTAATTAATCCTTCAAAACAAAAGTGCGGTGAATTTTCACCGCACTTTTTATTTTCTCTTTTGATTAAAGAATATGTTCATATTGTTCTAACATTTCTTTTGGCCATACACTTGATTGCACTTCACCAATGTGTTTTTTGTGAAGTAAAAGCATTGCCATACGAGATTGACCGATACCACCACCGATGGAGAGAGGTAATTTTCCGTTTAATAAATCTTGGTGCCAATCCATTTTTAAGCGATCTTCATCACCGGTTAAACCAACTTGTAAACGTAATGCGGATTCATCTACACGAATACCCATTGAAGAAAGCTCAAACGCTTTACCTAATTCAGAGTTCCATACCAAAATATCGCCGTTTAAACCTTTGTAGCCGTTTTCTGATTCAGTTGTCCAGTCATCGTAGTCAGGTGCACGGCCATCATGAGGTTTGCCGTCTGATAATTTGCCACCAATACCGACTAAGAACACGGCGCCATATTCTTTACAAATAGCGTTTTCGCGCTCTTTGCTTGAAAGATCTGGGTATCGTTTAACTAAATCTTCACTGTGAACGAAAGTGATTTCTTTTGGCAAGCTTGATGGGATATCAAAGCGAGCTTCTACGGCTAATTCAGTTAAACGGATTGCACGATAGATAGAGCGTACCGTTTCTTTTAAATAAGCAAAGTTACGACGACCTTCAGGAATGACTTTTTCCCAGTCCCATTGGTCCACATAAACAGAGTGAGTTTGATCCAATGAATCTTCATCTGGACGTAATGCTTTCATATGAACAAATAAGCCTTCACCTTCTTTAAAGTGGAAACGAGCGAGAGTATGGCGTTTCCATTTAGCCAATGAGTGAACCACTTCATAAACCGCATTTGGGATACATTTCACGTTTACTTGAACCGCTTTCTCAATTCCTGATAAGTTATCTTGCATACCGTTGCCAACTTCACTAAGGATTGGACCTTGTACTTCGATAATGCCAAGTTGTTCAATCAAGTTTTGAGTAAAGGTGTTCTTCACAAAGCTGATTTCTTGTTGTTGTAAAATAAACGTCTTTTTCATATTTATCCTTCTTTTTATAATAACTGCTAAGATTTGTTGTGCATTATTCAATAAAATGACAAATTATTTCAAGTAATTTCTTTACATTGTTTTAAATGTTGAATATTATCAAAAATAAAGAAGATATTTTGAAAAAGATCTAATAAGGAGTGTTTTATGAACAATATCGATACACTTGATCGCCAAATTCTCCGTGTACTGACTAAAGATGCCCGTACACCTTATGCAGAAATGGCAAAGAGCTTTGGGGTGAGTCCAGGTACAATTCATGTTCGCGTAGAGAAAATGCGTCAGTCTGGTTTGATTGAAGGGACAAAAGCGATCATCGATGAACGTAAGCTGGGTTACGATGTGTGCTGTTTTATTGGCATTATTTTGAAGAGCGCAAAAGATTACGAAAAAGTGATTAAAAAGCTAGAGACCTTTGATGAAGTAGTGGAAGCCTATTACACCACGGGGAATTATTCGATTTTTATTAAAGTGATGACACACACCATTGCTGAATTACATTCCGTGTTGGCGACTAAGATCCAGTTAATTGATGAAATTCAATCAACGGAAACCTTGATTTCTATGCAAAATCCAATTTTACGAGACATTAAACCTTAAATGTCATCGAAACAATAAAGGCGTGTTTGATACACGCCTTTGCTTTTTTTTTGATTAACGATAACGATCGAGGAATTTGTAATAGAGTACGCCGATCTTGGTGGCTAAGTTTTT
>NZ_CAJLNI010000063.1 GCF_905207935.1 uncultured Haemophilus sp.
CCGGTTGCCATCCCTTTTTTCTCCATAGTGGCAAGGTCTGCTTCTGCCACTTTGGCATTTTTTGCTTCACGGATGAATTCAGCCAATTGAGGATTTTTTTCTGCTGCCAATTCTGCTAATGGGTGAGCAGCTGCGATACCTAAATAGCTTACGCCATAGAAGGTATCCGGACGGGTGGTATAAACCGCGACTTTTTCTGCGGTATCTGCTACGTCAAACGTAATTTCTACCCCTTCAGAACGGCCAATCCAGTTACGTTGCATGGTTTTTACCATGTCTGGCCATTGTGGCAGTTGATCTAATCCACCTAATAATTGTTCAGCGTAATCAGTAATTTTAATGAACCATTGTGGGATTTCTTTTTGTTCGACCGGAGTGTCACAACGCCAGCAGCAACCTTCGTGCACCTGTTCGTTAGCCAATACGGTTTCATCGTTCGGACACCAGTTTACAGTGGAGGTTTTTTTGTATACTAAGCCTTTTTTGTAAAGCTCGGTGAAGAACCATTGTTCCCATTTATAGTATTCCGGACGGCAAGTCGCAATTTCGCGATCCCAGTCATAACCAAAGCCCAACATTTTGAGCTGGTTTTTCATGTATTCGATGTTTTCGTAAGTCCATTTTGCGGGTGCAGTTTTATTTTTAATCGCAGCACCTTCAGCCGGCAAACCAAATGCATCCCAACCAATTGGCTGTAATACATTTTTGCCGTTCATACGTTGATAACGAGAAACTACATCACCGATGGTGTAGTTACGCACATGGCCCATGTGTAAACGACCTGATGGGTAAGGGAACATTGAAAGACAGTAATATTTTTCTTTAGACGTATCTTTGATTGCTTTGAAGACTTTATTTTCAGCCCAATATTGTTGAACAGCGGGTTCAATCAAATCAGGACGGTAATGTTGTTGCATAGAAAATCACCTTAAATTTTGACCGCACTTTGCGGCATATTTTGCTTTGTAAAATGTGATATAGGATAGCGTAAAACAGGGAAAATTGGTAGAAAGTGCGGTGATTTTTTTGCTGATTTTATAAGAGATTTTGAATTTCAGATGGAATTAATTTAGGCGAAGGAATCCAAACTTGTTTATGTCGGTTTAATTCACCTTTTTCAAGAACTATTGAGCTCTTAGGTACCTTGAATGTTTTACTCAAAAATTTCAGCAAGTGAGCATTTGCTTGACCATCAACAGGTGGTGCGGTGATCGTGATTTTGAGTTCATCATCATGTAATCCCACAATTTGATCTTTACTGGCTTTGGGTTGCAGAATGATTTTAAGACGTAGCCCTTCAGGTGTTTGTTCGATTGCTGACATAACTAAATTTACTTATCACATTTACAATAAGGGCTGGAAAATCCAGCCCGAAAAAATAATATTATTTTTGACCGCAATTTAAGCGGCAATTGCCCATAAAAGTTTAAAGTAATCGTAAAAGAGATTATTCAAAAATAATAGGATAATGGCGATCACCATTGGTGAAAAATCAATCATGCCTATAGTTGGTAAAATGCGTTTAATGGGTTTCAATAATGGTTCGGTAAGTTGATATAACGCATAGAATGCAGGATTATTGCCACGATTAAACCAACTTAAAATTGCACTGGCGATTAACACATAGAAAATTGCCACACCGATATTTTTAATTAGTCCTAATATGCCCAATAGTAAGAAGAAACTGAGATTTAATCCGCCAAAGAGAATCGATTTTAGTCCGCAAAGCAAGAAGACTAAAACCAGTGCCGCCGTTTCCACTTTTTTCGCCACAGGAAAAACTTTACGTAATGGTGCAATAACCGGTTGGGTAAATTTCAGCGTAAATTGAGAAATGGGATTGTAATAATCCACGTTCGCTAATGGCAGCCATACGCGTAAAATTAATACTAAACAATACAGATCGATAATCGATCCTAAAAATAACGCAGTTTGGGAAATTTCCATTATAACCAACCTTTCCGTTTGAAATAGATATAAGGTGTGAGTGCCGCACCAATCATTAAGCCAATAGCCATTGGGTAGCCATATTTAAAATGAAGCTCTGGCATAAATTCAAAGTTCATCCCGTAAGTGGATGCGACAAGTGTTGCCGGTAGAAACATGACAGACACCACCGAGAAGAATTTCATGATTTTATTCTGCTCAATATTAATATAACCCATTGCCGCCTGCATTAAAAAGTTTACTTTTTGGAATAAAGACTCATTGTGCGGTTGCAAGGATTCGATATCTCGTAAGATTTCTCGAGCTTGTTCCAACTGGTTTGGCGGCAAGCGCGTTTTACGCACTAAGAAACCCAATGCACGTTGTGTATCCATCAAACATAAGCGCACTTTAGAACTGGTATCTTCTTGTTCTGTTAGCGTATTTAAGGCTTCATCGAAAGCTTCATCTTGTGTACCGTTTAGAATTACACGACTTAATTTTTCTAAATCCGCATACACGTTTTCGATAACATCGGCTAATTGCTCAATTTTGGTTTCAAATAAGTCGAGCAAAACTTCATACGCATTACATTCTAATAAGCGCTGACTACGGGAACGCATACGATATAAACGGAATGCGGGTAATTCACGATCACGTAGGGTAAATAAGCGCCCATCACGAATAGTAAACGCCACGCTTGCGAGGTCGGCGTAGTTTTCTTCGTCTTCACAATAGAAGAATGAGTGCAAGTGCAAGCCGTCTTCGTCTTCAAAGAAACGCGCGGATGCTTCGATGTCTTCCAATTCGAGGAATGAGGCGAGACTTTGTCCTAAGCCTTCTTGCAACATTTCACGTTCTTCCCCTGTCGGCTCCAGTAAATCTAGCCAAATGGCAGAACTGAGATCGGCTGGTTCGTCATCAATACGAAGCAAGCGGGAATCGTTAATGGCAAAAGCGTTAATCATTGGTCATACTCCTTTTGGGATTATGAAGATCCAACTGTGAACAAAAAAAGATCAAACGAAATTGGCATTAGAGAAAAGTGCGGTCAAATTTTTGTATGTTTTAAAATGGGTTTCGTTCGATAAAAGATGCCGAAGAAAGGTAAATTGATTACCAGCGAACTCTCGCTGATAAGAGGCGAGAGTCTAAAGCGATATTCGGTATCGACTATGACTGTCCAAAGTGTGTGTCCTTCTCGTTAAAAAATCGGTCGAATGTTACGCTTGAAAGGCGTATTCGTCAAGTGATTATTGAAAAGGACACGGCACTTTTTAATTAATTGGTATATTGATTAATTGCGTTAGTAACTTCTTGATCTTGATAAATATTATTAACAATATCTTTGAAGGTTTCGCCTAACACTTTTTGGATTTCATCATTGCCCGCATTAAATGCGCCAGACTGTGAACGGGTTGCATTAAAGGTTTTGTTGTATTGTCCGCGTGGACCTTGTACATAAACAACCGCTTGAATTTTGCTGTTTAAGGTATAACGTAAATTACCTTGCTCAACTTTAGCGTTGAATTCTTTTACATCAACAGTTACGCCAGCATTTGCATTATTCGCTTGTCCAATACGGAAACCTTTGCTGACTAAATTTTGTTGCATCACTTGTTGGAAAAGTTGAGTAACGCTTGGTGATGCGTTTAATTTAATCAGCTCACCTGATTTAGTATAAGTTGCAATTTCTTGTTGTGGACGAGAATCACGAGTATTGACGGTTACCACTGCGGATTGGTTAATATTCATTGATGCAGTTGGTGATTGAGGGGTAAAAGTTAAGGTATTAGATTGCGCTTGGCAACCCGCTAAAAATAATGTCGCAGCGGCTAACGTCATTGTTGATAATGCTTTGATTTTGTTTGTTACTTTCATAATTTCCTCATTGAATTAGGTTAATTTGTGTTATTCTTACAAACTTAACGCTGAATGTATAGCAAAAAGTTAGGGAGTTTATTTATGTCAAAACAGCAAGAATTATTAGAGAGAATTCAAGCCGAATTTCAACCGCACTTTGCCACCGTGGAAAATGAAAGCCATATGCACAGTTCTGGTCGTGGAGCAGATTCTCATTTTAAATTAGTGATTGTCAGCGATGCTTTTGAAGGCATGCGCAAGGTGCAGCGCCACCAAAAACTTTACCAACTTTTTGCCGATGATTTAAAAAATGGCATTCACGCATTAGCGCTTCATCTTTATACAAAAAGCGAATGGGAGAGCCTAGGTGAAGCATTTCCAAAATCACCAAATTGTCTTGGTGTTGGACAGTAAGTATTTCCTTACGTTCCCTGTATTCCATTTCAATAATAAGAGAGAAGGCAAGAGGCTTTCTCTCTTTTTATTTTAACGTGAATTTATTTTTAACTCCTAATGAGTGTTACTCTAAAAACTTCACAAATATTTCACAAAAAGTATCGGCTAAAAGTAGAAAAAAAGCCCATTTTCCGCTAGAATGAAGCGCTTTTAATTTTCGAATTTCAATTTCTGGATGTGTAAGTAATCCCTTACTCGTCGAGGAGTTAAACAGATTTGAGTTTTTAAATTTATGTGTCAGTTAATAACGCTTTGATCTTAAAAGTGTTTTCTGTCACGCTCAATCGCGAGATTGCTTTTAGAGTGTATGCTTTAATCGCAATCGTGTTTTTAACCTAGAAAAGTAGTGCAAACAGTATGATTACAATCAAAAAAGGCTTGGATCTTCCTATTGCAGGAAAACCAGCACAAGTAATCCATAGCGGTAACGCTGTGAATCAGGTTGCGATTCTTGGTGAAGAGTATGTGGGTATGCGTCCTTCTATGAAGGTACGTGAAGGCGATGTTGTGAAAAAAGGCCAAGTGCTTTTTGAAGACAAGAAAAATCCTGGTGTGGTTTTTACAGCTCCTGCAAGTGGTACTATCATTGCAATTAATCGTGGCGAAAAACGTGTATTACAATCTGTGGTCATTGATGTGCAAGGTGACGAGCAAGTTACTTTCACTAAATATAACGCAGATGAACTTAATACACTTTCTTCTGAACAAGTTAAACAAAACCTCGTTGAATCCGGTTTGTGGACAGCGTTCCGCACCCGTCCGTTCAGCAAAGTGCCTGCCTTAGATGCAGAACCTTCTTCTCTGTTTGTAAATGCGATGGATACCAATCCTTTGGCAGCAAATCCAGAGGTGGTGTTAAAAGAGCATTGGCAAGATTTTATTGACGGTTTAACAGTATTAAGTCGTCTATTCCCAAATAAACCATTAAATCTATGTAAAGCGGGTGATAGCAATATCCCAACCGTGGATTTAGCTAACCTAAAAGTACATGATTTTGGTGGTGTTCATCCTGCTGGCTTAGTGGGTACACATATCCACTTTATCGATCCGGTTGGTGCTCATAAAACCGTATGGCACATCAATTACCAAGATGTGATTGCTGTAGGTAAATTATTCACTACGGGCGAACTTTATGTAGAACGTGTTGTTTCTCTTGCAGGTCCGCAAGTGAAAGAGCCTCGTTTAGTTCGTACAGTAATCGGTGCAAACCTTTCTCAATTAACGGCAGGTGAATTAAAAGACGGTAATAACCGTGTGATTTCTGGTTCTGTGCTTTGTGGTCAAACTGCAAAAGATGCTCATGACTATTTAGGTCGTTATGCATTACAAGTTTCTGTGATTGCAGAAGGTAATGAGAAAGAGTTCTTAGGTTGGATCACACCACAATCGAACAAATATTCGATTACCCGTACCGTATTAGGTCACTTTGGTAAGAAATTATTCAACTTCACTACCGCAGAAAATGGTGGTGAGCGTGCAATGGTACCAATCGGTAGCTATGAGCGCGTAATGCCGTTGGATATTTTACCGACATTATTATTACGTGATTTAATCGTGGGCGATACCGATGGTGCACAAGCGTTAGGTTGTCTTGAATTAGATGAAGAAGACTTAGCATTATGTTCTTTCGTTTGCCCGGGCAAATATGAATACGGTTCAATCTTGCGTCAAGTATTAGATAAGATTGAGAAGGAAGGTTAAAAATGGGTTTAAAAAATCTTTTTGAAAAAATGGAACCCGCGTTTTTACCAGGTGGTAAATACAGCAAGCTTTATCCGGTCTTTGAATCGATTTATACCTTGCTTTATACACCAGGTACGGTAACGCACAAAAACACACACGTTCGTGATGCGTTAGACTCAAAACGTATGATGATTACGGTTTTCCTTGCGTTGTTCCCAGCGATTTTCTACGGGATGTACAATGTGGGTAACCAAGCGATCCCTGCCTTAAATCAATTAGGCAATTTAGATCAATTAATTGCTAACGATTGGCACTATGCGCTTGCAAGTTCATTAGGTTTAGATTTAACCAATAATGCAACTTGGGGCTCAAAAATGGCGTTAGGGGCGATCTTCTTCTTACCAATTTACTTAGTGGTATTTACTGTTTGTACAATTTGGGAATTATTGTTCTCAGTGGTGCGTGGTCATGAAGTAAATGAAGGGATGTTCGTTTCAACCATTTTATTTGCGTTAATCGTTCCACCAACATTGCCATTATGGCAAGCAGCACTTGGTATCAGTTTTGGTATCGTGGTAGCGAAAGAAATCTTCGGTGGTGTAGGTCGTAACTTTATGAACCCTGCGCTTGCTGGTCGTGCATTCTTATTCTTTGCTTATCCGGCTCAAATTTCCGGCGACTTAGTATGGACTGCAGCAGATGGTTTCTCTGGTGCAACCGCACTTTCACAATGGTCTCAAGGTGGTCAAGCAGCATTACAACACACTGTAACCGGTCAGCCTATTACTTGGATGGATGCATTCATCGGTAATATTCCTGGTTCAATGGGTGAGGTTTCAACGCTTGCGTTATTAATCGGTGGTGCGTTAATTGTATTCACCCGTATTGCTTCTTGGCGCATTATGGCTGGTGTCATGATCGGTATGATTGGTACAGCAACCTTATTCAACTTAATCGGTTCTGATTCTAACCAAATGTTCTCAATGCCTTGGCATTGGCACTTTGTATTAGGTGGTTTTGCACTTGGTATGATCTTCATGGCTACAGACCCTGTATCAGCTTCATTTACCAACACAGGTAAATGGTGGTACGGTGCGTTAATTGGCGTGATGGCTGTATTAATTCGTACAGTGAACCCAGCTTATCCAGAAGGGATGATGTTAGCGATTTTATTTGCAAACTTATTTGCACCAATTTTCGACTACATCGTGGTTCAAGCAAATATCAAACGTCGGAGAGCAAGAACAAATGGCTAAATTTAATAAAGATAGCGTTAGCGGTACAGTTACCGTTGTTGTGTTGCTAAGTTTAGTGTGTTCTATCGTGGTTTCTGGTGCTGCAGTAGCATTAAAATCCAAACAAGATGAACAAAAAGCACTCGACGTTCAACGTAACATTTTAACTGTTGCTGGCTTAATGAAAGAAGATAATGCATCAGTAATTAAAGACACTTACAGCAAATTTATTGAACCACGTTTAGTGGATTTGCAAAGTGGTGATTACGTTCAAGCTTCAGCAGAAGAAATTAATAAATTTGAACCTAAAGATGCCGTTAAAGATCCAGCTAAGAGCCAAGCTATCCCAACTGAGGCTGATAAAGCAGGAATCAAGGTTCGAGCAAACCAAGCACGTGTTTATCTTGTAAAAGATGAACAAGGCAATGTAACCCAAGTTGTATTACCAATGTATGGCCGTGGTTTATGGTCAACCATGTATGGTTTTGTTTCTGTTGCACCAGATGCGAATACCATCAAAGGTATTACTTACTATGATCAAGGTGAAACAGCTGGTCTTGGGGGCGAAATTGCGAACCCGCGTTGGCAAGCACAGTTCGTTGATAAAAAATTATTCGATGAACAAGGTAACCAAAAATTCAAAATCTACAAAGGTAGCTCTGCTGCAGATAAAGAGCACGGTGTAGATGGTTTATCAGGTGCAACTTTAACCAGTAATGGTGTTCAAGGTTCATTTGATTATTGGTTCAGCCAAAATGGCTTTGGTCCATTCTTAGCGAAATTTAAAGCAGGAGAAATCAAATAATGGCTGATGCAAAAGTAAACTTAAAAGGTCTTTTATTCGATCCTATTGTTAAAAATAACCCGATTGCCTTGCAAATTTTGGGTATCTGTTCTGCATTAGCGGTAACGACCCAATTACAAACCGCGATCGTTATGGCGATTGCGGTAAGTTTGGTAACCGGTTTCTCCAGTTTGTTCATTTCATTGATTCGTAACTATATTCCAAATAGTATCCGTATCATTGTGCAACTGGCGATTATCGCATCTTTAGTAATCTTGGTTGACCAAGTATTAAAAGCTTATGCTTATGGTTTATCTAAACAGCTTTCTGTATTCGTTGGTCTTATCATTACAAACTGTATCGTAATGGGACGCGCAGAAGCGTTTGCGATGAAATCACCTCCGCTAGAAAGCTTTGTTGATGGTATCGGTAACGGTTTAGGTTATGGTGCGATCTTATTAATTGTTGCAACATTACGTGAACTAATCGGTTCTGGTCGTTTATTTGGTTTCCCTGTATTCCAAACAATTCAAGACGGTGGTTGGTATCAACCAAACGGTTTATTCCTTCTTGCACCAAGTGCGTTCTTCATTATCGGCTTCGTCATTTGGGGCTTAAGAACGTGGAAACCTGAGCAACAGGAGAAATAATCAATGGAACATTATATTAGCCTATTCGTGAAGGCGATCTTCATTGAAAACATGGCGCTCTCTTTCTTCTTAGGGATGTGTACTTTCCTTGCGGTTTCTAAGAAAGTTTCTACGGCATTTGGCCTTGGTGTTGCGGTAACAGTAGTACTTGGTATTGCGGTACCTGCGAACCAATTTGTATACGAACATGTATTAAAAGATGGCGCATTGGTAGAAGGTGTAAGCCTTGAGTTTTTAAACTTTATTACCTTTATCGGGATTATTGCGGGTCTTGTTCAATTACTTGAAATGACTTTAGATAAATTCTTCCCAGCACTTTATAACGCATTAGGTATTTTCCTTCCACTTATCGCTGTAAACTGTGCGATCTTTGGTGGTGTATCTTTTGCTGTACAACGTGAATACACTTTTGCAGAATCTGCAGTTTATGGTGTGGGTGCAGGGTTAGGTTGGATGTTAGCAATCGTTGCACTTGCAGGTTTAACCGAAAAAATGAAATATGCCGATGTACCGGCAGGCTTAAAAGGATTAGGGATTACCTTTATCACTGCAGGCTTGATGGCGCTTGGCTTTATGTCATTCTCTGGTATTCAGTTATAAGGAGGCATAAATGAGCGAATCTTCAATTTTATTATTAGGTGTTGCGGCATTTACGGTTATCCTTTTAGTGCTCGTTGCGATTATTTTATTCGCTAAATCAAAATTAGTGGATTCTGGTGATATTACCATTTCTATTAATGATGATCCTGAAAAAGCGATCACTTTACCAGCTGGTGGCAAATTACTTGGCGCGTTAGCAAGTAAAGGTATTTTCGTTTCTTCTGCTTGTGGTGGCGGTGGCTCTTGTGGTCAATGTATTGTGAAAGTAAAAAGTGGCGGTGGTGAAATTCTCCCAACTGAGCTTTCTCATATTAATAAACGTGAAGCAAAAGAAGGCTATCGTTTAGCTTGCCAAGTGAATGTAAAAGGCAATATGGACGTTGAACTTCCAGAAGAAATCTTCGGTGTGAAAAAATGGGAATGTACCGTTATTTCTAACGATAACAAAGCAACCTTTATTAAAGAGCTTAAATTAGCGATTCCTGAAGGTGAAGAAGTTCCTTTCCGTGCGGGTGGTTATATCCAAATCGAAGCTGATCCACATACGGTTTACTATAAAGATTTCGATATTCCAGAAGAATACCACGAAGACTGGGACAAATACGATTTATGGCGTTATGTGTCTAAAGTGGATGAGCATATTATCCGTGCTTACTCAATGGCTTCATACCCAGAAGAGAAAGGCATCATTATGCTTAACGTGCGTATTGCAACGCCTCCACCACGTCAACCTGATGCACCTCCAGGTCAAATGTCTTCTTACATTTGGTCATTAAAACCAGGTGATAAAGTGACAATTTCTGGTCCATTCGGTGAATTCTTCGCGAAAGAAACTGATAATGAGATGGTCTTCATCGGTGGTGGTGCAGGTATGGCACCAATGCGTTCTCATATCTTTGACCAATTAAAACGTTTACACTCTAAACGTAAAATGTCATTCTGGTATGGTGCACGTTCTAAACGTGAAATGTTCTATGTTGAAGATTTTGATCAGCTTCAAGCAGAAAATTCGAACTTTACATGGCATGTGGCATTATCTGATCCGTTACCGGAAGATAACTGGACTGGTTACACCGGCTTTATTCACAACGTACTTTATGAAAACTACTTGAAAAATCATGAAGCACCAGAAGATTGTGAATACTACATGTGTGGACCTCCAGTGATGAACGCGGCGGTAATCAAAATGTTGAAAGACCTCGGTGTTGAAGATGAAAACATCTTATTAGATGACTTCGGTGGTTGATTTTAGTTAA
>NZ_CAJLNI010000064.1 GCF_905207935.1 uncultured Haemophilus sp.
GTAATAAAATGAAAAAAATTTCGTTAAAAATAACCGCACTTTTGCTTGGATGGATAAGTTTTTCAGCCCTAGCAGAACAAACCGTAGATATTGAGATCCGCGGTATTAAGGGTGAACGCGCTATTCGCAATACTGACATGAATGTCAATCTCATTGATAAAGGCGAGATGGACGGCTCAGATCGTTATAAACAATTAGTTTCAGATGCTGTCGATAAAGGCCTTCGAGTCTTTGGTTATTATGGTTCTTCCGTGACCTTTGAATTGAAAAAACGTAAAGGTCAACGAGATTTACTTATTGCGAATGTCACCCCAGGTGAGCCAAGTAAAATTGCAGGAACAGACGTTGAAATTACAGGCGAAGCGGCAGAAGACGAAAACTTCACGGCACTCCGTAAAAACTTGCCAAAACAAGGTGAGTTAGTTGAGCATCAAAAATACGATGATTATAAAAGTAGTATTTCAAACCTTGCACTAGCTCGTGGTTATCTTGACGGAAAATTCCAAATTTCTCGCTTAGAAATCAGCCCAGAAACTCATGAAGCATGGTGGCGTATGCTATTTGATAGTGGCGTACGTTATCATTATGGCAATATCACCTTCAACCATTCCCAAATTCGCGAAGATTATTTGCAAAACATGCTCAACATCAAATCGGGCGATCCTTATTTAGTCAGTGATTTATCTGAATTAACCAATAATTTTTCTTCCACCAACTGGTTTAGCTCCGTACTTTTACAACCGCATGTCCGCGAAGAAGATAAATTAGTGGATATCGAACTTTTACTTTATCCACGTAAGAAAAACTCAATGGAGCTTGGGGTCGGTTTTGCAACTGATACGGGCCCTCATGTCCAAATTGGTTGGACAAAACCTTGGATCAATAGCCGAGGCCATAGTTTCCGTACAAATCTCTACGTCTCTGCGCCAAAACAAAACTTTGAAGCCACCTATAAAATGCCATTGTTGAAAAATCCATTAAATTATTATTATGAATTTTCAACCGGTTATGAAAAAGAAAATAAAAACGATACGGATACCAAAGCCCTCACTTTCGCTGCATTACGTTATTGGAATAATAGCGAGGGTTGGCAATATTTTGCAGGTCTTCGTGTCCGTTATGACAGCTACACACAAGCTGATTTCACCGATAAAACCTTCCTGGTTTATCCAACTGGGGGCTTTAACCGTACCCGTTTAAGAGGTGGCCAATTCCCAACATGGGGAGATACCCAAAAAATCACGGTCGATTTAGGGAATAAGCTTTGGATGTCAGAAGCCAATTTCTTTAAAGTTCAAGCTTCCACCGCATGGATTCGTACTTATGCAGAAAATCACCGTTTTATTACCCGTGCAGAAATTGGTTATTTAAATACCTCGGATATTCGTAAAATTCCACCGGCATTACGTTTCTTTGCGGGGGGCGATCGCAGTGTGCGAGGTTATGGCTACAAGAAAATCTCACCGAAAAATAAAGATGGAAAATTAGTCGGCGGCTCTCGCTTAGTAACAGGTAGCCTTGAATATCAATATCAAGTTTACCCAAATTGGTGGGGAGCAGTATTTGCGGATACAGGCTTAGCCGCAGATGCTTACAAAGCAAATGAGTTACGCTACGGCGCAGGTTTCGGTGTACGTTGGGCATCGCCAGTTGGTGCCATCAAATTTGATATTGCAACGCCAATTCGAGATAAAGATAACAGCAAAAACATTCAATTTTACATTGGCTTAGGGGCTGAAATTTAGGGTATGACTATGTCTGAACAAGAAAAACAACCAGATAACCAAACGACACAACCCATTAAAAAGAAAAAGACCTGCCGTAAAATTTTATGTGTCGGAAGTGCGGTCATTTTTGTCCCTGTTTTAGGCTTAGTCACAGCACTTTCTTTTGATAGTGGACAACGTGCACTTATTCAACTCGCCGATAAAATGCTCGATAGCTTATCTATTGAGCAAGTCAGCGGTGGCTTACAAGATGGTTTAGTCTTAGAAAATTTACATTTTCAAACAACCGGCGTAGATGTGGCTCTTCCTAAAACGCGTTTACAACTGAATTTAGCTCGTTTACTTTCAGGTGATATTATTGTTGATGACCTCAGCTTAACGCAGCCTAAAATTGCCATTGATACCAGTGTTATGCCGCCTTCTGAAGAGAAACAGACTGAAAGTAGTCCAATGGAAAAAATCCATTTACCGGTTTCTGTACAAGTGAAAAATGTCGCGATTACTGACTTTAATATGAAACTCGATCAAAGCAATATTACGTTTTCGTCATTTCAAAGTGCGGTCAGTTTAAACAATGAATCTGGCCTTACCCTTGAGCCCACCACGCTTTCAGATGTGCTTTTCTCAACGGTCTCCCAAACTCAACCGAATTCCCCTCAGCCCGAACAAAAAGAACCTGCTAAACCCGTTGATTGGGCACAAATTGAGCAAACACTCACACCCGCTTTTTTAGGTAATTTAAATACGGTGAACTTGCCTTTTGATATGCACATTCCAAGTGTTTTGGGTACAAACTGGCAATATCAATCGCTCAATGAAAAAGGCGAAGAAACACAAAAAATCACTGTGCCTAAAGTAGAATTGCAAGCAGATGCCACCGATCATTTAGTAAAATTACAAAAACTCGACATTGACAGCTCTCTTGGTACACTTTCTAGCCAAGGACAACTCCAGCTCAATGAAGATTTTCCGGTTGATCTCACATTAAAATCTGATCTCCAAGCCTTTAAATCAAAAGACAAAACTATTCTGCCTGCCAGCAAAGTTGATCTCAATTTATCGGGTTCATTGAAAAAAACGACCGCACTTTCGTTAACTACCCAGGGGGTGCTTGATGCGACCTTAACCGGTGACGTGAAACTGGCTGAAGATAAAATGCCATTAAATCTGCAGCTAAAAGCGAAAAAAGGTCAATACGCTTTTGCAGATAGCCTTGCACCGCTCAAAATTAACGATGTTGATATCAAACTCACGGGCGATTTATTGAATTATCATGCAGAGGTTGTCGGTGGTGTGGACGGTATGGATCATATTCCTCATACCCACGTGGATTTGAATGCGGACGGTAAACTCTATGAAGTCACCCTCAACGAATTAAAGCTTGCTGCCCTAGATGGTACGGCACGTTTAACGGGTTCATCAAACTGGAAAGATGGCGCGCAATGGGATGTGACCGCTGATTTAAACAAAATGAACATTCGCCCTTATGTGCCAGCCATGCCAGCCGTATTATCAGGTAAGGTGAGCTCACAAGGTTCCGCAGATTCCAACCATTGGAAAGTGGATGTGCCTACCGTAGATTTAACCGGTAGTCTTTCCTCTCGCCCATTAAGCTTGAGAGGTAGTGTCTTTTTAAGTAATGAAACCTTATTAAATATTCCTGATTTATTGCTGAACTATGGCGATAACCGCATTGCGGCAAAAGGTATATTAGGTGATAAATCAAACCTAGATTTAGATATCAACGCACCAAGCTTGCGTGGTCTGTGGCAAGATTTAGCGGGTTCCGTCGTTGGTAAAGCCCAGATTTTAGGTAAGCTTACTGCGCCAACCATTAATACTGATTTAACCGTACAAGGCTTGCACTTCCAAGGGTTAGACTTATCTAAAGCCTTAATTAAAGGTAATGTTGTGAGTGAACCGCAAGTAAAAGGTGAACTTACCGTCAAAGCGGAAAACTTCCGCTATGGTGACAGCATTAAATTGCATAATATTGATTTGAATGCATCAGGTGATGAAAAACATCATACACTTACCTTAAAATCAAAAGGTGAACCTGTTGCAGCTGATTTACAAATCACGGGGAATTTTGACCGCACTTCTCAGCAGTGGAAAGGCAATTTAAGCCAAGTGAGCCTAAACTCACCCATCGGTGATTTTAAAGTTAATCAAACCGTTCCTGTGACTTATGACAATAAAAAAATCCAAGCCACCATTGGGTCACACTGCTGGGTTAACCAAGATTTAGATTTGTGTTTTCCACAGCAATTTACCGCGGGTAAAAATGGCGAAGTCCCTTTTGAGCTTAAACGCATTAATTTAGATTTAGTGAATAGATTGATGGGTCAAAACACGCTCAAAGGCCAATTACAAAGCCGAGGAAAAGTGGCATGGTTCAGTGATAAACCGTTACAACTAAATGTAGCAGTAGAAGGTAATAACATTGGTGTGGCACAAAAATTAGACTACCGCACCTTTAAGCTAGATATTCCTAAATTAAGTGTGAATGCCGATATTCAAAATAACAATTTAACTCTGAAATCAGACATTAACGTTCAGAATCAAGGCCGAATCGGCACGGACTTAAAAATTAATGATTTAAGTAAAGGTCGTCAATTAGGCGGCACCTTTACCATTGAAAGTTTACGCTTATCCTTAGCGAATCAACTTTTCTCTAGCGGGGAAAGCATGGATGGTGAAGTGGTTTCTCGCTTAAGTTTCGGTGGCAATTTAGAAAAACCATTATTAAACGGTAATTTCGATATTCGCAATATAAAAACAAAACTAAAAAGCCTGCCTTTTGACGTAACTGATGGTCAAGTGGCAATACGCTTTAATGGTACCTCTTCAACCTTAAATGGTCATGTACAAACGCCAGATAGTAAACTCAACATCAATGGGCAGGCTAACTGGGCTAACATGGATAACTGGACGGCAGAAGTCAGAGCGCAAGCGGATAACTTCAAAGTCGATATTCCGTCTATGGCGAAATTAAAAGTCAGCCCGAATGTGGTTGTCAAAGCGTCACCAAAACTCTTAGATTTAAGCGGAAACGTGGATATTCCATGGGCAAGAATTGCTATTGAAAGCTTACCAGACAATGCAGAACCGGTGAGTGAAGACGAAGTGATTTTAAATGGCCCGAGAAAAAGTAAAGAAGAACTCATCAATCGCCAATTTGCTTCAGAAACCAAATCCGGTATGCAAATTCAATCTGATTTAAAAATTAAAATCGGCGACGATGTGCATTTAAATGCCTATGGTTTAAAAACGAATTTGGATGGTTTACTTTCGGTGAAACAGGATAAAGGCAAATTAGGATTATTCGGTCAAATTAACCTGAAAAATGGTCGTTATGCCTCTTTTGGACAGGACTTATTAATTCGTAAAGGACAAATCAGCTTCGCCGGTTTACCTTCACAACCGATGTTAAATATTGAGGCGATTCGTAACCCAGAAGCCATGGAAGACAGTAAAGTGACTGCAGGGGTAAAAGTGATTGGTATGGCATCTAGCCCACAAGTCACCATTTTCTCTGATCCGGCTAAACCTCAAGACCAAGCACTTTCCTATTTATTAACCGGTCGCTCATTAGAAAACAGCGGTGAAGCAGGTTCTAGTGGTTCTGTGGGTGCCGCATTACTTGGCTTAGGTTTAGCGAAAAGTGGTAAAGTCGTCGGCGGTATTGGCGAAGCCTTTGGTATTCAAGACTTAAACTTAGGCACTGCCGGTGTTGGGGATAGCTCCAAAGTACAAGTTAGTGGTAATATTGGTAAACGCTTACAAGTGAAATACGGTGTAGGGTTGTTTGATGGCTTGGCGGAAGTGACTTTACGTTATCGCTTAATGCCACAACTTTATTTCCAATCGGTTTCCAGTACAAACCAAGTTTTTGATTTATTGTATCAATTTGAATTTTAGGAAAGGACATGCATAACGACAAGCAACTGGCTCAACTCGCAGAACCTCATCACCGAGGTGAGGCCCGGGAGATTGCCGCCATTGATTTAGGCTCAAACAGCTTCCACATGATTGTGGCACGCATTATCAATGGCTCGATTCAGGTGCTTTCTCGTTTAAAACAAAAAGTGAGACTCGCCGATGGCTTAGACGAGCACAATGTATTAAGTCAAGAAGCTATTGAGCGCGGTGTAAATTGCCTTGCGCTTTTTGCTGAACGCTTACAAGGCTTTGCGCCAGAAGATGTGAATGTCGTCGGCACTTATACCTTACGAAGAGCGGTCAATAATGACGAATTTTTACGCCAAGCAGCCACTGTCTTTCCCTATCCTATTAATATCATTAGTGGTCAAACTGAAGCCAAAACTATTTATGCGGGTGTTTGCCACACTCAACCCGAAAGCGGACGTAAACTGGTCATCGATATTGGTGGTGGCTCGACAGAAATGATCATCGGTGATGATTTCACCCCCTTAGTGGCAGAAAGTCGTCACATGGGCTGCGTGAGCTTTGCCAAAAAATTCTTCCCGAATGGACAAATTTCAAAAGAAAACTTCGAGCAAGCTCGCCAAAGTGCGGTCAATAAAATTGAAGATTTAAGCTGGGAATATCGCAAGCTAGGCTGGCAATCGGTGTTAGGTTCATCAGGCACCATCAAAACCGTCCATCAAGTGATTACCGCTACCCTTGACCCGAACGGCATCATCACGGCTAAACGCTTACAAAATTTAATTGACCGAACCTTACAAGCCTCTCATTTTGAAGAGCTCAATATCGCAGGATTAAATCCAGATCGTGTGGATGTATTTGTGCCAGGCTTAGCCATTTTAAGTGCTGTTTTTGATGTCTTTGGTTTAGAAAATATGCGCTACTCTGACGGCGCCTTGCGTGAAGGGGTGATTTACAGCTTGGAACAAAACTTCCAAGTGTCAGATATCCGCACACGTACCGCGTTAGGACTTGCCGAACAATTTAACTTAGATTTAGCGCAAGCCGATCGCGTAGCCAATAGTGCGAAAACCTTAATTGACCAATACACCCATTGGCAAAAACCGCATCTTGCTGATGAAATGAAAAATCTGTTGATTTGGGCGGCGCGTTTATTGGAAGTCGGCATTGTCATTAATCATCGCAATGTGCAAAAACATTCCGCTTACATTCTGCAGAATATGGAATTACCGGGTTTTGATCGTGAACAACAACGCTTATTGGTAAATTTAGTTCGTTATCACACGGGTGCATTTAAAAATAATGATTTACCGATTTTTGCTCGTTATGCGGATGAAGATGTCCTTGTTTTACTGCTTCTTTTACGCATTTCGGTAATTTTAAATAAATCTCGTCAAGCGACAGACAGCACCGACAAAATTAATCTCAGAATTGACCGCTCTTTGCAGACTTGGGAACTGACTTTTGAGAAACATTACTTGGATAATAATCCGTTAGTATGGAATGATTTGCGCTTAGAAAGCAATTTACTCAAAGATTTAGAACTCAGTTTGATTTTTAACTGATAAAATAGGGGCTTTCGTGCCCTTATTTTTTATCTTGCTCCAACAGCAAGCTATAAATATTGGCGAGATAATAGCTCTGCTCTGCTTCGGGAATTTCTTGCGGAATAAAAGAAAGCAAATCGTGGTGAATTTCCAAAACATCAGGGAAAATGGCCGCACTTTGCATTTCATCATAAAAGGATTGATGAAGCGGGGAAACGCAACCCCCTCGTTTTAAGCGGGCAAGGCTGTTGGCAATATGCAATAAGAGTGTGATAACTGTCGGAATAGACACATCAATGCGCCAATGATGCTCTAGGCGACTTTGCAAAGTCAGAATAATATCAATAACGTCCTGATCAATCTGACCGCGAATTTTCCAACGGGTTAATTGTTTGAGTAACGACATAACATTCCTTTTTAAGATAGGATAACTTTACCGCTATTTCACAAAATTACCAGTGCACAGATCACAAAATTGAAACAAAGTGAAAAAATTTACTAACTAGGAAAGCAATAAATGATAGATAACAGACTTTTTGAAAAATATGATGGCCTGATTTTTGATATGGATGGCACCTTAATCGACACCATGCCAGTGCACGCCCGCGCGTGGAGTATGGTAGGGGAACAATTTGGTTATCGTTTTAACAGCCAAATTATGTATGATTTAGGTGGTGCAACCGTGAGCACTATCGCCTCAGCTATTATGCAAGATGCCGGTATGCCACAAGAACGTTTAAATGAAGTCATACAAGCAAAACGCAAACTTTCTTACGAATTGATTCCAACAGAATCAAAATTACTCCCAACCTTTGACGTAGTGCGTCATTACTATCAACAAAAGCCAATTGCGCTCGGCTCAGGTTCGAACCGCCAAATGATTGATATGTTGATGCAAAAATTAGATATCAAACATTACTTTAACGCTATTGTCAGCGCTGATGATGTGAAAGAACATAAACCGCATCCTGAAACCTTTTTACGCTGCGCAGAACTGGCAAAAGCTGAACCATCACGTTGTATCGTCTTTGAAGATGCTGATCTCGGCGTAAAAGCGGGATTAAATGCAGGGATGGATGTGTTTGATGTTAGAACGCGCGAGATTATTAGAGCCTAATGTGGGATATTTTCTCTTTCAGCTTTTGGGCTGATTTTTGGCAAACCCATGGTTTGTGGTTGATGTTTTTCAGCGCGTTCTTAAGTGCCACCATCTTGCCGGGCAATTCAGAAATTGTGTTTGTCTCTCTTGCTGTGCCAAAAGTATTGGTCGGGTCATTATTAAGTGCGGATATTTTTTGGCTTGTTTTTCTGGCAACCGCAGGCAATACACTTGGCAGCCTCACCACTTACTGGATTGGTCGATGGTTTCCGAAAATTGACAGCAAAAATGACCGCACTTTATGGGCGATAAACAAAATACAACGCTATGGTGCCATCACTCTATTATTGAGCTGGTTGCCTATTATCGGGGATGTATTTTGCGCGGTAGCCGGTTGGCTTCGATTGAATTGGCTAAGTTGTTTGATTTTTATGACGATTGGAAAAGGACTGCGTTATATTGCCTTGCTCTTTTTCAGTTTACCTTTCGTGTCATAGCCGAGAATAGCCTTTGTGCATAACCTGGTTGTGGACTAGAATAAAGACGAATTGATATTCAACAGATAAAAAAACGCCCCTTATCGAGTAAGGGGCAAATAACCTAAGGAACCAATTTTATTAAAACAACTGCAAGTTGCTTGTTCTATAAGACCGACGCTAAAAAGAAAAGTTCAAAGAAATTGTAAAAAAATGTAAAAAAATTTACAAAAACTTGCAATTAATTTACAAATCACTGATTTTCAAGGAAATAAATATGCCATTACTCGACAGTTTTAAAGTGGATCACACCCGTATGAACGCACCTGCCGTGCGCGTTGCCAAAACGATGCGTACCCCAAAGGGCGATGACATCACCGTTTTTGATCTTCGTTTTTGCATTCCAAACAAAGAAATTCTCCCACCAAAAGGGATTCACACCCTTGAGCATTTATTTGCGGGCTTTATGCGTGACCATTTAAACAATGACAACGTAGAAATCATCGATATTTCCCCAATGGGTTGTCGCACAGGTTTTTACATGTCATTAATTGGCACACCAAACGAGCAACAAGTGGCTGATGCATGGTTAGCTTCTATGAAAGATATTTTAACCGTGCAAGATCAAAACCAAATTCCAGAATTAAACGAATACCAATGCGGAACTTACACCGAGCATTCTTTAGAAGAAGCACATGAAATTGCTAAAAATGTGATTGCTCGCGGTGTGGGGATTAATAAAAATGACGATTTAGCACTTGATGAATCTTTCTTAAAATAAGGACACAACATGACAACCCTAGGTACAGCATTAACCCCGAATGCTATCAAAGTGATGATGCTTGGCTCTGGTGAACTGGGCAAAGAGGTGGTGATTGAATTACAACGTTTAGGCGTGGAAGTGATTGCCGTTGATCGTTATGAAAACGCCCCAGCACAACAAGTGGCACATCGTGCTTATACGATTTCCATGCTAGATGGTGCAGCACTCAAAGCCTTAGTAGAAAAAGAGCGCCCAGATTACATCGTGCCGGAAGTGGAAGCCATCGCGACTGATACGCTGATTGAATTAGAACAAGCGGGTTTTAATGTTGTTCCTACCGCCAAAGCCACCAAACTGACGATGAATCGCGAAGGCATTCGCCGTTTAGCCGCTGAAGAGCTTAAATTGCCAACCTCACCTTATCAATTTGTCGATAACTTTGCTGACTTCCAAAGTGCGGTTGAAAAAATCGGTATTCCTTGCGTGGTAAAACCAATTATGTCTTCTTCTGGCCACGGTCAAAGTATTTTGAAATCCAAAGACGACTTACAAAAAGCCTGGGATTACGCTCAACAAGGTGGTCGCGCAGGCGCAGGACGCGTGATTGTAGAAGGGTTTGTTAAATTCGATTATGAAATCACCTTGCTCACCGTTCGCCACATCAACGGCACCAGCTTCTTAGCGCCAATCGGCCATCGTCAAGAAGATGGCGACTATCGCGAATCTTGGCAACCACAAGCCATGTCTGAAGCGGCCTTGAAAAAAGCACAAGACGAGGCAGAAAAAATTACCACTGCATTAGGTGGTCGCGGCATTTTCGGGGTGGAAATGTTTGTATGTGGTGATGAGGTTATCTTCAATGAAGTCTCCCCACGCCCACATGATACCGGCATGGTCACGCTGATTTCTCAAGAATTATCTGAATTCGCCT
>NZ_CAJLNI010000065.1 GCF_905207935.1 uncultured Haemophilus sp.
TCTTGTAAATCAAGTGCGACTTCTTGCAAACCTTCATTACCATTTGCCGGATCAAGTTGGTAAGTTTTCTTATCCCCACCTTTCAGATTACCCGCAGAACCGACTGCATCACGGAATGGACCATAATAATTAGACGCATATTTCGCTGAGTACGCCATAATTTGCGTGTTGATATGGCCATTCTCTTCCAATGCCTGACGAATACGACCAATACGTCCATCCATCATATCACTCGGAGCCACAATATCAGCACCTGCTTCAGCGTGTGAAACAGCCTGTTTAATCAGGATATCTGTTGTGATATCGTTTAAGACATAGCCTTCTTCATCAATGATCCCGTCTTGTCCGTGTAGTGTATAAGGATCAAGTGCGACATCGGTTAATACACCTAATTCTGGATAAGCGGCTTTCAATGCTCTCACTGCACGCTGTACCAAACCATTCGGGTTAAATGCCTCATCCGCCATTAAAGATTTTTTATCTTGCTCAACTACAGGGAATAATGAAATCACTGGCACGCCGTATTTCACTAAAAGGCCTGCTTCGATTAATAACTGATCGATCGTTAAACGTTCAACTTTAGGCATAGAAGGAACTGGTTCACGATGATTTTCACCTTCAATGATAAATACCGGATAAATTAAATCATTCGCGGTTAAAGTATTTTCTGCCACTAAACGGCGACTAAAATCATGTTTACGTAAACGACGAAGACGACGGGTTGGAAAACCGCCTAAAATTTGTTGAGTCATAATAATATTTCCTGTTTTTATGATGTTAAAAGGGCGTATCACCTACGCCCATTTTCTTAATCTTTGTGATTCAAATCACCCTGATTTTCTACCGCACTTTCCTCATCAGTTGTCTCTTCTTCATCCTCTTTCGGTTGATAGAAACGTGCAACTAACAAGCCTAATTCAAAGAGAAGACACATTGGTACAGCAAGTAAAGTTTGAGAGAACACGTCTGGTGGCGTTAAGATCATACCAACAAAGAATGCTCCCACAATAATATAAGGGCGTTTTGCCGCCAATGCTTTCGTGGTTGTGACACCTGTCCAGCAAAGCAAAATAATGGCAACGGGTACTTCAAAGCACACACCGAAAGCCAAGAATAATGCGAGTGCAAAATCAAGGTAACTGCTGATATCTGTTGCGATAGCGACCCCTTCTGGTGCAGTTTGCGTAAAGAAACTAAACACAAAAGGGAAAACAACATAATAAGCAAACGCTACACCGCAATAGAATAAAACTGTACTGGAAAATAATAACGGATAAATTAAACGTTTTTCATGTTGATACAGTGCTGGTGCAACAAACGCCCAAATTTGATAAAGCAAATAAGGTACAGAAATAAACACCGAAACAATCGCGGTTAATTTAATTGGCGTAAAGAAAGGCGTTTGGATATTAGTCGCAATCATGGTCGCGCCCTTTGGCATCACTGCTGTTAAAGGTGCGGCGACAAAATGATAAATATCATTAGAAAAATAAACCAACGCCACAAAAACCACTAAAATACAAATTACACAACGTAATAAGCGGTTTCTGAGTTCAACAAGATGGGTAATTAACGGTTGGGAATCGTCCGTCATATTGCTCATAATTATTCTCTAGGACTTCGCTTCAGATTTGGGTGCTGGCTGTAGCTCCACATCATCCGGCGAATAGTAATCGGATAAACGCTCAGTTAATTCAGCTTGTTCATGAGGTTCAAGTGCGGTCAAATCCACTTCTGTTTTTTCAGATTCCAAAACCTCAGCGGTTTCATTCTCTGTATGTTCTGTAGATGCGGTTTTAACTGTTTTTTCTGCTTCTTGTGAGTTTACCTCAAGTTTTTCCGCAGAATCAGGCGGATTTTCAGCTGCACTTTTAATTTCTTTAATTTGCTCTTCCACCGTTGTGCCTGCTGCAGCCGCTTTTTCTTCTAGCTCTGCACGCATTTTTTGGGCTTGCTCTTTCAGCTCTTCAACGGTTTTACTTAAATCTGGGGAAAGCTGTTTAAGATTAAGTTGTTCCGCTTTCTTAATACTATCTTGCAACTCTTGCAATTTAAGCTCTTGTTTTAATTCATTTTGAACATTAGCTGCCAATCCACGGATCGTTTTCACCCAGCCCATTACCGTGCGAATAGCCACAGGTAAACGCTTAGGGCCTAGTACTACTAAGCCCACAAGCATCAACAAAACAAGTTCGGAAAAACCAATATCAAACACGGTTATGCCTGTTCTTTATCTTTTACAGTTTCAGTTTTTTCAGCGGTGTTTGTACCGTCTTTAATTTGAGTAAATTCCGCATCTTTTTTCGGCTCGTCATCAGACATCGCTTTTTTAAAGCCTTTTACTGCTGCGCCAAGATCAGAGCCCGCATTGCGTAATTTTTTTGTACCGAATACTAATAAAATCACGACTAATAAAATAATCATTTGTGCTGGGGATAAACCAAACATAGAAAAACTCCGTTAGAATTAAATTGAAAATTTGGGCTTGAATATACTCTTTTTATGCATTTGTCTCAAGAGGTAATTTTAAAAGTGCGGTCAAAAATTTAGAGGATTTTCAACCGCACTTTCGTCTTATTATTCAGCCAGTTCTGTTTACTCATGAAACAGAAATTATGAAATAACAAAATCCAGTTCTCTCATGTATCGCTCATAACATTGCAAGATGTCCACGATCAAATCCTCTTCCTTTGTGATATTCAAAGGATAGCCTTCCAATTGCATATTTGTTGAAACCATTAATGCATGATGAACTTGTGCTGTTTCAGGCTCAGCCCTCTCAAACAAGGTAATTTGGTAAAAAAAATCTTCTGCTAATCCATTTTCAATAGAAAGAACCAGTTGATTATTATCACGACCAAAATGTTTCTGTAAGGTCACATTTAAACCATAGGTACCAATGAGTAGCTGGCGCAACTCTCTCATTGCCAAAAGCGCCGTTGTTTTTAAATGTAAAATGGCATCATCTCGCTTAGGTTCAATCACTAACTGTCTTAAACGACTACGCCAGTTTGCACCTGTCCACAAATCTGAAACCTCTGTGGAATAATATTGACGTTCAAATCGTAAGCCCTTCAACAAACTCCATGCCATCACAGACATCAACAGAGCAAAGGGTAAAGAGAAAAACAACATCGTTGATTGTAGTATTTCAATACCGCCAAAAAGATAAAGAACAAATGTAACTGCTGACAATAAACCACCCCAAAACATAGATTGCCAACGAGGTGAAACCTGGCTTTTGTCTTCAATTGCGATATTATTAAGCGTATAAATACCAAAGTTAATGGTGACGATAAAAAAGAGTGTGATAATAAATAAAGCTAACGTTTTAGTTAAACCGGAATAGGGTAAATAACTCAAAAAATCAAAAAGAAGTGATCCCACATTATTTACAGCTTGACCTAATGCCCCCTTAGCAAGATGTTCATTAACCCAAATGGCCCCATTTCCAAATACTGTGAACCATAAAACAAAGAATAAACTTGGCACCATCAATACGCCGAAAATAAACTCCCGCAAAGTTCGTCCGCGAGAAATCCGTGCGATAAAAATCCCAAAGCCTGGCGCCCATGAAAACCACCATGCCCAGTAAAAAACCGTCCAATCCATAAACCAATCTAGATGTTCTACATCATAGGCATAAGCCTTGAAGCCGACTCTAATTAAACCGCTTAAGTAGGTGCCAATATTTTCTGTAAACGCAGAAATTAAATATATCGTCGGACCGAATAGCAAAACCAGTAGCATAAAGAGAAATGTGACGCCTAGATTAAGCTCACTAAGAATACGGAACCCGTTGGCAATCCCTTGCAGTGAAATTAAGATAGCAATGATAAAAACACTCACTAAAATAAGGGGAACCAAATACGGTGAGTTATCCAATAAATGCATTGAATGGAACGCTGCCGCCAACCGAATTGCACTGTAACCTAAGGTTGCGACCACGCCAAATAAGGTAGTGCAAATTCCGAGAATATCAATGATATCCCCGACTCTTCCATTAATCTTTTCTTTCAGTAAGGGATAAAAACAAGAACGTAAAGAAAACGGTAATTTATAGCGAAATCCGAAGTAAGCAATCGTAAGTGCGATTAATCCATAAATAGCCCAAGCACTGATACTCCAATGAAAAATACTAAAAAATAATGCCGTTCGAACTTTCTCATATTCACCTATTGGTGAAAGAAAATGTGAAAGCGGTTCAGCAACACCGAGAAAAACAATGCCAATACCAATTCCAGAGGTAAAAAGTAACGCAATCCAAGAGCCTAATTTAAACTCTGGTTCTTCCTCATCACTCCCGAGTTTAATATCGCCGTATCGTCCTAACGCCAAGAAAAGTAAAAAGAACAGAAAAAATGCACTCAGTAAAATATAAAACCAGCTAAATTGAGAGAAAATAAATGCTTTCGCCGCAGCAAGATAAGATATCGTTTGCTGCGTATCAAATAAAAGGGCTGCAATAATAGCTAAGCTAAAACCTAAACTGCCCCAAATAACATTTGCTTTGAAAGTATTTTGTATCTTCATATTTGTTTTAAGATAAAAAGTGCGGTTAAAAATTTAGAGGATTTTCAACCGCACTTTAGTCTTATTATTCAGCCAGTTCTGTTTGTTCGTGTGCCATCAATTCTTGACCCACATCATCTAACAAACTTAAGTAGCGCTCATAATGTTTCAACATATCGGCAATCAATTCATCTTGATCCATATATTGCACATCATAACCCACTCGACCATCAAAGAAATAGGTGTATGGCTCATAGGTCATACTATGTTGGATATGTGGCAAGTTATCATCATTAATTAATTGCTCTGACACCTCACGACCAATAGATTTCACCCCATACATAAAGTCTCGCATTGATTCTTTTTGAATGACCAATTCCACTGCAGGCTCATCTTGTTCAAATAACGTGTTAATTTGCACACTCAATTCATATTTACCAATTAATTCTTGGCGTAGCTCACGCATAGCCGGTAATACCGTATGTTTAAGGAAGCGTAAAATATCTTTTTCTTGCGTTTGGTTCATCATTTGTTCTAAACGTTCTTTCCACTTATCTCCCGTCCAGAAAATACTGGTTGGATTAACTTTGGTATCAAAATATTTTTTATCCGCATTCAAGCCTTTCCATAAACTAAAACACATCAACAACATCAACATGGCGAAAGGTAACGCCACTAATAGCGTCATTGCCTGTAGATTAGCCAAACCGCCTGATTGCATCAAAACAATGGAGACAACTGACATTAATACACCCCACATCACTGCTTGCCAACGTGGTGCAGTAAGACTTTTATCACGTGATGCAATGTTATTTAATACATAAATACCGGAGTCTGCTGAGGTGATAAAGAATAAAGAAATCACCACCAAACTCACTAAACCCGTCACACCAGAAAGCGGTAAATAATCTAAGAATTTAAAGAGTAACGTTTCAGGCGAGGAAATCATTTGCCCTAACGTACCTGCAGCTTCACCATCATTCAACCAAATGGCCGTATTACCAAATACGGTAAACCACAAGATGCCGAACATGCTAGGAATCACCAACACGCCAAAAATAAATTCGCGAATGGTACGTCCTCTCGAGATACGCGCAATAAATAAACCGACAAATGGTGCCCAAGAACACCACCATGCCCAATACAGAATTGTCCAACCGCTAAACCAGCCAGTATGTTCTTGTTCATAAACATAGGTTTTGAAGCTTAATTGGACTAAGTTGCTGAGATAAGTTCCGATATTGTCGCTAAAAGCGGATAATAAATAAAGTGTTGGCCCCGCCACTAAGACGAAAATCAACAAACAGAAAGCTAATGTTAAATTCAGCTCACTTAAGATTTTTACCCCTTTCCCTACACCGGAAATCGCGGAAAATATCGCTAAACTCATTACCACGGCAATTACGACAACTTGCAAGCTGAAGCTATTTTCGCTAATCCAGCCTAATTGATGTAAGCCTGCACCCAATTGTGATGCACCAAAACCTAATGTTGTGATAACACCAAATAAGGTGGCAAGTAACGCCATAATGTCGATAAGATCGCCTAACTTGCCATTAATACGCTCTTTCAATAACGGATAGAAACAAGAACGTAATGCCAAAGGTAATTTGTAACGGAATCCAAAGTAAGCCAATGCCAACGCAATCGTGCCATACACCGCCCAGGCATGAATTCCCCAGTGGAATAAGGTGTGTAACAAGGCTTCTTGTTGCTTATGCTCTGCGCTGCCTGTGGTAATATCAGATAAGTAATGCGTCAATGGTTCTGCTACACCAAAGAACATCAACCCTACCCCCATACCGGCAGCAAATAACATCGCCAACCAAGACAGAAAACCAAATTCAGGCTCTTCTTCATCATTGCCTAATTTGATATTACCTAGGCTACTGACTGATAAAATGACTAAAAAGCCCAAAAATACTGAGAATGCTAATACGTAAAACCAACTAAAGTTGGCAAAAATGCCCGATTTAGCAGCATTTAATAAAGTTTGTGTTTGTTCAGGTGCGATTAAAATCATCGCGACAAGCAACACCACAAAAAATAACGTTGCACCAATCACTAAAGGATTGAACGACGTTTGCTTTTCCATAAATTTAGATAAAGACAACGCTTCCCCCTTAAAAATTAAGTGAATAAAAATAAAATCAGATTAAATAAAATAAGGCCTTAAGCCCTAAATGGTGAGATGGAACCATCGCAAATGATAGCACGGAGAAGTGCGATTTTGAAGAAAACGCTCAGTAGGATTTGAGTGGATTGTTTCCAAAAGTGCATTTATGGTATAAAAAAAATACCAATTATTTCAAATTAGGAAAATGTTGATGGTATTTAATTTAAGTCGTATTTTTAACTGATATAATGAATTACAAAACTTGCTCAAACAAGACAGTAAAAGAAAACGTTTTATTTAATGTGTTGTAGATAAAACAATTTCTTAATGCAGCTTCAGTAAGCTTATCAAACGTCTGATCATCTAAATCAGATGAAATAAAAATTTTAATTTTACAATCGGTTATGTGTGGAGGTTCATCATAACCATGCACACCAAGTAAGGTTAAAGGATTGGCGAGGTTGAGCCAAATTTTTCCTTCCATTTCTACAATATCGGCACGTTGTTGAACAAAATGCGCTTTTACACTACTCAAAATGCCAATGCAGTTAAGTCATCGGAGCAAGGGAAAAACTCTACAAACGTCTAGCAAAAATGGTTGAGCATAACTTTACGGAAGCAGAACAACACCATAGACATAGTTATGCCCATTGCAGAGGTTCGTCGAAAGTACACATGCAAGCAAGCACAAAATATCAAGAAAATGCCCTTGTGCTATGGGCTTTTTTACGCTTTTTATAATTCAGACTTTATTAATATGAGGTAATGGTAAAAACTCTACGAAACTGACTGCTTGAATGGCAATCTAAAGTGAAATGTAATAGAAAGAGATAAAACGACAAAAAATAAACCCACCTTTACCAGATGGTCTATAAAGTGGGTTTGCCTGAGGTATAAAATCGAGTGTTAAATACGCGCTATTTTCAATATATTTTAGCTTTTATTTTTTAGGTAACGCATCACTAGAAGCATTAAATTTCACATTTGATGAAGTGTAAGCCTCAAAGTGCGGATGTTTTTTCATAAATTTAATGAAACTTTCCGCATCAGGCAAGTAAGTATCAACGCCTTCATATTTCGGATCGTTAAATAATTTACCAAAAGTTTTGTAACCATCTTTACCGCTAGCTACATAAGCATTAGTACCAACGAGATAACGTTTATTATCATCAATTGGTTCCCATTGTTGGGTTTGTTTATTCAATACTTCCACGCTGACTAAACGTTTACCTTCCGCATTTGGTATTTCATTCGCTTCGTAACGAATGCCCGCGCCATAAGGGAATGCCCCTGTAGAACCATCAACTAAAGCAAATTGCATCGCATCTTCAAGCACTTGTTTCACTAACGAACCTTCCATTTTATAGGTATATAACGTATTCCCGAAAGGTAAGAAAGTATAAGCATCATTAAAGGTTACATTGCCTGGTAAAATATCCGCACGAACACCGCCTGCATTTTGAATGGTTAAATCCACTGTTTTGAGTTCGTTATACATTGTTTCTGCAATAAAACGCGTTGCAATAGAACCTTCTGGATTTGAGCCTGCTTTATTTGGGATACGATTTGCTGAACCACCCGGCATTGCAGAACCGGTGATGACGCCAACAATTTCTTGTGCTAAACGATCTTTTTCACTTTTATATTTTGAAATAAG
Source organism: uncultured Haemophilus sp. (assembly GCF_905207935.1). Classification (GTDB taxonomy): domain Bacteria; phylum Pseudomonadota; class Gammaproteobacteria; order Enterobacterales; family Pasteurellaceae; genus Haemophilus_D. The sequence goes on from NZ_CAJLNI010000065.1 coordinate 8,286, forward strand.
CATGTCTGTTTTTGCATCATGATCATCAAGTGAAATACTCTTCATTGACTTTAAAGTATCAAGCGCTTTTTTACGTTCATCGCCTGTTAATTCAGTCCATTTACCTTCCGCATTTTTCACTTGAAGTTTATGAGAACTCATTAACACATGAGGAATTTTACGAGTAATAGACGCAATACCTTCAGGACTGAATTTAACACCTAAGTCACCCACAACAGCAGAATAAGCCCAACTTTCCATTACAAATACCGGTTCGCCATTCGGATTTTTAAATTCAAGCGGATATTCATAGATTACTGGAAGTTTTAAACCACGTAATTCATCATTTCCGTATAAATAATGTGAATCCCCAGTAACGATCACATCAATATCATTTACTTTTTGAGCAATTTCGATATTTTTTTCACTTCCTGCATGTGAAAGTAAAATGATTTTATTAATGCCTTGTTGTTTTAGCGCATTTGCCATAATTTGTGCGGTAGCAATTTCATCATAGAACTTCACATCCTTACCTGGTGAAGATGAATTAACCGTTTTATTCACGGTATCTAAACCGATAATGGCAATTTTTTCTCCATCCACAGTGAAAATATCGTAAGGTTTCCATTTGTTATATAAAATTGAATTTTTATCAGGAATAACATTGGCTGAAAGTACTGGAATTTTTAATGGCTCGAGTAGTTTTAATAAACCTTCATTACCCGCGTCAAATTCATGGTTACCCAAAGTAAAATAATGGAAATTACCAGCATTCATGACAGCCGCATCAGCGGAACCGCCAAAAAGTGTGAAATACAGCGTACCGGTAATCGCATCACCAGCATGTAGCACTAATGGATTTTTATACTTTTTACGTAACTCATAAAGTTTTCCATTCACAGCAGAAAAACCGCCAATATCAACCTTTGTTTGTTGACCATTTAGATTAATTCTTGCTTCGTGCGGTTCCAAATAAGAATGGTGGTCGTTAATATGTAAGATACTTAACTCCACAGCTTTATGTGCTTGCGGCGCTTCTTTAGCAAAGGCTGCACCTGAGCAAAGCATTGCTAACGCACTAACTGCAAAGGTAACTGATTTTTTAGATAAAAACATAATGGCTCCTTGTGAGTAAACGGATTAATTTAAGCCTTCAAGCATTGCTTGGAAAGTCTTATAACGAATAGCATAGTTATTGTGTTGAAGATTTTCACGTGCTTGATCTAAATACGAAAAATCATCAACCTCCACCCCTTTAAATTGGCGAGCAAACATCATATTGGCTAGAGCGAGGCGGGGCTTAATTTCAGAAGAAGGGGTTATCAAACTCACTCGATTCTCAGTAATAGAAAAAGTTGTTTGATTAGGAAAATCTTGACGCATCTGTTCAATAATTTTTTGAAATATGCCTTTAGCATCCAAAGACAATAATATAATTTGATCTGGTTTGGCTCCCCTTTCTAGTAAAGCCTGAACAAATTGCTCCGAATTATCTGTTTGACGAATATAAATTTTTGCCTGCTCATTCGCTAAAAAAGACACCAATAAGTTTTTCTTCATTTCCTGAATTAAATTAGCATCGCCAGTATTTATCGGCTCAAAGTATAAGTAATCAAGAAATTTAGGAGTGAGATTTTTATCTGTTTTAAAAATGCGAGTTAGGATTTTTTCGCTTATTTGGATCTGATTATCTAGGAATTGAGGAGGTAAAGAAAAAAGTGCGGTGAGTTTTTTCTGTAAAATCGAAACTTGTTGCTTTTCTTGTTTGGCTAAAGCGATTGAAAATTGTTGTTTTAAAGCCTCAGCGGACTCAGTAGATACTGATTGTTGAGAAGACGGAGGAGGACTCGCTATCACAGATTGTTGAATGCCAATACATGACGCTAATCCAAGTAACACAGAATGAAAACCGATTTTCATAATAAACCTCATTTAACTGATATTTTATCAATATAAAATACCGCTTAACGCGTAAACTTGACCTAAAACTATTTGAGAGTTTCTTAGATTATACGTAAAACAAAATTGCATGTGAATGATAATGTTTACCTTTTCAAGAGAATATAACGTACTTATTAGAATGCTCATCGAAAACTTGCAAGTTTGCTCAAAAAGTATAAAATTCGCAAGCTTTTTGTCTATATATACAGAGAAAAAAGTAAGCTATATTCTTAAATCACTTTC